>NZ_JBIIAW010000021.1:0-35186 GCF_044239695.1 Pseudolysinimonas sp. | reverse complement strand
GGTCGGCGTCAGCCTCCGCCCGAGGCGTAGAAACGCGGAACGGCCGCGATCCCTCTCGGGGTCGCGGCCGTTCTCGGGGATCGGGTTACTTGACCAGCGCGGTCGGCAGGTTCTTGCGACTGCTGAGCACCTGGTCGATGAGGCCGTAGGCGAGCGCCTCGTCGGCCGAGAGGATCTTGTCACGCTCGATGTCGCGGTTGACCTCGTCGACCGACTTGTTGGAGTGCTTCGACAGCGTCTCCTCGAGCCAGGTGCGCAGACGCATCACCTCGGCGGCCTGGATCTCGATGTCGGACGCCTGGCCCCGTCCGGCCTCGCCGACGGCGGGCTGGTGGATGAGGATGCGGGCGTTCGGCAGCGCGAGACGCTTGCCGGGCTGGCCGGCGGCGGCGATCACGGCGGCGGCCGAGGCGGCCTGACCGAGCACGACCGTCATGACCTGCGGACGGATGTACTGCATCGTGTCGTAGATCGCCGTCATGGCCGTGAACGAACCACCGGGGCTGTTGATGTACATGACGATGTCGCGGTCGGGGTCCATCGACTCGAGCACGAGCAGCTGGGCCATGATGTCATCCGCCGAGGCGTCGTCGACCTGCACGCCGAGGAAGATGATGCGGTCCTCGAAGAGCTTCGCGTAGGGGTCCTGGCGCTTGAAGCCGTAGGCGGTGCGCTCCTCGAAGCTGGGGAGGATGTAGCGCGACTGCGGCATGGTGTTGAACGGCACAGCGTTGCCGGCCGCGGCGAAGGTGGGGGTCTCCATGATGGCGTCCTTACTTGGTGCCGCCGCCGCCGACGACGTCGGCAGCAGACTCGCGGATGTGGTCGACGAAGCCGTATTCGAGGGCTTCCTGGGCGCTGAACCAGCGGTCGCGGTCGCCGTCGGCGTTGACCTGCTCGACGGTCTTGCCGGTCTGGGCGGCGGTGATCTCGGCGAGGCGCTTCTTCATGTCGAGGATGAGCGCGGCCTGGGTCTGGATGTCGGACGAGGTGCCGCCGAATCCGCCGTGCGGCTGGTGCAGCAGCACGCGCGCGTTCGGGGTGATGTAGCGCTTGCCCTTGGTGCCGGCGGTGAGCAGCAGCTGGCCCATGGAGGCCGCCATCCCGATGCCGACGGTGACGATGTCGTTGGGCACGAACTGCATCGTGTCGTAGATCGCCATACCCGCGGTGATCGAACCGCCGGGGCTGTTGATGTAGAGGTAGATGTCCTTGCTGTCGTCCTCCGCGGCGAGCAGCAGGAGCTTGGCGGCGATCTCGTTCGCGTTCTCGTCGCGCACCTCCGACCCGAGCCAGATGATGCGGTCCTTGAGCAGGCGGTCGAAGACGCTCGGCGGGAATGCTGAGTCGGCCATGTGGGGAAGCTCCATTCGCTTGATTCCGAGGTCGAATCTACTTGGCACTCGACAGGGCCCACTGCCATGTTCGCCCTGGGCAGATACGCGTTGCCACGGGGTGCAGACTCGACCCATGACTCTCGATCACCGCGGCACCACCGCCCTCGTCACCGGCGCGAGCTCGGGCATCGGGGCGGAGTTCGCCCGGCAACTCGCCGCCCGCGGCGCCGACCTCGTGCTCGTCGCCCGGCGCGCCGACAAGCTCGAGCAGTTGGCCGCGGAGCTGCGGGATGCCCACGACTCGACGGTGCACGTCATCCCGGCCGATCTCGCCCAGCCGCGACCCGCTGCCGCCCTCGCCGCCTCGATCGAGGGGCTCGGGGTGACCGTCGACACGGTGGTCGCGAACGCCGGCTTCGGCACCTTCGGCACGTTCGAGAGCGAGGATCCCGAGCGCATCGCCGAGGAGATCGCGCTCAACGTCGCCGGTCTCGTCGACGTCGTGCGGCAGTTCTATCCGTCGATGCTCGCCGCCGGGACGGGGGCGCTCGTCACCGTCGCGAGCGTCGCCGCGTACCAGCCGATCCCGAAGATGGCGGTCTACGGCGCGACGAAGGCGTTCGTGCTGAGCTTCACCGAGGCGCTCTGGTTCGAGGCCCGGCACAGCGGGCTGCGAGTGCTCGCCCTCTCCCCCGGCGCCACCGGCACCGACTTCTTCGCGATCGCCGGCAACGACGAGCAGTTCGGGTCGCGGCGGCAGACCCCGGCCGATGTCGTGGCGCTCGCGATGAAGACGCTCGACAAGCCGAACGGCCCCGGCAGCGTCATCTCGGGCACCGGCAACAAGGTCGCCGCCTGGGCGGAACGGTTCGCGCCGCGCCGCACCGTCGTCGCGCTCGCGGGGCGGCTCTCGGGCGCCTGAACTGTCGGACCTACCGCAGCTTCTCGAGGGTGTTGAGGTTGCGGGTCGTCAGCCACGGCTTGTGTCTGCCGGAGCCCTGCGCCTTGCCCAGCGCCGAGTCGAGCGTCGAGCCTTTCGGCGTCGACCAGTAGAGCACCCCGTCGCCCCGCGCCGCCTGCTCGATCGCCGGGTCGAGCGGCACCTCGAGCAACTGGTCGAGCAACTCCGGTTTCAGGATGAACACGACGTACGCGTGCCGATCGGCCGACCGCTCGAACGGATACGCCTCCGCAATCGCGCGCACCGCATCGTGCGTCAACACGTGCACCCACGCCTCGTACCCGAAGCGCTCGCGCAGCGCCGCCTCGAGCCGCTGTTTCGCTGTCGCGGCGGCATCCGGCGTCGTGAACAGCACGTTGCCGCTCGCGAGCACCGTCGTCACGTCGTCGTAGCCGAGTCCGCGCACCACCTCGGCGAGGTCGGCCATCTTCACGGTCACGCCGCCGACGTTCACCCCGCGTAACAGCGCCACGTACCGCGTCATGCGGTCAGGATGCCACGTCCGGTGTTCCCAACTCTCGGAACCGAGCGACCTCGTCGATGTCTCATCGACATCCCCTCGGATTCCCGAGAGTTAGGAACGCGAGGGGACGACAGAAAAGACGAAGCCCCGGTCCACATGGGACCGGGGCTTCGTGAGACGTGCGATTACTTGTGGTCGTGACCGTAGTGCTCGTTGCCCGGCTTGCGGCCGTGTGCGTCCTTGCCCGACGGGGCAGCGTGGTCGTGACCCTCGTGGTCGTCGGCGTCGACGAAGGCGCCGGCATCCTCACCCGTGCCGAGCATGCGCTCGACGAACGGGGCGACATCCACGGCCTTGCCCTTGGTGTCGACGACCTTGGCCTTGCTCAGCACGATGGCCAGGGCCTTCGAGCGCGCGATCTCGCCGACGACGCCGGGCAGCTGCCCGTTCTGGTCGAGGATCTTCACGAACTCGCCCGGCTCCATGCCGTATTGCTGGCTCGCCTGCACGACGTAGGAGGTGAGCTCGTTCTGGCCGACCTTGACCTCTTCGGCTTCGGCGATCGAGTCGAGCAGGATCTGCGAACGGAAGGTCTTCTCGCTCGACTCCGAGACCTCCTTGCGGTGCTCGTCGTCTTCGAGGCGGTTCTCGTTCTCGAGGTGGCGGTGCACCTCGTCGTCGATGAGCTGCTGGGGCACCGGCAGTTCGAGCTTCTCGAGCAGGGTGTCGACGATCTTGTCGCGCGCCTCGATCGACTGCTGGAACTCCTTGCTCTTCTCGAGCTGGGCCCGCAGGTCGGCGCGCAGTTCGCCGATCGTGTCGAACTGGGAGGCGATCTGGGCGAACTCGTCGTCGGCTTCGGGCAGTTCGCGCTCCTTGACCGAGAGCAGCGTGACGGCGATCTGCGCCTTCTCGCCCTCGTGGTCGCCGCCGAGCAGGTCGGACTCGAAGTTGGTCGACTCGCCGGCGGTGAGGGTGTCAAGAGCCTCGTCGATGCCCTCGATCAGCTCACCCGACCCGAGCTCGTAGGAGACGTTGCTCGCGGTGTCGACCTCTTCGTCACCGATCTTGGCGGTGAGGTCGAGGGTGACGAAGTCGCCGGTCTTGGCCGGGCGGTCGACGGTGACGAGCGTGCCGAAGCGGCTGCGCAGGTTCTCGAGCTCGGTCTCGACCTCGTCGGGGGTGACGGCGATCGGCTCGACCTCGAGCTTCAGGCCGTCGTACTTCGGGAGGGCGAACTCCGGACGCACGTCGACCTCGACCGTGATCTGCAGGTCGCCCGAGAAGTCCTTCTCGTTCGGCAGCGCGACGATGTCGGCCGACGGGCGGCCGAGCGGCTTGAGGTTCTCGTCGCGCGCGGCGTCGCGGTAGAACTTGTCGAGGCCCTCGTTGACGGCGTGGCTGATGACCTCGCCACGGCCGACGCGCTGGTCGATGATGGGCGGCGGCACCTTGCCCTTGCGGAAGCCGGGGATGTTCACCGACTCGGCGATGTGCTGGTACGCGTGGGTGATGCTCGGCTTGAGCTCCTCCGGCGTCACGGTGATGTTCAGCTTCACGCGGGTGGGCGACAGGCGCTCGACGGTCGTGGTGACCATGGGAATACGTCTCCTGGTGTGGATGAAGGGTGAAGAGGATGCGGTCGGGGCGACAGGATTCGAACCTGCGACCTCCCGCTCCCAAAGCGGGCGCTCTACCAAGCTGAGCTACGCCCCGAGGCAGAAACGGCCCGGCACAGTCTACGGGAGAAGAACGCTGAGGATGCCGGGTGTCTGCGACCGCCCTCGAACACCTCGGATCTCACCGTGCATCTCGCCGTGCGGCCCAGCGCCTGGGCGGAGCTCTCCCGCCCTCGCGAACTCAGCGTTTCGCCAGGAACTCCGCCGACACAAGCCCTTTGCGCACCAACCGGACGGGCTTCACGACTCCCCCGGCATTCCACCCGCCGGGCGGCACCAGCATCCAGCCGCCGCCCTGGTTTCGGGCGCCGGGTGTCTGAGGGTCGGGGCGGTGGATCGTCCACGCGTTGTTGTGCAGCAGCAGGTGATGGTGCTTGCAGAGCAGGATGCCGTTGTCGATGTCGGTCGGGCCGCCGGTCGACCAGGGGTCGAGGTGATGCGCTTCGGTTTCGGCGGGGGGCCGGGAGCATCCCTCGACGGCGCACCCGCCCCAGGTGACGGCGAACGCGATGCGCTGCTTCTCGGTGAAGAACCGTTGAGCCACGCCGACGTCGAGAACCCCGCGGCGCTGAACGATGACCGGGAGGTATCCGGTCGCACAGGCGACCCGCTCCGCGGTCTGCACCGATACCGCGGCCGTCTGCCCTTCGAGGCGGGCCACCCCGGTGCCGCGTTCCAGGTCGCGGGCGTCGACGATGACGCGCACGCCCGGCTTGCGCACTCCGAAGACCGTGCCTGTGTCGGCCGCCCCCGCGATGCGCACCATGTCGACGAGAGCGTCGAGGGTGTGCTGCTCGATCGTGCGCTCGTCGGCGATGATCGCGTCGGCTCGCGCCACCTCGTCGGGGTCGATGAACCGCGGCCCGCCGCGCCGAGGTGAGACGACGCAGTCGATGGCGTCGGAGACGAGGGCCGCCGACTCCGGGTCGAGCATGCCGAATACGCGGGTCATGCCGTCGGAAAGAGGAGTGAGGCGCAGGAACCGCTTCTCGCGCAGAGCCGCTTCACGGTCGATGACGCCGGCGGCATCCAGTTCGTCGCGCAGGTCCCGCGCCCGACGCGCGAGCTTCTCGGGTGTGAGGCGGGCACTCTCGCCGACAAGCTTCTTCGCCGCGTCGAGCAGGTCGTCGGAACTCACCTGCGCCCCGGGGTCTCCCAGCCCGCGCGCGATCGCGTCGGCCCCCGCCACCGACAGGTCGCCCGCGTCGAGCCCGGCCGCGACATCCGTCAGCCAGGGCGCGGGAGCGTCGAGGAGGCGCCCCGCGGCGACGAACTGCCGCGCCTCGGGGGCCGACGTGCCGGTCACCCGCGCGACGAGAGCGTCGGGCGTGCGGTCACCGGTGCGCTGGGCGAGACCGTCGTAGCCGAGCTCGCGGCTCGACCGACGGCCGACTTCGGCGGAGATCGCCGCGGTTCCGACATCCACCAGGCGAGCCGCCGCCGCGTACGCGTCGAGCAGTTCGAACAGCCGCAGATCGGACACCCCGGCCCAGCCGGCAGCACGCAGCGACGAGAGGTCGGGAACCTCGATCGTCGTCATCTCGGGCATGCTCACGCCGGTTTACCTTCGCTAGAAGTGGGAAACGCTCGGCACGAGCAAGCCCAGTCTAATCGAACATATGTTCGACACAAGCCTCAGATTCCGCAGGCTCCCGGCGGGCTGGCGCAGGCCGTCGTGACGGTGAACCAGACGAAGGCCGCGAAGGCGACGTAGCCGAATCCGGGCAGCGAGAAGATCATCGCCGTGATGGCCGGCCAGCCCGGCTTCTCGCGACGGGCGGCGCCGACGATGCCGAGCACGAGCCCGAGGAAGCAGAGGATGCCGACCGGCAGCGCCGCCAACTGCGACGTGAGCGCCCACCACGGCGGACCCTGGATGAAGGCATCCTGCGTCTGCATGTAGGCGTAGATGACGATGCCGCCGGCGGCGAGCGCGGCGAGCAGGATCAGGCCGAACGCGATCCAGCCGAAGATCGGCCGGCGCGGGGCGCGCGGAACCGGCGCGGGTGCCGGCGCGAACACCGGATCCTGCGGCGCGGGTGGCGGGGCGACAGGGAAGGTCACGCTCCGACCCTATTGCTCACGTCGCTCGGCCAGGTGCCTCCGTCGAGCAGGTCGGCGACGGTGGCGACGAAGTTCGGGCAGGTGGTGATGTCGTGCTGGTCGCACTCGAAGGCGTGGGCGGTCATCGCGCGGGCGCTGGCGAGTTCGCGCATGCGGGCATCCAGTTCGGCGAGGTGGGCTTCGAGGATCGCGTGCCGTTCCAGGGCTTCCTCGTCGAGCAGCACGCGGATCTGGTCGAGCGCCATGCCCGCCGCTTTGCTGCGCACGATGACGGCGACCCGCACGACGTCGGCATCCGTGTAGCGCCGACGCCCGCCGGAGTCGCGCGCCGGGGCGAGGAGTCCGACGTCTTCCCAGTGGCGCAGCACGTGCGTCGGCAGGGCGAAGCGGGCGGCGGTGTCACCGATCGACCACGAGCTTGACTTCATGTCGACATGAAGTCACAGGATGGCGTCGAACGCAAGAAGGCGCACCACGAAGGAGACACCATGTACGACGCGATCATCATCGGCGGCGGCCCGGCCGGACTGCAGGCCGCCCTCACCCTCGGCCGCATCCATCGCTCGGTGCTGGTCGTCGACTCGGGGAGCTACCGCAACGCGCCCACCGAGCATCTGCACAACCTCATCGGCTTCGACGGGGCACCGCCGGCCGACCTGCGCGCCGCCGCCCGACGGGACCTCGCCGGCTACGCCACCGTCGAGTACGCGGGGGGAACCGTGGCCGAGGTGCGCGGCGACGCCGGCGCCTTCGAGGTCGTCTTCGCCGACGGGCAATCCGAGTCCACCCGGGCGGTCGTTCTCGCCACCGGGGTTACCGATGAGCTCGCCGACATCCCGGGACTCGCCGAGCAGTGGGGTCGCCGCGTCGCGCACTGCCCGTTCTGCCACGGCCACGAGTTCGCCGGGCGGCGCATCGGCATCCTGGCTTCCGACCCCGCGCGGCTCGCCCACCTCGGCGGGCTGCTGCGGCCGATCAGTTCCGACCTGGTGCCGGTCGACGGCGTGGAGCGCATCGACGAGCACGGCGACGGGCTGCGGCTCACCCTCGCCGACGGAAGCACCGTGGATGTCGACGGCCTCTTCGCCTCCTCGACGGTGCGCGCCTCTCCCCTGGTGGCCGCACTCGGGCTCGAGGTCGGCGCGAGCGGCGGCGTTCTCATCGACCCGATGGGCCGCACGAGTCGCCCCGGCGTCTACGCGGCGGGCGACACGGCGCACCTGCGCGAGCTGCCCGGTGCGATGCAGTCGATCGCCGCCGCGATCGCCGCGGGGATGATGGCGGGCGCGACCGTCGCCGCCGACGCGCTCGCCCACACCTGACGGGAGCCGGGTCCGTGAGCCATGATGAAGGCTCAGGGATTGTTCGACTCGACAGGGGGTCAGCATGCGGGCGGATCAGGGACCGACCGACGGCGTCTCGCGGCTCACCGAGCTGATGCGCTACGAACCACCGCGCGACGAGCCACCCCCGGCTCCGGTCGACCCGGTGAGGCGCCGACGTCGGCGGCGTCGCCGCGGCCTGGTCGCCGGCATCGTCGGGCTCGTCATCGCATCCCTGCTCGGCGGCTACAGCGCCTACGCCCTCACCGCCCCGATCGGCAACGCCACGCTCGACGCCGCCGCGCCCGCGGTGGACGTCCCCGCCGCCGCGCAGATCGCGATTCCCGGCGGCGCATTCGCGCTGAGCGTCTCCGGTGCCGACGAGTATCTCGGGCCGGAGGCGAGCGGCATCTGGATGTCCGCAGGCGACGCCGGCCCGCAGCCGATGGCGAGCATCACCAAGGTGATCACCGCGCTCGTGATCCTCGAGGCGAAGCCGCTGGCCGGCGTCGACGACCCGGGCCCGACGATCACCTTCACGACGGCGCAGAACGCGCTGTACGACAAGTACTACCTGCTGGGGGCGACGATCGCCCGGATGACGGTGGGCGCCTCGATGTCGGAGCGCGACGCCCTCGAGGCGATGCTGATCATCTCCGCATCGAACTACGCCGAAGTGGTGTCGACCTGGGCCTACGGGTCGCAGGGCGCGTTCCTCAGCGCGACCCGCGACTGGCTCGCGGCGAACGGCCTCGCCGGCACGACCATCGTCGAACCGACCGGCATCGACCCGCGCAACGTCAGCACGCCGGCCGACCTCATCGCGCTGGGCAGAATCGTGGCCGCGAACCCGGTGATCGCCCAGATCGTCGGAACGCCGACGCTCGACGTGCCGGTCATCCCGCCGGGCGGAACCAACACCAACGAACTCCTCGGGGTCGACGGGATCACCGGCATCAAGACGGGCACCCTCGAGGAATACGGCGCCAACCTGCTGTTCTCCGCGACCCTCCCCGTGGGAACCGAGCAGCCGCTGCAGCTGATCGGCGTCGTCATGGGGCACGTCGCCGACGACGCACTCAACCGCGACGTGCGGGCCCTGCTGGCGAGCATCCGCGAGGGCTTCCACACGGTGGTGCTCGGCGAGCAAGGTGACCAGGTCGGCACCTACACGACCGCGTGGGGCGAGTCGGCCGGCATCCGGCTCGGCGACGGCGCGTCGGTCCTCACCTGGTCGGACACTCCGATCACCGTGGCGTTCGAGGTCGACCCGTTGACGACGGGCGACGACGGCGACGAGGTCGGCACCGTCACCTGGACGGTCGGCACCGAGACCCTCGAGGTGCCGCTCGTGCTCGACGGCAGCATCCGGCCTCCCGACGCGTGGTGGCGCCTCACCCACCCGTTCGAGCTCGGCGGGTAGCGGTGCGCAACCCCTTGCCGCGCACGCATCGTCGGCGCATGGTCAGAGGATGACTCCCGAAGAACTCGTCGACCCCGAGGCCCGCCGCGAAGAGCTGCTGCGAGCGGGCGGATCGGTTCCCGCCGACGCCGCCCCGCGCATCACGCTGAGCGAGGGAGCCGACGGCGCGACCCGCATCGACGTCGCCGACACCGCCGCCGTGCGCCCCGGCCCGCCGCACATGGACCTCGACACCCCCGCGGGTTGAGTGCCGCCGAAGGCGGTGCATCGAAACCCACCCCCGGCCGTCAGAGTGAGCGCAGCGACGGCAGGATGGAGGTGTGCCGACCCTCCGGTGGATCAGGATCCTGCTCGCCGTCGTCATCGCCGGACTGGTGATCAGCGGCGTCACCGCGTTCCCGCTCGAGTGGGAGGTCGGCGTCGTCTCGTCCTTCCTGCACTCCTCTCCGGCCGTCGACCTGCTGCCGGCACTCGTGGAGTGGATCGACCGGGTGCACGTCGCCCTGCAAGCCACCGGCGAGCAGTACCCATTCCTCGCCTACGGCACCGACTGGCTCGCCTTCGCCCACCTCGCGATCGCCGTCGCCTTCATCGGACCCCTGCGCGACCCCGTGCGGAACGTGTGGGTGATCCGCTGGGGCATGATCATGTGCGCCGGCATCGTCCCGCTTGCCCTCATCGCCGGCACGATCCGCGGCATCCCGTGGGGGTGGATGCTCATCGACATCTCGTTCGGCGTCGTCGCGATCGTGCCGCTGCTCATCGCCGAACGGCTCACCCGCCGCCTCGCCGCCACCACGGAAAAACCCCGCGGCGACTCCGGTTAGACTCGGGGGCGCATCACGGGGATGTAGCTCAATGGTAGAGCCTCAGTCTTCCAAACTGATTACGCGGGTTCGATTCCCGTCATCCCCTCCATAGCGTCCATACTGGAACTCCACCCATGCTTCGCAATGAGGCGGAGCTGTGTCGCCAGGATTCCTTCCGCCTCAACTCCTTCCTCGCTACTCCACACGACGATCCCGCTCGAAGAACGCCAGGTTGAACGTCTTGCGCGCTGAGTCCGGCTCCGACGCAAATGTGCACTGGAAGCGGCAGGCGCGGCAGCGCGGACCGACGCCCTCTTGAGAGTGGGCCTTCGTCGTGTCCGTAAGCAAGCTTCCAGGCACGCTGAACGAGGCCGATGCGATCTGAGCCGCCGCTATGTCGCTGCCCTACAGTCGCAGCGCATTCGCGGGACTGATGCGGGCTGCGCGAGCGGACGCTACGATGCCGGCGATCGCGCCAACGACAACGCCTCCGGCAACCGCGACGAACGCGAGACGAAAGTCGAACAGAGGTGACCATCCCATGACGATCGTCGCGACAAGGGTTGTAAGGAGCCCCAGCGTCAATCCGAACAGCCCGCCAAGCAATCCCACCAAAACCGATTCGAGAAGAAATAGTAGACCGGAATGCACCGGTCTGGCTCCGAGCGCACTCCGGAGACCTATCTCTTGCCGGCGCTCTCCGACGGAAAGAAGCATCGAGTTCGACAAGCCCGCGACTGCCCCAGCCAAGGCGACCACTGTAAGGAGAACAAGCGCAACCTGAATACTGCCTTCGACCTCAGCGCGTAACCCCGCCGGATCGATGGGCGCTGTCACTGTTAGCGCTTCAGGGTGGTACGGATCCACCACTAGCGGGACTTGGCGAGCAACTTGCTGGGCTGCCCCTGGGAGCGTGAGGATAATGACCGACTCAGTAGGGGTTGTAGCTATTCGCGCCATGTCGCCACGTTGGACAAGAAGCGCTCCCGCAAGGTCAGGGATGCGAGGCGACTTTTCGACTATTCCGACCACGGTATACCTCCTCCCGCTGACAAGAATCGTCGGACGGGCCTCGAGAGGGCCAATATCAAGCTGCGCGGCCAGATTCGCACCGAGAAGAGCTTCTCCGAGCCCGACCTGCCCCTCCGGCTGGCCCGGCGACCACCTGACCGAGATTCGAGCAGCGGCAAGAAGCTCATCGGTCATGGCAAAACAGTTGATCGAGTACTCGGAACGCGCCGGGCTCACCTGCGCGTCTCGGTTCCCAAGGTGCTCTAGCAGGCCCACTGCGTCCACGCCGCTAAGCAACGCGAGCTGCTTGAGACGGACCTCGTCAGAAGCGAGGTTCGGATCGCCTGTGTCGCTCACCCAGGTGACGGAAACATCTCTATTCAGGTGCGCATCGAAATCCTCGGAGACTTGAGCGCTGGCCGAGAGGGAGATCCCTACGGTCGCGACGGCCAAGCCGATCCCTAGCGCCACGGCCGCTATCAGGGATAAGGCCCGGACTGGCCTCGAAACGATCGACTCGAAAGCATCGAGTAAGGCATCGCGAACAGCCAGTTTGGAAGCGTGTCGAGAGCTTTGGACCTTTTCTTCACGCCGCTCGTGCGGTTCAGTACGCGGCCGGGCCGGTGTCGCGAGCTCGGACAGGTGCCCATCCACGACGCTGAGGTGTCGATTGGCGCGGCTCGCAAGGCTTGGGTCGTGAGTCACCAGGATAAGCGTCGCGCCCCGCTCGTTGGCCCGCTCAAGCTCGCGGATGACGATCTCGCTGCTTTCGGTGTCAAGGTTTCCTGTGGGTTCGTCAGCGAGTATGACCGGCGCAGCGCCGGCCAATGCTCTCGCGATGGCGACGCGCTGACGTTGCCCGCCAGACAATGTATTTGCCGTCTGTCCCGCAAAACTCGCAAGGCCGACAGATTCCAGCGCCCTACTGGCTAGTGCCCGCCTCTCCGCGAGAGGTGTCTTTCGGTAGAGAAGGCCGAGCTCGGCACTTCTGAAGGCTGGCCGCCGATCAAGCAAATAGAAATTCTGAAAGACGAACCCAAAAGTCGAACTTCGGATAACGGCCCTCTCGTGGTGAGCGACATCGCTAATCTCACGCCCATCAATCTGATAGGAGCCTTGATCGAAGGTATCGAGTAGTCCGAGTACATTGAGCAGAGTGGTCTTTCCGCCGCCGGAAGGCCCTGTGATCGAAATGTACTCACCCTGATGAATCTCCAGCGATACAGATTCCAACGCTGGTCCATCCAAGGACTGCGGGTATCGTTTGGTGACATCCTCGAATCTCAGGGTGGGCACCGGCTACCCCGCACGAATAATGTCGCCGACTTTGAGGTCATCCTGGTGTTCAACTGCCGTAACGCCATCAAGCTCGCCCAGCTCTCGAACCCTCACCTCAAGGAAAGAACCATCTGGAAGCCTCTTGAGCACGAAAGCACCACCATCTTGGCCGTGGGCGACAGCCGCGCTCGGTACCAGCAACGCATCCTCTGCCACTTTAGTTAGCGTGATCGCTGCGATCCCGCCCGTCCCCACTAGATCAGACGTGAGCGGCGTCCCGTCAGAGTTCTGGAGATCGAACATCACGGCGGCGTTCCCACCGTCTGACTCCGGAGGCCGCACTTCCGCAACCACAGCGACGATGGACTCCCCGGTATCGAGTGTGAGCGATGCCGTGAGGCCCGGCGCAATCAGGGATTGCATCTCGCTCGGGAGAGGACCCACCGCGGAGATTGAACCGAATGAGATGCGCACCTCATCTGACCCTTCACTCACAGCTCCCACCGCCGGCGCGCCTTCGAGTCTCGCCGGGAAGCCAACAACGATGGCAGCGCCTGCGCCGAAGGTTCGTCCATCGACGCCACCGCCGTAGCCGGAGCGATCGTAAAGACCCTTCACGGCGACGATTGTGGACCAGTCGTACCTCCCGGTGTCGGGAACCTCAAAACCGGAGTCGCGTAGAGCGGATTGGAGCTGTTCGACATCCGGGCCGGTCGCGTTGGTAGTTAGGTCCCGATAGAAAGGAAAGCTCCCAGCCAGGGCGAAGATCGGTTGGCCCTCAGCCTCCAACACCACAGCGCCGGATGTGACGTCCGCGCCGACGGCCAATGGGGTTGCTGTCACGACCTTTGTGACCTTCAGAACCGACTCATTGGCGAGACCTAGCGTTGTGCGAACGTTCACTGTGCTGGCAAGTTGACCTTCGCGCACCTGGACGGTGATCGCTGTCGGTGGCGGGGCAGAAGCTTCTGCCGCGCGTTGTTCGGGCGATTCGAAGGCCTCCGCCAACGCCCAACCACCAGCGCACGCGAGCGCGAGCATTGCCAGCACCGCGACTACGACAACGACAGGCCTCCGATACCAACGGGCCTGTCTTATCCCCTCAGCCGTCGTCCGATCATGCGGATCTGATCTCTCAAGGGCCATTCAGTTGTTGCTCACGTACTGGGTCATGATCTCCGTGACCTGATCGTAGTGCTCCTCGAGGAGTTCCCGATTTCTAAACAAGGTGTCGCTGTTCTCCTCGAGCAATTCTACCTGAGCGTCCCAGACCGCTTTGTAAAAGACCTCCCGGTAGCCGCTAGATCGACGGCAAGCCGAATCTGCGACGGCTGCCGAGCGCTCCTCGCCTGTTACCTGGCTGTTCGGATCAGATAGGTCGAATGCGGCGATCATGGACATGCTCGGCATTTCCTCAGGAGACTTTGGCAGGTCGGCAATTCCCAGCGGGGCCATACACTCGGCCCAACGCTCGCTGGCCGCCTCGACCTCGTCGGATTCAGCCGCTTCATCGTAAGCAGTGAACTCGAGCGAGGTCGCAAAATTGGAAAGGTTGGAGACGATTGGGAGCACTTCGCGCGCCGCCTCCCGGCAACCCTCGAAAATTGCGTAATCATCCGGATTGAGCGCGGTCAGACTTTCGTCAAGAGATGTCCATTCCGCGGCGTGGACCGTGGGGGCGGTTGGGGCGAGATGATACCCCCACCTCGATGACAATTCCTCGTTGTTGAGCTTTATCATTGCTGCATTGAAGGACTCTGAAGGCTGACGCTCCTCCCACGGCGGAAGATCCCAAGGAAGTCCAGCGTCTGTCATGCACGGTCCAATGAGAACAAGTTCGGCGTATCCCGATCGAGCGATTCCCACCCACTTGAAGTCATCGAGAGGCATTACCCACGAGTCGATGTTCTGCTCTGGGAGTTGGATCCGCGCGTCGGGCTCGGCGGTGCAACCGATGAGAGTGATGCTCACCGTCAACGCTCCGACCAAACTCGCGCTCAGCCGCGACGAGATAGTCGGCGTGTACCCAGCCCGACGCGCAGACATCAGCAGCCGACGGACGTCTGGGAGCAGTAGTAGATCGACGACAGTTGGTCGTTGAAGCTACCGCTCGGGCTTCCGTTGCTTAGGTCTCCATCCTTCTGGCCGGCCACAAAGATGAAGTAAGAACCGCCCGCGAGGCTGTTCTTGTAGTAGGCAGCAGACTCGGTGTTCGCCTTGTTGTATACCGACGTAACAGAATCATTGGCATTCACCGAAGTTCCGTCGTAGTCCCATTGCCAGAGATTGGGAATGTAGTAGTAGACGCTGACCCGACCAAGGTAGTTCCCGTTGGTCTCGTAATTGAGGTCTTCCCAAACGCACGTGTACGAGGTCGGGCATGAAGAAAGCCCGTCTGCGTTCGCGGGTGTAGCAAGTCCCAGGAGCGCGGTAAGCGTCAATCCGACGGCAGCGGCCGCCGATGCGACGAACTTGCGGACTTTGGACTTTCTCCCGAAATCTTGTTTGTTCATTCTTTCTTGCTCCCATCACTTTGAGATTCTGAACCCTGATCAGATGAACAGCGCTCTCGAGAGAGAACACAGCTGAACTCGCATCGAGGACGACTCAACTTCGTTCTCTTGGTCGCGAGCATAGCGACGGCAACTCCTTCGATTCAAGCAACCGTCGCCGACATCTTCTCGCCCGAAGGCCGAGACGTGATGCGCCGGCATCTCCGACATGGTGACCGACGCGGATCGACCGGGGGGGTAGGGGGAGGAAACAGTTCAACGCCGGAATGGTCAACGACTTCCGCTATCCCCAACTCGTTGAGGCGACCAAGCAAGTCGAGCGGGACGACCGCAATGACGAGGCGCCAGCATGCTGCTGTCCCTGCGGTTGCAATGGTCTGGACCGAGCGACAATTTGACTGGCACGCCAACTCGGACCGTTCCTGATGCGAGGCAACGTGGATTCCGAATGACCTGAGCTGAGCCGCTCACAGTCTTGATCGAGACGTCTCGCTAGCTGCCAAGGCGCTCGGCCACGAGCCAGACGCAGGCGACACCCGGGGCCTTGGCACGTCGAGGAAGTGGCAAGGCCAACGGCAGAACTGGCTCGACACGGAGTACGCCGACCAGGTCGGGTTTCATGTCGACGGCCTGCCCCGAGCGAGCCCTTCGAGGGCTGATCTCGCAGGGGAACCTCACCCCTGCGTCTGAGGACGACACCCGCGCCGCGTAAGTGATTGAGCACCACGGGCTGGCGCGTCCTCTCCAGAGCGCCGACAGAGCGGCACCCTCGTTCCAGAGCGTCTCCGCTAGGTCCTCCAAACAGCCCTTCTGTCCCAGCGAGCTTCGAGCGCTAGACGACCGCCTCAGCAAGGAGCGGAATCTCTGTGGACGATCCGTGGACAACCGACCCTTGGTCATCAACCCCGCTCCGCCGTACCAATCTGCGGAAGGGCAATCATGAACAAGGCGAAGCACGGAGAAGGTTCGGCCATCGAGCATCGGCCCGGCAGGTGGCAAATCAAGTGGACCGACGCCGACGGCGAACGACAGTCAAAGGCTGGCGTCACCCACGAGAAAGGCGGCACGCAAGGCTCACGCGGCCATCCTCACCGAGATCGGCTACTTGCGTCGGCGCTTACCTCGCTCGACGTTCGGGACCTCCGTGGCGAGATCGCGGAGGCCCAAGAGGCCCTCCGGACCGAGTTCATCGATCTCGGCTCCCACCGCGAGGTTGGTCATCCACTGCTGGTAAGACGCGACCCCCAGGAACTCGCGGGCGAGTCGCTTCAGCGTGAGGGCACCGTCACGGTTCATCGCGTTCGCCCACAGGTGGGCCGTCCCACTGTGCTTCAGCTCGCCGGTCTTCGCGTCGATGACGGCATGGGCCAAGGTCTGCTCGTAGGCGTTCACGCTGTGCGCGATGAACTTGTTGCGGAGGTCGATGAAATGATCGTGAGCCTCGCGGGCCTGGCCCTCCATGGTGTCGAGAAGATCGGTCGACAGGCGCGACCGCACCCCATCGTTGAAGCATCGCGCGTAGAGCATGACTGCGGTCATCCAAAGCGAGTCCTGGATCAGCTCGGCCTCGTCGGCGTCCATCGCCTGGATGTAGCGGTCGCAGATTTCTGCCACCCGGCGGAGGTCGAAACAGATGCCGACTAGATCCCGCAGCTCGCGGCTGTGGTCAGTGTCGACCCGGACGACGCGCTCGCCGGGCTTGGGCTTGACGATCAGCTCGAAGTTGTCGCCCTGCTCGAACGTGAAGCCCAGGAGGTCGGATCTCGGGTCGAAGGGAGGTTGCTGGTCGGTCATGGCCGGAACGGTACTCCCGCGCTAGGTTCAGCGGCGTGACCGACTCTGAGGGATGGATGGCGATCTCCGACGACGTAGCGAACCTCTTGGGCCGTTTCGTCGACAACTCGGCGTGGCTGGACGACGTACTCGGAGAGGCTGTCGTGCTTGGCAACCCGGCAGCGACCGAGATGGCCGAGTCGACGCCCGATTTGGCAGCGAGCGGAGAAAGGCTCGTCGCCGCTGTCCGTGGCATTCAGGTGCCCGGCCCTCTGGCGGGCATGCTTGCCGACCGCCTGGCGAAGCTCAACGAGACGCGTAATCATCTCGTCCACGGCGTCTGGTTATGGAGCGACGACGCAGTGTTGGTGATGAGGCGCGCGCTGGGCAAAGGCGAACGTCAGGTGAAGTACGCGAGCTACAAGTACGCGTTCATTGAGGACGTGATCCGCGAGTACCAGGTAGTCGGCAAGCTTGCGGATCGACTCGTGGAGATCTTGATGTCCAATAACCCGGCGCTCGAAGCGATGGAGGCGAAGTACGTTTGCGAGGTCGATGGGGGACGCACCGAGGGAGTCATCATAGGAGAAGACATCGTGCAGGAGTGCACGATGTGCGGCCACCGACAACCAGCGGTGCCGAAGGACTCCGCACCGTGAGCGTGGACAATCCGTAGACGATCCGTAGACGATCCGGGCTAGCCTGAGGGCTGGAAGTGGTCCCTTGTTTCTTGAAATAGCGGGACAGAAGGCCTCACCGGAGGGGCTTGGGTAAGTCTTCCAAACTGATTACGCGGGTTCGATTCCCGTCATCCCCCTCCAATGGGCCACTGACTTCCTCAGCTCGTGCCGGATGGCATGCGGTGATTGCCGTCCGAGCCTTGGACGGTGCGCCAGGAGTCGCCCGAGCGACGGGTTCTATGCTCCCCGTATGACGGACCAGGGAAACGTCGAGAGCGAAGAGCTCGCCAGACTGAGGCACCGCGCGTACTCACGGGAGGGTACGTCCGAGGATCGCGACCGCCTCGCGGTGCTGGAATCGGCGCTGCGTTCTGTCGGCCGCCGCGAACCCGACGAGCCCCTCGACGAGCAGGTTGAGATCGCTCCCGACCCGTCGACAGAACCATCCGATGAGGATGACCGCGAGGGGGTAGCTGGCCGCGGTCGCCTGTCGTGGCGTATCGCGGCGCTGGTTGCCGTAGCGGCTCTCCTCGTCGGTGGCTTCTTGGGGTTCGGCCTCGGGGTGCGTGCCTCGTCCGAACAGGTCGCCAGCCTCCTGCAAGAACAGACCGACCTCGGCGTCCCGGGGCTGAGAATCTTCGATCGGGTCGAAGCGCCGCTCGATCCGCCCGACTTCGATATCGAGTCGGCGACGGGCTTGGTCGCCCCCGAAGTCCGCGGTCTCGCCACGGTCGACGTCACTGAGGTCTTCATCGCTCGCGGGCCGAACGCCTTTGGAGACCTGAAAGTGTGTCTCATCGCTTCGGGCCCTTCTGGCGAGCAGGTGAGGTGCGCTGCCGAGGCCGACTTCATCGTGGGGCAGGGTCTCGCACTTGAACTCGGGAGCTTCATCGTCGGCTGGTGGCCGCAGACTGACACCCTTCTGCTTGCTCCGGGATAGTGCTGTGGAGAACCCTCCACGCGGCGATCAGGCGAGGGCCTGCTCGAGGTCCGCGATCAGATCGTCGACGTTCTCGATCCCCACCGACAACCGCAGCAGGTCGGCCGGCACCGGAGACCCGGCACCTTCCACAGACGCGCGGTGCTCGATCAGACTCTCCACCCCTCCGAGCGAGGTAGCCCGCTTCCACAGCCGGGTCTTCGCGGCGGCAGCGATCGCGGCATCCTCTCCCACAGCGACGCGGATCGACAGCATCCCGCCGAAGCCGCCGCTCATCTGACGCGTCGCGACCTCATGCCCCGCAGCACCCGGAAGCGCCGGGTACAACACCGAAGAGACGAGCGGATGCCCGTCGAAGTGCTCGGCGAGCCGCAACGCCGACGCGCTCGCGGCGCGCACCCGGAGGAACAGCGTGCGCATCCCGCGCAGCAGCAGCCACGACTCCATGGAGCCGAGGGTGCCGCCGATCTGGGCGCGCACACCCCGCAGGCGCTGCCAGTGCTCGTTGTCGCCGCGCGTGGTGACCGAGCCGGCGGTGAGGTCGGAGTGGCCGTTGAGGTACTTGGTCGCCGAATGCATCACGAGGTCGGCGCCGAGGTCGAGCGGTTGCGACAGCACCGGGGTTGCCGCGGTCGAGTCGACGGCGAGGAGCGCGCCGGCCGCATGCGCGATCCGCGCCGTCGCGGCGATGTCGGTGATCGTCCAGAGCGGGTTGGCGGGCGTCTCGACCCAGACCAGCTTCGTCGCACCGGGGCGGATGGCGGCCTGCACTGCCGCCGGTGAGGTCATGTCGATCAGCTCGACGTCGAGCCCCCACGAGCTCGCGAATCCCATGAGCCAGTTGCGCAGGCTCCAGTACATGACCTTCGGCGCGAGCACGTGGTCGCCGGGGTGCAGCGCCTGGAAGATCGCGGTCGCCGCCGCCATCCCGCTGCCGAACAGCAGCGTCTGGTGCCCGTGCTCGAGCTCGGTGATCAGCGCCTCGGGCTGATCGAAGGCGGGGTTCTGGTCGCGCATGTAGACCCGGCCCGAGCTGTAGCCGTTGTCGGCATCCCGCAAGTGGGTGCTCGACATGTGCAGCGGCGGGTTGATCGCCCGCGTGGCCTCGTCGACCCAGCCCAGAGCCTGTGCGGTGAAACTCTCGGGATGGAACTCGTCGACGGCCATGTCTCGATGCTAATCAGGTCGAATCGGACCGGGATTGTCGGGTCGCCCGGGGCGAGACTGACGAGGGTTGATGACGAAAGGGGTCACCGTGATCGCCACACTCAACGGGCTCGTCGAACTCATCGAGCACCAGCTCGCCGACGAGATCGACGTCTCCGCCGTGAGCAGTCGGGCGGGGACGACCGAGTACCACCTGCGACGGATGTTCTCGTCGCTGGCCGGGATGCCGGTGTCGGAGTACATCCGGCGGCGGCGGATGACGGTCGCGGCAGCCGAGGTTCTCGGCGGCGGCGAGCTGCTCGCCATCGCGGTGCGCTACGGGTACGGCTCGACCGAGGCCTTCGGGCGCGCGTTCGTCGCGGTGCACGGCGCCAGTCCCGCCGACGTGCGGCGCCACGGCGGCCCCCTTCGCACACAACCGCAGATCAGGTTTCGCCTGACCGTCGAAGGGAACACCCCGATGGACACTCGCATCACCGAACAGCCCGCCCTGCGACTCGTCGGCCACGCCGCCCGAGTGCCGCTCATCCATGAGGGGGTGAATCCGCACATCCAGGCGCACATCGCCTCGCTGCCAGCCACGGAACACGACCGGCTGAAGGAGCTGAGCAGTGCCGAGCCGGGCGGCATGCTGCAAGTCAGCGCCGACGTCGATCCCGACTACGCCGAGGGCAGCGAACTGACGTACCTGCACGGGGTGTCCGTCACCGCCGACGCCATGGTGCCCGACGACCTCACCGTGATCGAGGTGCCGACGGGGTTGTGGGCGGTGTTCCGCACGACGGGCCCGTACCCCGACGCCCTGCAGTCGACGTGGGCGGCTACGGCGACCGACTGGTTCCCGTCGAACCCGTGGCGGCTGCGGCCGGGACCGTCGATCGTAGCCGTCGTCGAGCGTGCCGCGGACTTCAGCACCGCGACCACTGAACTCTGGCTCCCGGTCGAGCGGGCCTGACCCCGAGCTGGTCGATATGCTCGCCGCATGCTCGCCCGCGTGCTGACCGTCATCCTGCTGCTCGTGAACGTCGGCGACGCGGTGCTGCACGTCGCGATCGACCAGGTCGAGCCGCTGCGCATCGCGGGCAACGTCGTCGTGATCGTCGCGGGGCTCGGGATGCTCGCGGTGAAAGCCCTGCGCCGACCCGCGGTGCCGCTCGTCGCCGCCGGGGCGAACCTCGTGCTGAACCTGGTGTTCATCGTCACCTCCGGCATCGGAGGACTCGGTGCGGTGCTGATCGCGCTGACCACGGTCCTGCTGGCGACGATCGCCGGCAGCCTGCGCTCCTAGCTCTTCGCCGACGCCAGGTCGCGGGCGGCGAGTTCGGCCGCGTGATCGGGCACGAACCGCTGGTCGTCGACGGGCGGCCGCACGTAGTCGACGGCGTCCGGTCGATCGGGGAACGTGACCTTCTCGGGCTTCGTCTTCTCATACGGCACTTGCGACAGCAGATGCTTGATGGCGTTCAGTCGCGCCGCACGCTTGTCGTCGCTGTCGATGATCCACCAGGGCGCGTGCTCGGTGTCGGTCGCGGCGATCATCGCATCCTTCGCGCGCGAGTAGTCCTCCCAGCGGATGATCGATTCCAGGTCGGTCGGCGACAGCTTCCACCGCCGCACCGGATCGGTCTGTCGACGCTTGAAGCGGCGCTGCTGCTCCTTGTCCGACACCGAGAACCAGTACTTGACGAGGATGACGCCGTCGTCGACGAGCAGCTTCTCGACGATCGGCGCCTGCGCGAGGAAGCGCTCGTACTCCTCGTCGGTGCAGTACCCCATCACCTTCTCGACGCCGGCGCGGTTGTACCAGGACCTGTCGAAGAGAACGATCTCCCCGGATGTCGGCATCCTCTCGAGATGGCGCTGGAAGTACCACTGCCCCTTCTCGCGCTCACTCGGGACGTGCAGCGCGACGACCCGAGCCGACCGCGGGTTGAGGTACTGCACGATGCGCTTGATCGCCCCGCCCTTGCCGGCGGCATCCCGGCCCTCGAACAGCACCACCACGCGCGTGCCGGTCGCCAGCACCCACTGCTGCATCTCGACGAGCTGGATCTGGAGCCGCGCGAGCTCTTCTTCGTAGAGCGCCTTGCGCGTGCGTCGGGTCTTCGTAGCCATCCGCTCACGCTAGGCGGGAGGTTTCGGATGTCAGGGGGGCTTGCGCCGGGACGCTTCGACCATCACGCCGAGGAGGGCCCCCGCCGCCGCCTGGCGTTGGGGGCCCGGAACCGGACTACCCGCAGTACCAGGAGTACGCGTTGCTCTGGCTGCTGAACCGAGCCGTGCCGCCGTACACGGCGTTGCAGTAGAGCTGGACGTTGAGCGACTTCTTCTCGTTGTACCAGGAAGCCCAGGGCGCGTTGTTGTAGAAGCACCGCCATCCGTAGACACCCTGGTTGGGGTACGTCAGCTGGGCCTCCCAGCCGAGCTGCCCGTACTGAACCCGACATGCTTGCGTCATCTCGAGCTGGCTGAACGCCGACGCGGGAGCGGCGATCCCGAGCACGGCCCCGATCCCGAGGGCGACGGCGATCACGCTGCCCGACAGCGTTCTCTTGGTCATCTTTCTCATGAGTCCCTGATCCTGTCCCGACCGACCCGATGCCGGCCGACGCCACGATCCTCCGCCTCCCTGCCCACAGCGACAATGGCGAGGTGGTACTCCCCGGGCACCGCGATCCGGCGGCGTGCGCAGCTCCGTGCGCCCCTCCCTCGATCAGCAGTCAGCACCGCGCGAACCTACAGACCGAGCGCCGCCCACACTCCCAGGTGGTCGAACAGGATCTTCGTGCCGATCAGGATGAGGATGGCGCCGCCGACGATCTCGGCCGGCCCCCGGAACCGCAGACCCGCCCGGTGCCCGACGAGCACCCCGGCGAAGGTGAGTACGAGGGTCGTCACCCCGATCACGACGAGCGCCTCGACGATCGACACGTCGAGGAAGGCGAACGAGATGCCCACGGCGAGCGCGTCGATGCTCGTCGCGAGAGCGAGCAGCAGCAGCTGACGCACCCGGAGGCGGTCGTCATCCACACCGTCGTCGTCGCCGTCGCGGATCGCATCCCACAGCATCTTGCCGCCGATGAGCGCGAGCAGGGCGAACGCGACCCAGTGGTCGATCTCGGTGATGAACTGGTGGAACTGCGTGCCGACGAACCAGCCGATCAGCGGCATGACGACCTGGAACCCGGCGAACGTGACGGCGATGATCGCCGCATGGCGGTAGTTCACCCGCCGCATGTGCAGGCCTTTGCCGAGGGCGACCGCGAAGGCATCGGCGGAGACGCCGAGCGCGATGAGGAACAGAGACCAGAGGGGCATGGGGCCGGGGACCTTTCGGTGAGCGGCCGAAAGTGGCGACACTTCGGCATCGATTGCCGAAGGTCTCGTTCACTCGTCTCGCGATCCGCGAGGTCGAGCGGCACGCCGGGTGAGGTGGCTCACCAGTATGTCGACGTACCTCCGGGTTCCGTTGCCGGAACCCTCGTGGGAACTACTCCCCTTCGTCTCCAGCCTAAACGGTCGTGAGCAGCCCGGCGATCGCGTCGAGCGACCCCGGGACGAGCCGGTAGTACGCCCACGACCCGCGCTTGGAGCGGGTGAGGAAGCCGGCATCCATGAGCACTTTGAGGTGGTGCGACACGGTCGGCTGGGCGAGGCCGAGCGGCTCCTGGAAGTCGCAGACGCAGACCTCCTGGTCGTCGTGCGCGGCGACGATCGACACGATCCGCAGCCGGGCGGGGTCGGCGAGCGCCTTCAGCGACCGGGCGACGGTCTCGGCGTCGTCCTCCGACAGCGGCGCCCGCGTGATGGGCGCGCAGCACGCGGTGACGTCCCGCACGGGAAGGAGTTCGGCGACCGGCATACCCACATCCTGACATGGATATTGACGAACGTCGATATCCGGGCCACACTCGGCTCATCGACATCCGTCAATACCGTTGGGACCGCACATGACCCTCCTCGCCGACTCGCCCGTCGTCGCCACGTCCGCGCTCACCCGCCTGCCCGTCGTGATCATCGGGGCCGGCCCGGTCGGGCTCGCCGCCGCGGCCCAGTTGCTCGAGCGGGGCATCGAGCCGCTCGTGCTCGAACAGGGCGACACGGTCGGCGCGGCGATCCGCGAGTGGGGGCACACCCGGCTGTTCTCGCCGTGGAAGCACGTCACCGACGCGGCATCCGTGCGTCTGCTCACCGCCGAGGGCTGGACGCCGCAGCATCCCGAGGCGATGCCGACCGGTGCCGAACTCGTGAAGCACTACCTCGAGCCGCTCGCCGCCACCCCGGCCCTGCGCGACCGCATCCGGTTCGGGGCGCGGGTCGAGGCGGTGTCGCGGCTCGGCATGGACCGCACCCGCACGACCGGGCGCGCCGACGCCGCGTTCGTCGTGCGCGTCGGCGACGACGACCTGCAGGCCCGCGCGGTGATCGACGCCTCCGGCACGTTCGGGATGCCGAACCCGGTTCTCGCGTCGGGCGTCCGTCCGCGGCACGAGAGCGCGATCGCCGAGCACCTCACCCACGGCCTGCCCGACGTGCTCGGGCGCGACCGCGCGCGGTTCGCCGGAAACCACACGGTCGTCGTCGGCGCCGGGCACTCCGCGGCGAACACCCTCATCGCCCTCGACCGCCTCGCCTCGCGGGAACCCGGAACCACCGTCACCTGGCTCATCCGCGCGGCGTCGCCCGTGCGGGTCTACGGCGACGACGCCGACCAGCTCGCCGGTCGCGCCTCCCTCGGCTCCGCCGTGCACGACCTCGTGCGCGCCGGACGCGTCGAGCTGCTCGACAGCACCCTCATCGACGACGTCGAGCCGTCGGGCGACCGGGTCGCCGTCGTCGGCACCCGACGCGGCGAACCCGTGCGGATCGACGCCGACACCGTCGTGGTCGCCACCGGCTTCCGCCCCGACCTCGGGATGCTGCGCGAGATCCGCGTCGGGCTCGACGAGGTGATCGAAGCCCCCGTGCGGCTCGCGCCGCTCATCGACCCGAACCTGCACTCCTGCGGAACGGTGCCCCCGCACGGGGTCGACGAGCTGTCGCACCCCGAGCCGGGATTCTGGCTGGCGGGGATGAAGTCCTACGGCCGCGCGCCGACGTTCCTGCTGCTCACCGGGTACGAGCAGGTGCGCTCGATCGCCGACGAGATCGCCGGCCACCGCGACTCGGCGCGGCTCATCCAACTCGTGCTGCCCGAGACCGGTGTCTGCTCGACCGACCTCGCCGCGGCGGAATCCAGCTGTTGCCGGTGAAGACGCCCGGGATCACTAGGATCGCCGCATGGATCCCATCACCCTCAGCATCGGCAGCATCCTCGGCCTCATCATCTTCATCGTCACCGTCGTGTCGATCGTGAACAACCCGAACCACGGCGGCGTCGGAAAGTTCGTCTGGATCCTCGTCGCGTTCTTCCTCAGCATCCTCGGATCGCTGCTGTGGCTCATCTTCGGCCGCGGCCGGGTGCCGAAGAAGCGCTGACCCTCGCCACGGCCGGGAAATCGGCCTAGATTCGAGGCGTGAGGATTCAGGGACTCGCGGCCGTCGGCCTGCTCGTCGGTGCGCTGCTCAGCGGCTGCATCGCGGCAGAGCCCTACGCGTTCCTCCGCGAGGAGATCTCGAGCGACGACGTGCTGCCCGACGACATCCTCGATCAGGTGCCGATCGATGCCGACACCGTGCGCTTCCAGGGGGAGTACGACGGCGTCGACGTGTTCCTCGCGCTCTCCAACGACGAGCCCGCCGGGCAGGGCGTGCAGCTCGTGCTGATCGGGGACGGCCCCGACGAGTGGGTCGCGGCCAGCAGCGGATGGGACTCGAAGATCAATGTCGGCGGGCTCGTCGGCGTCGAGGCGGCCTACTGGCCGGAAGGCCTCGACGAGCCGACCGACGGCTGGACCGCGCTGTCGGACTGGGTGGAAGTGCGCGGCTGAGCGCTACCGCTGCAGCCAGGCGATGACCGCGAGCACCCGCCGGTGGTCGGTGCCGGAATCCTCGAGCGCGAGCTTGCCGAAGATCGAGGTCACGTTCTTCTCGACCGCCCCGACCCCGATGTAGAGGGCTTCGGCGATCGCCGCGTTCGTGCGCCCCTCCGCCATCAGGTGCAGCACTTCGCGCTCCCGCGGGGTGAGCGTCGCGAGCGGATCGTGCCGCCGGCCGATGAGCTGCGCCACCACCTCCGGGTCGAGCACGGTGCCGCCGTCGGCGATGCGGTCGATGGCATCCACCAACTCGTCGAGCGACGCGACGCGGTCCTTCAGCAGGTAGCCGACGCCGCCTTGCCCGGCGCCCAGCAGCTCCTGCGCGTAGGCCACCTCCACGTACTGCGACAGCAAGAGGATGCCGGTGCGCGGCAGCAGGGACCGCAACCGGATGGCGGCGCGCACCCCTTCATCCCGGAACGTCGGCGGCATGCGCACGTCGAGTACCGCGAGGTCGGGGTCGAGCGCCTCGACCTCGCGCAGCAGGGAGTCGGCGTCGCCGAACGACCCCACCACCTCGTGGCCCGCCTCGACCAGCACCCGCACGAGACCCTCGCGCAGCAGCACCGAGTCGTCGGCGACGACCACCCGCAATCCCGTCACATGTTCCATCATGGCCTCCTTCGTCGATCCCGCGGGTTGAGTGCCGCGCGCAGCGCGGTGTATCGAAACCCCACGTCGCCCGTACCTGGTTTCGATACACCGGCCGCGATGCGGCCGGCACTCAACCGGCGAAAGTGACCGGCAGGTGGGCGGTGACGACGGTGGGACCCCCCGCGGGGCTGGTGATCTCGAGGGTGCCGCCCTGGCCGAGCACGCGCTCCTGCAGTCCGGCGAGCCCGTGGCCGGGAACCGCCGCCGCTCCCCCGCGGCCGTCATCCGTCACCGTGATGTCGAGCCAGGTCTGGTCGAGATCGTCGGGGACCCGACGCAGGTCGATCCGCAGGTCGATCGCCGAGCCCCCGCTGTGCTTCACCGCGTTGGTGAGCCCTTCGGCGGCGATGAAGTAGGCGTTGCGCTCGAGTTCGGTCGGCAGGTCGGTCCCCTCCGGCAGCGACGACACCACCCGCACCGTGACGGCGCTGCGCACGGCGAGCGACTCCAGTGCGGCGACCAGTCCGCGATCCATCAGGATCGGCGGGGCGAAGCCGCGCGACAGGGCCCGCAGCTCCTCGAGGGCGTCCTTCGACTGCTGGCGGGCCTCCTCCAGCAGCTTGCGGGCGGCATCCGGATCGCTCTCCAACTGGCGTTCGGCCGCCGCGATGTCCATCTGCAGTCGCACGAGCCGCTGCTGCGGACCGTCGTGGATGTCGCGCTCGAGCCGGCGCAGCGCCGTGCCCTCCGCCGCGACCGCGGCCGTGCGCGACTCGGTGAGCGTCGCCACCTCCTTCTCGAGGGCGTCGGTGCGGAACGCGCCGAGCAGTCCCCGGGCGACACCCCAGTGCAGCCAGGTGAGTCCGCGCGTGACGAACGGCAGCGTCGCGGTGAACACCAGCCCGACGAGGAACCACAGCAGCGTGTCGGCGACGGCCGGGTCGAACCGGGCATCCCCGCCCAGCACCCGCTCCACGAGCCACGACGAGACGAAGAAGTCCCGGTCGGAGTTCGGGATGAAGGCCATCCAGATCCACCCGGTGATGCCGCCGAGCGCCGTCGCGAACCAGGTGATGGCGATCGTGAACGAGAACGTCGTGACGATGAAGTTCACGATCATCGTCCACACCAGGTACAGCCAGTAGTGCCCGTTGCCGAACAGTGCCCTCAGCCAGCCGAAGAAGCCGGTCTTCGCCGTGCGGTCGTTCCAGTCGGGGCGGCGGATGGCGGGGCGACCCACCCAGCCGAGCAGCGCGAGCTCGAGCATCCCGGCGCCGCGCGCGACGTAGAGCACCGCGACCAGGAAGATGACGCCGAGGAAGAACGTCGCAACGGTGCCCACCGCGGTGGAGAACAGCCCGATGCTGACGGCGAAGAACGCGGTGCCGATCGGGAAGGCGATGATCAGGTACAGCAGCTCTTTGGGCACCCCGGCCCACAGCCGCGCGTAGAGCGGGCGGGCCGGCGCGGGAGACGTCACAGTAGTCATGCTCTCAGCGTCGCCGCCGCCGTGCATCGGCGGCATGCGGCCCGCATCCCGAACGCGGTGGGGGTATCCCCCGGGTGAGGGCGCCCATAGCAAGGCCAGCCTGGGCTCGCTTGCGGAACAAAACCTCGTGAGTAGCGTTGAATCACGTACCTCACAAGGGAGATTCAGCATGACCGACGTCAAGACCGTCCCCACCAGCGCCACCGACCCCGACGTCACCGCCGGCGTCGCCCAGTTCCTCGAGCCCGTCGTCATCGACCTCGAAGCCATGGTGGTCAACGCCAAGCAGGCCCACTGGCACGTGCGCGGCGCCAACTTCCAGGCCATCCACGAACTCCTCGACAGCGTCGCCGCCCACGTGCAGGACTACGCCGACACCGCCGCCGAGCGCGTCGTCGCCCTCGGCCTGCCGATCGACGCGCGCCTCGCGACCGTCGCCGCGAAGACCACCGTTCCGCCGCTCAGCGCCGGCTTCCAGACCTCCGATGTGACGATCGCCGAAGTCATCGCGCAGATCGACGCCACCCTGACGAGCGTGCGCACCGCCATCGACGAACTCGGCGAACTGGATGCCGCCAGCCAGGACGTCGTCATCGAGATCGCGCGGGGGCTCGAAAAGGATCGCTGGTTCCTGTTCGCGCACATCGCGGCCCCCTTCTCGTAGCTCGGTCGCGTCGTGGTCTCGCGGCACCGCGGGTTGAGTGCCGACCGCGTGCGGTCGGTGTATCGAAACCCGCCCCGGGTTACTCGGAATGGGGGCCGTGGGTCCAGGTTCCCGCGACCATCGTCGCGTGGACGGGCATGTGCCGGAGGTTCTCCGGCACGAGCGGATCCTGGTCGACGACGACGAGGTCGCCGGGGAGGTCGTGGGTCGAGGCGACGAGGGCCTCGAGCGGGGTGATGGCCTGCTCGGGATGCCACGGGTCGCGTCCGTCGCGGGAGCGGGTGACGGCGGCGGCCATCGTGATCCAGGGGTCGAGCGGAGCCACGGGAGCGTCGGAGCCGAACGAGAGTTCCACGCCGGCGTCGAGCAGGCTGCGGAACGCGAACGCGCGGTCGGTGCGGCCCGCCCAGTAGCGGTCGGCGACATCCCGGTCGTCCATCGCGTGCTCGGGCTGCACGCTGGCCCGCACGCCGAGCGCGGCGAGGCGCGGGATGTCGGCCTCCGCGATGAGCTGCACGTGCTCCATGCTGCCGCCGGTGCCTAAGGCCTCGAACACGTCGAGCGCCTCGCTGACCGCGCGGTCGCCGATCGCGTGGATGGTCGGGAGGAGGCCGCGGGCGACGCCCTCCCGCGCGGCGGCGAGCAGGCCGCCGGGACCGTAGGACGGCAGTCCGACATCCGACGAGTCGGGGTACGGGTGGTCGCACCAGGCGGTGCGCGTGTTCAGCGAGCCATCGGTGAAGAGCTTGTACGGCCCCACCTCGTAGAGGTCGTGCGCGAACTCCGGGAGCGACGGGGTGTGCGGGTAGACGGCGGCGCGCACCCGCATCCCGCGGAACCCGGTGCCGAACCGACGCGCCCACGATCCCGGGGCATCATCCATCTCGAGGTCGACGATGCCGGTGATCCCGCGCGCCGCCGCGGTCGCGGCCGCATCCAACGCCCACCGATCGAGCAGCGCCGGCTCCACCTGCGAGAACTGCAGGTTGATGTCGTAGGCGGGCTGCTCGCGCAGCCACCAGTCCGACTCGGGGCGCCCCAGCATCCGCAGCGCCGCCCCGTTGCTCCACACCGTGTGCACGTCGCCCGAGATGAGCCCCACCGGCACCTCGCCGAACGCGAGCAGGTCGGCCGACGGCTCGTCGGACCACAGTGCATCCCGGAACCCCGACCCCATCAGCACCGTGCCCGGCTCGTGCCGCCCGGCTTCGATCGCCTCGCGCACGATCGCCGCCGCATGAGCCGCCGACGTCGCCGACGACACGTCCACCCACCGCGACGCCAGCGTCCACTGCCCGAAGTGCACGTGGTGATCCCACACCGACGGCAGCACCCACCGCCCCTCCAGATCGACGTCACCCCCGGCACCGGGCACAGTGACGTCGGAGAGAGGGATGCGCGGCGGCGTTCGCGAGTCAATCGGGGTAGGGGTCCCCGCTCTTGACTCGCGAATGCCGCCGAGCAGCCCGCGCAAGTCGAAGACGTTACGCAGGATCATTCACTCGTCGCATTTCTGCGGCGAGCGCCGCGTCGGAGTAGGGGCCGGTGCCTTCGAGGGCGCGCATGATCTGCTCGCGCACCTCGGGGGTCTTGTTCTGCGAGAGTTTGGCGCGGGCGTCGAAGCGGGTGACACGGAGGCGCAGGCCGACGGTGCCGCGGGCGATGCGGGCCGCCTTGTCGAGGTCGATGTCGAGCGAGACCGGGGTCGGCATCCGCTGCTCGAAGTGGTCGACGAGTTCGCCGAGGATGCGGAAGTTCTCGTCGTCGCTGAGGATCTCGGGCACGCCGTAGAGGTGGGCGGTGACGTGGTTCCAGGTGGGCACGAAGTCGCCTTCGGCGTACCAGTTGGGCGAGATGTAGCCGTGCGGCCCCTGCACGATGACGAGCACCTCGTGCTGCCCGAGTTCGTGGGCGACCTCGTCGGGCCGGCCGAAATGCGACACCAGGGTGATCGAATCGTCGTCGGTCTCCTCGAGCAGCGTCGCGTAGTGGGAGGAGACGAGGCCGGTGGAGGAGGGTGAGACGTACGTCATCCACGGGTTGTCGCGGATGAGGCGCTTCACCTCGGCGGGGTCCTCGAGGAGGTAAGTGGGGGTGTGTCTCATGTCTGATCCTTCGGGCACCAGTAGAGGGTGCGGCCGGCCATCTCGGCCATCGCGATGGGCGTGCCGCACAGCCGGCAGGGCTCGCCGGTGCGGTGGTACACCCAGTGGCGGTCGTCGCGGGATGCCTTCGCCCGGTCCAGTTCCTCGCCGGTCAGGCCGTCCATCGTGAGCATCTGGCCCGTCTCGACGCCGACCCCGAGCAGATGCGACCAGTCGCGCCAGAGTTCGCGCACCAGTTCGGCGGGCACCTCCCGGCCCGGGCGGTAGGGGTCGAGCCGGGCGCGGAAGAGCAGTTCGGCGCGGTAGACGTTGCCGATGCCGGCGACGACCTCCTGGTCCATCAGCAGTTGCCCGATGGCGACGTTGCGCTTCGCGACGTTCGCGACGAAGGCATCCTCTCCGGCCGGGCCGTCGACGAGCGGGTCGGGGCCGAGCTTGGCGATCGTGGCATCCACCTCGTCGATCGTCTGCACCTCGCACGCGGTCGGGCCGCGGAGGTCGGCGACGGCGACGGGCGTCAGCAGGCGTACCCGCACGGCACCGACCGGTTCGGGCGGCCAGGAGTCGGAACCCGGTCCCTGAGCCTGTCGAAGGGTCTCGCTCTCGGCCATGCGCAGCCGCGTGCGGCGCGGGGCGCCGATCGACCACGGGGAGTCCTCGTTGGCGCCGACGACGCGGTCGCCCGTCGCTCGGCCCCCGCGCTCGGCGGGCGAGAGCGACTCGACAGGCGACAAGGTCGCCGTGATGTCGCCCGCGAAGTCCCAGGCGCCGTACATCCCCAGGTGCACCCGCAGCCACAGCGCGTGGTCGAACTCGAGGAACATCTGCTTGCCGACGGCCCGCGACTGCACGATCGCATGCCCGTCGAGCTGCGCGGCGCCCTGCGCGAACCGTCCCTGCGGCGACGACACCTGCACCGGCGGCCCGGTGAACGACCGCGCGAACTGCCGCGCGATCCGGTGGACGGAATGACCCTCGGGCATTCGTCGGGTCAGACGATCTCGTGCCCGGCGATGGCTCCGGTCGTCTCGTATTCGCGCAACTGGGCGATGCGGCGAGCGTGCCGCTCCTCACCCGAGAACGGCGTCTGGATGAAGGCGTCGATGAAGCGCACGACCTCGTCGAAGGAGTGCTGCCGGGCCCCGATCGCGATGACGTTCGCGGCGTTGTGCTCGCGGGCGAGTTCGGCGGTCGCGAGGCTCCAGACAAGGGCCGCCCGGATGCCGACGACCTTGTTGGCGGCCATCTGCTCGCCGTTGCCCGACCCGCCGAAGACGATGCCGAGTGCGGCGACGCCGGCCTCCTCGTCGCGCATGACCGCGCGGGCGGCGTTGATGCAGAAGCTCGGGTAGTCGTCGAGAGCGTCGTACTCCTGCGGCCCGTGGTCGACGACCTCGTGACCCAGGTCGGCGAGGTGGTGCTGGAGGTCGGTGCTGAATTCCAGACCGGCGTGATCGGTGCCCAGATGGATGCGCATGGTGCCGCCAGCTTAAGACCGCGAACCCGCGGACCCTTGCGGGTGATCGCCGGGTGAGGGCAGAATCTCTGCAACGCGCCGGACTCACGGTTCCGGTGCCCCTGATCGCGACGGCGGGGTCGCCCTGGACCCCGCCGCCGCTTCCCGGAAATCTCCCCGGCGGATTTCGACGAGACGGGCGAGAATGGGGGCAGCGAAGGGGGCCTCATGACCGTTCTCCCCGTCATCCCGGATGGCGTTCCGCAGCTCTCGCCGGGCACGCACCGCTCGGCGAAGACCGGCGCGTGCTTCATGGAGTTCGCCTCGTACCTGGCCGGGGAGCCGTGGAGCGACTCCCCGCAGTGCACCGACCCGCTGCTCGCCCACCTCGCCCGCGCGGTCAACGACCGGCTGAGCGACGAACGCCGCGGCGAGATCGTCCCCGACATCCCCCGCGTCATCGGGCTGCGGGGCGACCATCGCGTCATCGCGCCGGTCGTCGCAGTGCGGGCCGCGGCATCCGCTCTGCCGGTGGTCAGCATGGGACGCCAGCACGCCCTCGCGGTCGCGCTGCTGACGCTCCCCCGACTGCTGCCGGCCGACGCCGCTCCGGCCGTGCGGCACGCTGCGCGGGAGGCGCTCGACGCCGTCCCCGAGGCGGCACGCTGGGCGACCGACCACTTGCGCAGGAACCCGGTGAAGGACCGCGATCTGCGCCGGGGCGCCGCCGCGATGGCCGTGCAGCTCGCGGCGACCGGCATCGCGGAAGCCTGTGTCGAAGATCCCGACGCGCTGCTCATCGCGGCGCTGCGGGCGGCGATCACCGACGTCGAAGACCTGCTCACGTCGCCCGCGGCTATCGTGGACGGGTGCCTGGAGAGAACCTCACTCGAATCGAAGCCCAGGAGCGCAAGTCGCTCGTCTCGGTCGTCTCGTATGACGTCCACCTCGATCTGACGACGGGACCGGAGACCTTCCGGTCGACGACCACCGTCGTCTTCGGGGCCACCGCGGGGGCGTCGACGTTCATCGACGCGATCACCGCGCAGGTGCACGCGATCACGCTCAACGGCGAGGCGATGGATGTCTCCGCCTCCGACGGCACCCGCATCCAGCTCGACTCTCTCGCCGCCGAGAACACCCTCGTCGTCGACGCCGACTTCCGGTACACGAACACCGGCGAGGGCCTGCACCGGTTCGTCGACCCGGTCGACGGCGAGGCGTACCTCTACTCGCAGTTCGAGGTGCCCGACGCACGGCAGGTGTACGCGGTGTTCGAGCAGCCCGACCTCAAGGCGACCTTCACCTTCCGCGTGACCGCCCCCGAGAACTGGGTCGTCGTGTCGAACTCGCCCACCCCCGAGCCGGTCGACGGGGTGTGGACCTTCCCCGCCACCCCGCGCATCTCCTCCTACATCACGGCGATCGTCGCCGGCCCGTACGACTCGGTGCGCTCGGAGCTGACCTCGAGCGACGGCCGCGTCATCCCGCTCGGGGTCTACGCCCGCAAGTCGCTCATGCGCTTCGTCGACCACGACTACATCTTCGACATCACCCGCAAGGGCTTCGCCTACTTCGAGGAGAAGTTCGGCTACCCCTATCCGTTCGAGAAGTACGACCAGCTCTTCGTGCCCGAGTTCAACGCCGGCGCGATGGAGAACGCCGGCGCGGTGACCTTCACCGAGACCTACGTCTTCCGCGCGAAGGTGACCGACGCCATCCGCGAGCGCCGGGTCGTGACGATCCTGCACGAGCTCGCCCACATGTGGTTCGGCGACCTCGTGACGATGAAGTGGTGGAACGACCTCTGGCTCAACGAGTCGTTCGCCGAGTGGGCCTCGACGATCGCGGCCGTCGAAGCCACCGAGTGGACCAACGGGTGGGCGACGTTCAACTCGATGGAGAAGAGCTGGGCCTACCGCCAGGACCAGCTGCCGAGCACCCACCCGATCGTCGCGACGATCAACGACCTCGAAGACGTGCAGGTCAACTTCGACGGCATCACCTACGCCAAGGGCGGCTCGGTGCTCAAGCAGCTCGCCGCCTGGGTCGGCATCGACGCCTTCTTCGCCGGCGTCGGCGCCTACTTCCGCAAGCACGAGTACGGCAACACGGTGCTCGCCGACCTGCTGCACGAGCTCGAGGTCACGTCGGGGCGCGAACTCGGCTCGTGGTCGAAGCTCTGGCTCGAGACCGCGGGCGTGAACACGCTCAAGCCGATCGTCGAGACGGATGCCGACGGCGTCATCACCCGCTTCGAGATCACGCAGACGGCTTCGCCTGCGCAGCCCACCATCCGCCCGCACCGCCTCGCGATCGGCTTCTACGACGTCGTCGACGGCGAGCCGAACGCCGACGTCGAGGGCGACCTGTCGCCCAAGGTCGTGCGCACGCAGCGCGTCGAGCTCGACCTCGGAGCGGTCGCCAGCCAGTCGATCGACGAACTGGTCGGGCTGAAGCGCCCGGGCCTCATCCTGCTCAACGACGACGACCTCGCCTACGCGAAGATCCGCATGGACGAGGCCTCCCAGCAGTTCGCGATCGACAAGCTCGCCGACATCGACGACCCGCTGGCCCGCGCCCTGGTCTGGAGCTCGGCGTGGGACGCGACCCGGGATGCCGAGACCCCGGCAAGCGACTACGTCGACCTCGTACTGGCGAACATCGCGAGCGAGACCGAGTCGTGGACGCTGCGCAACACCCTCACCCAGCTGATCCAGGTCGCCCGGCAGTACGTCGCGCCCGAGAACCGGGATGCCACGATCGCCCGCGTCGGCGACGCCCTCTGGGAGCTGGCCGAGGCGGCCGAGGCGGCCAGCGACGCGCAGTTCCAGTTCGTCAAGTTCTTCGCGAACGTGCCGTCGACGCCGGATCATGCGGCGAAGCTGAAGGCACTGCTCGACGGATCGATCCAGCTCGACGGGCTCGAGATCGACGCCGACCTCACCTGGGAGCTGCTCGAGGGCCTCGTGCTGCTCGGCGAGGCCGGCGAGGCCGAGATCGCCGCGCAGCTGGCGGAGGACAACACGGCGAACGGCCAGCAGTCCGCCGCGCGCGCCCGCGCGACCGGCGACAAGGCCGCGGCGCTGGAGCAGGCGCTGACCGACGCCACCCTGTCGAACATCGTGCTGCGCTCGTCGGGGCTCGGCTTCCAGCACTCCAACGACCCGTCGGCCCTCCGGCCGCTCGTCGAGCGCTACTTCGGCGCCCTCGAGGAGACCTGGAAGACCCGCCCGTTCACGATCGCGGAGTACGTCGCGATCTGGTTCTACCCGGGGGCGCTCGCCAGCCAGGAACTCGTCGACGCGACGAACGCCTGGCTCGACGCGCATCCCGACATCCCGGCGTTGCGGCGCCTGGTGGTCGAGAACCTCGCCGGGGTCGAGCGGGCCCTCCGCGTGCAGCAGCGGGATCGTTCGGAGTGACCTCACCCGCGGGTTGAGTGCCCGGCGGCAGCCGGGTGTATCGAAACCGCCGTTC
>NZ_JBIIAW010000115.1:0-8095 GCF_044239695.1 Pseudolysinimonas sp. | reverse complement strand
TGGGTCCCGTCGGGCTGGTCGAGCATGTCGCCGAGCACGTGCAGTACCGACGACGACGAGAGGTTGCCGACGGCATCCAGCGATCGCCACGACGCCGACAGGTCGGACCGCTCGAGCGAGAGCCCCTTCTCGAACGCCTCGAGCACCCGGGGGCCGCCGGGATGCGCGATCCAGGCGTCGACATCCGCGCGGCCGAGCGCGTGGTCGGCGAGGAGCCCCGCGACGTCGTCGGCGATGTTCGCGTCGATCGTCGCCGACACCGCGGCCGTCAGCACGATGCGGAACCCGGTACCGCCGACGTCGAAGCCGATCACCGATTCGCTGTCGGGGTAGAGCGCGGCGCGAGTGCCGAGGATGTCGGGGCCGGGCAGTCCGAGTTCGCGCGCGCGCTCGGCCCCCGCGACCACGACCGCGGCCGCGCCGTCGCCGAAGAGCCCGCTCGCGACGAAGTTGGCCATCGAGTCGTCGTCGTGCTGGAGCGTCAGCGAGCAGAGTTCGACCGACACGAGCACGGCGATCTCGCGGGGGTGCCCGAGCAGGTAGTCGTGCACGCGTGCGAGCCCCGCGGCGCCGGCCACGCAGCCGAGCCCGAACGAGGGCACGCGCTTGACGTTGCCGCGCAGCCCCAGGGCCGGCACGAGTCGCGCGTCGATCGACGGCGCCGCGATCCCGGTCACCGACGTGAAGAACAGGTAGTCGACATCCTCGGCGGTCAGGCCGGCCGTGGTGAGCGCGTCGCCCACGGCGCGAGTCGCGAGCGCGGTGCCTTCGCGGATCCAGATGTCGTTGGCGTCACCGAAGGAACGCAGGTCGCGGTACTGCTCGAGCGGGAGCACCGTGTGCCGCGTGCCGATGCCGCTCGCGGCGTGGAACCGCTCCAGCACGGCGCGCTTCGACACGTCGTGGGTGATGAGGTGCGACAGCTCGGCCGTGATCTCGGATTGCGGGTACGCATGCGGCGGCAGAGCGGGCGCCGCCGCCACGATTCGGGACATGCCCGGAACGTACCACCGGGTGCGCCGCAGAATGCAGGTCTTGCGCGGAACCCCTTCCACCGCGAAGGAACCCCGCACGCCCGGGTCCACTACGCCACAGAGGGTTCTGTGACGATTAGCTGCTCGAGGCGGGCACCGCGCGCTGCTCCGGCCCCACGTATTGCGAGAGGGGACGGATGAGTGCGTTGGCCTCGAGCTGTTCGCGAATGTGCGCGGTCCACCCGGTCACCCGCGCGGCGACGAAGAGCGGCGTGAACAGCTCCGTCTCGAACCCGATGAGGTGGTACGCCGGTCCGGACGGGTAGTCGAGATTGGGCTTGATGCTCTTGCGCTCGTCCATCGCGGCTTCGAGGGTGTCGTACAGCGCGAGCAGGTCGGGACGGTCGTATTCGGCGATGAGGGTGTCGAGCGAGGCTTTCATCGTCGGCACGCGGGAGTCGCCGTTCTTGTACACGCGGTGTCCGAAACCCATGATCTTGCGCTTCTCGGCGAGCGCCGTGTCGAGCCAGGAGGCGGCCCGGTCGGCGGAGCCGATCTCGTCGAAGACGTGCATGACCGCCTCGTTCGCACCCCCGTGCAGCGGCCCCTTGAGGGCGCCGATCGCCGCGGTGACCGCGGAGTAGAGGTCGGCGAGCGTGGAGGTGACCACGCGAGCGGTGAACGTCGACGCGTTGAACGAGTGCTCGGCGTACAGGATCATCGACACGTCGAACGCGGTCACCACGACCAGGTCGGGCACCTCGCCGAACGTCATGTGCAGGAAGTTGGCCGAGTAGCCGAGGTCGTCGCGCGGTTCGACGAGATCCAGGCCGCGACGACGACGCTGGATGTAGGCGACGATCGCCGGCAGTTGCGCGAACAGCGTCATCGCCTTGTCGAGGTTGGCCTCCGGCGAGGAGTCGGCAGCGGTCGGGTCGGCGGCGCCGATCGCGCTGACCGCGGTGCGCACGACATCCATCGGATGCGCGTCGACGGGGAGCAGATCGATCGCGTGCTTGGCGACGTCCGGCAGATGCCGCCGGGAGCGCTCGAGGCGTTCGAAGCCGGCGAGTTGCGCGGCATCCGGCAGTTCGCCCTTCCAGAGCAGGTAGGCGACCTCCTCGAAGGTGCAGTTCGCGGCCAGCTCCTGCACGGGATAGCCCCGGTAGAGCAGCGAGTTGGTCTCGGGGTTGACCTTCGAGATCGCGGTGGTGTCGACGACGACGCCCGCGAGTCCCTTCTTGATGTCGGTCGGTTCGGTCATGTCAGCTCCTGTTGTTCTCGAGGTCGAACGTGAAGACGTCGGCATCGAATGCGCCGTAGGCGGCGTAGTCGACGAGGTCGTAGAGGCGAGCCCGAGTCTGCATCTCGGGCACCTGCGAGGCGAGCGACCCCTCGGTGGAGAGCGCGTCGAGCGCGCGCTCGATCGCTCCCATCGCGATCCGCTGCAGCGAGACCGGGAAGATCACCATGTTCACCCCGACATCCTGCAACTGCTGCACCGTGAAGAGGTCGCTCTTGCCGAACTCGGTCATGTTGGCGAGGATCGGCACGTCGACAGCGGCCCGCATCGCCTCGAACTCGCCCAGATCGGCCATGGCTTCGGCGAAGATCGCGTCGGCGCCGGCATCCACGAGTGCCTTCGCGCGGTCGAGCGCCGCCGTCAGCCCCTCCACCCCCCGGATGTCGGTGCGCGCCATGATGACGAAGCCCGGGTCACGGCGGGCCTGAACGGCGGCCCGGATGCGGTTCACCGCGGTCTTCTCGTCGACGACGTCCTTGCCGTCGAGGTGGCCGCAGCGCTTCGGGTTCACCTGGTCCTCGAGGTGCACGCCGGAGACCCCGGCATCCTCGAGCAGCTGCACGGTGCGGGCGACGTTCATCGGCTCGCCGAATCCGGTGTCGCCGTCGATGAGCGTCGGCAGGTCGGTGGTGCGCGAGATCTGCGCGCCGCGCTGGGCGACCTCGGTGAGCGTCGTCAGGCCGATGTCGGGCAGCCCGAGCTCGTTCGCCATGACCGCGCCCGAGATGTAGACGCCCTCGAAGCCCTTCTCCTGGACGAGCCGCGTGGAGAGCGGGGTGAAGGCTCCCGGGAACCGTTGGATGGTGCCGCTTGCGAGGCCCGCCCGGAACGCCCGGCGCTTCTCGGCGGCGGTGACGTGGGTGTGCAGCATCAGAACAGACCCTTCGGCGGCGTGGGCAGCCCGGCGGCGACGACGTTGAGCCCGGCGAGTTCGTCCGCCGAGAGCACGGGCAGCCGCTGAGCGACGTCGAGGAACCGGTCGATCTCGGCGGGCGCGAGCACCCCGTCGGCGAGCAGCCGGAACTTCTGGAGGTACTGCTCGCGCGCGAAGGGGCGGGCGCCGAGCGGGTGCGCGTCGGCGACGGCGATCTCGTCGACGATGCGCGATCCGTCGGCGAGGTCGATCTCGACGCGGCCGCCGAACGCCTTCTCGGCGAGGTCGTTCGAATGGTAGCGACGGGTCCACTCGGCATCCTCGACGGTCGACACCTTGTGCCACAGCGCGACGGTGTCGGGCCGCTGGGCGCGCGCCGGCAGGTAGGAGTCGACGTGGTGCCAGGTGCCGTCCTGGAGGGCGACGGCGAAGATGTACGGGATCGAGTGATCGAGCGTCTCCCGCGAGGCGGTGGGGTCGAACTTCTGCGGGTCGTTCGCGCCCGAGCCGATCACGTAGTGCGTGTGGTGGCTCGTGTGCAGCACGATGCGCGTCACGTTCGCGGGGTCGAGCAACTCGGGATACCGGGAGTGCAGGGCACGCGCGAGATCGATCCACGCCTGCGCCTGGTACTCCGCGGAGTGCTCCTTCGTGTAGGTGTCGAGGATCGCGCGCTTCGCCTCGCCGGCCTCCGGCAGCGGCACCTCGTAGCGGCCATCGGGGCCGTCGAGCAGCCAGGCGATGACGCCGTCCTCGCCCTCCCAGATCGGGCTCGGGCTGGTCTGGCCGCGCATCGCCCGGTCGACCGCCTCGACGGCCATCTTGCCGGCGAAGGCCGGCGCGTACGCCTTCCAGGTGGAGATCTCGCCCTTGCGCGACTGGCGGGTGGCGGTCGTCGTGTGCAGCGCCTGCGCCACCGCCTGGGAGATGATCTCGGGGGAGAGCCCAAGGAGGGTTCCGATGCCGGCGGCGGTCGACGGGCCGAGGTGCGCGACGTGGTCGATCTTGTGCTTGTGCAGCGAGATCGCCTTCACGAGGTCGACCTGGATCTCGTACCCGGTCGCGATCCCGCGCACGAGGGCGGCGCCGTCGCGCCCGGCGTGCTGGGCCACCGCGAGGATCGGCGGGATGTTGTCGCCCGGGTGCGAGTACTCCGCGGCGAGGAAGGTGTCGTGGTAGTCGAGTTCGCGCACGGCGACCCCGTTGGCGAACGCGGCCCACTCCGGGCTGAACAGCCCCTCGACGCCGAAGACCGTCGCGCCGGCGCCGTTCGAGCCCGCTCCCGTCGGGTGCGCTTCCGCCTGGCCCCGCGCCGCGACCGCCGGGGCCCGGCCGATGGACGCGACCGCGACGGCGGCGTTGTCGATCACGCGGTTGATGACCATCTCGGTCACCTCGGCGTCGACGGCGACCGGGTCGACGGCGACCTGCGCGACCTTCCAGGCGAGCTGATCCTCCGTCGCGAGGTTCTCGTCGGAGCGGTAGGTGCGAACGGGGTGGAGCTTCATGCACGGCCTTTCAGAGCGGAGGCGTCGCGGGATGCGAGCGTGTCGAGGATGGTGGTGAGGGAGGCTTTGAGGTGCACCGTCGTCGCGGACGCGGCGAGCGCGGCATCCCCGTCGCGGATCGCGGCGCAGATCAGCCGGTGCTCCTCGGCGGAGCGCACGAGCCGTTCGGGGTTGTCGGTCGCGATGCGGCGGGCACGCGCGAGGTGCAGGCGCACGCCGTCGAGCGCGCCGCGGTAGACGGCGTTGCCGAGCGCCGCGTCGAGCGCCGCGTCGAACTCGGCGACGAGCGCGTAGTAGGCGTCGATCCCCTCCTCCCGCAGCAGCCGGGGGGCGTCGGCGAAGCGGCTCGCGAGGAGGTCGAACACCGCGGGGTCGGCGCGCCGTGCGACGAGACGGACGGCCTGGGTCTCGAGGGCCTCGCGCAGTTCGAAGAGTTCGGTGATCGTCGCGGCGGAGACCTCCGACACGACGCCCGTGCGCCCGCGCGAGGTGTCGACGAGCCCTTCGAGGGCGAGCCGGGCGAGCGCGGCCCGCAGCGGAGTGCGGGAGACGCCGAGGCGTTCGGCGAGGTCGATCTCGGAGAGCGCGGTGCCCGGCAGCAGCCGCCAGTGCAGGATCTCCTCCCGCAGCCAGTCGTACGCCGAGTCGCTCGCCCTCACGTCGGGCTACGTTACGCCGAATACATCCTTATGTATACAGAACGGCACTCCCGGATGCCGAAACGCTCCCGGCGAACGACCCCGGTATCCACAAGGCGATCAGCAGTCGCAGGTCACCGCGCCGTTCGACGGTCGGGGCGAGGTGAGGATGTCGACCGCGCGGGTGATCGGTCCGGAGTCGTCGACGATCTCGAGGCCCTCGCGCGCCCAGTACTCGAAGCCGCCGATCATCTCCTTCACGGCGTAGCCCAGCCGGCTGAACTGGAGCGCCGCACGCGTCGAGCCGTTGCATCCCGGGCCCCAGCAGTAGACGACGACCGGGGTCGTGATCGGGATCTCGACCGGCGCGCGTTCGGGGATCTCGGCGTGCGGCAGGTGGATCGCGCCGGCGATGCGGCCCTGGTGCCAGGAGGCGTGCCCGCGGGAGTCGACGAGCACGAAGTCCTCCCCGGCGGCGAAGGCAGCGGCGACGTCCGACGGGTCGGTCTCGAAACGAAGCTTCGCCGCGAAGTGCTCGACGGCGGACGATTGCTCGGTGGCGGTGAGGGTCATGCCACGAAGCTAACCGGGCCGCTCCTCAGATTCGAGGTGCGGCCCGGTCAGGGGTGCGTCAGTTACCGCCAGATCAGCCGACCGGCTCGAACGGCACGCCGCCGCCGGTGGCGGTGAGCGTGTACTCGCCGACCGTCACGTTGCCCAGCACGTCGTAGACCTGCACCAGGAACGGCACGTTCTTCTCGATGCCGTAGTTGCCGACGGTGATCCCGTTGAGGTCCGACCACTGGTTGTCGGTCAGCTCCCACATCACGCCGTTGACGGTGGCGTAGGCGACGTTGCTCGGGTCGTAGAGCTTGAGGCTCAGCGAGAGCTTCGTCGACTCGGGCTTCTTCGTGACCGCCGGCCCGGAGTTGTCGACCGTGAACGTCACGATCGGCGTCGAGCCGACGTTGCCGGCCTCGTCGTACACGACGCCCTGCGCCGTGTGCACGCCGTCGCTCAGCAGCTTCGTGTCGACCACGATGTCGCGGTTGACGTGGGTGCTGGTGAAGGCATCCCACACGCCGCCGTCGATGTACGTCACCTTGTTGAACAGCTGCACCAGCTCGCCGGTCACGATGAATCGCCAGTGCTCGTCACCCGACTGGAGCGCCTGCGGCAGCACCTGCCAGCTCACCGTCGGCGACGTGCCGTCGAGGGTGAACGTCGCCGACGTGGTGTTGCCGAGCACGTCGTGGGCGACCACCGTGAACGGCACGCCGTCCTGGATGCCGAACGACCCGATCGTGATGCCGTTGACATCCGACCACGGGTTGTTCGTGAGGTCCTTCAGCACGCCGTTGACGGAGACCTTGTCGACCAGGTTCGGGTCGTGGAGCTTCAGGCTCAGAGTCGAGTAGTAGCTCGGGCCGCCGACCGACTCGGGCTTGACCGAGATCTGCGGGCCCGAGTTGTCGACCGTGAAGGTGATGATCGCGGTCTCGCCGCGGTTGCCGGCTTCGTCGTAGACGACGCCCTGCGCGGTGTGCACGCCGTCGCTCAGCAGCGTCGTGTCGATCACGATGTCGCGGTTGCGGTGGGTGCTGGTGAAGGCATCCCACTCGTTGCCGTCGATGAGCGTGACCTTGTTGAGAAACTGGAGGGGCTCACCGCTGGTGATGAACCGCCAGTGCTCCGAGCCCGACTGGAGCGACTCGGGCAGGACCTGCCAGGACACCCGGGGGGCCGTGCCGTCGAGGGTGAACGTCGCGGTGGTCGCGTTGCCGGCGACGTCGTAGGCGACGACCGTGAACGGCACGCCGTCCTGGATGCCGTACGAACCGATCGTGATGTCGTTGACATCCGACCACTGGTCGTTCGTGAGGTCCTTCGTCCAGCCGTTGATGACGGCCTTGTCGATCTGGAAGGCGTCGTGGAGCTTCAGGTCGAGGTTCGAGTAGTAGCTCGGGCCGCCGACCGACTCCGGCTTGACCGTGATGGTCGGGCCGGACGCGTCGATCGTGAAGGTCGCCGTCGTGGAGTTGCCCGCGACGTCGTAGGCGACCACCGTGAAGGGCACGCCGTTCTGGATGCCGAACGAGCCGAGCACGATGTCGTTGACATCCGACCAGTTGTTGTCGGTGAGGTTCTTCGTCACGCCGTTGACCACGACGTAGTCGACCTTGTTCGCGTCGAAGAGCTTGAGGTCGAGGTTCGAGAACACCGCGCCGGCGCCGATCGATCCCGGCTTGACGGTGATGGTCGGGCCGCTGCCGTCGATGACGAACGCGACGATCGCCTCGGCGCTGTTGCCGGCCTCGTCCTCGGCGGTCCCGCGCAGCACGTGCACGCCTTCGGCGAGACCCGTGGTGTTCAGGCGGAAGTCGAAGTTGCGGTGAGCGAAGGCGCTGTTGCCGATCTGGGTGCCGTCGAGGTAGATCGTCTTGTCGATGAGCGATCCGTCGACCTCGCCCTGGGCGCGGAGGCGGATCGGCACGGTCGCCCCTGCCTTCACGACGGCCGGAGGAGCGAGCTGCCAGGAGGTGACCGGCGCGACCGTGTCGGCGGGCTCGGGGTCCTCGGGGTCGTTGGAGTCGGGGTCGTTCGGGTCGGGGAGGGTCGGGAGCTGATCTCCGGCGTCGGATCCCTCCTCCGTCGCCTCGTCCTCGGCGACCACCCGCGCCGGGATCTCGGGCGTCGACTCGTCGACGGGCTCCTCATCCTCGGTGTCGGCGAGAGTCGTGAGTTCGGTGCCCGGCTCCTCCGGCTCCGACGTCGGAGCCGCGGGGGAGCCGGCGGTC
>NZ_JBIIAW010000034.1:0-28088 GCF_044239695.1 Pseudolysinimonas sp. | reverse complement strand
CGGTCGCGTCGGACGAGGCGGGCCGGGTCAGCCCGATCCCGATGCCGAGAGCGATCAGGGAGAGGGTGAGCAGTCCGATCAGGAGCGCGAGAAGTCTCTTGCGGGAACGCATGGGGGATCACTTTCGGTACGCGCGGGGGGACGCGCTGCGCTCCTCGACGTGAAGGGGTCACGCGATCGACGAGAGCCTGCGGGGGAAGGCGGAGGTGGGGGACGACCGCCGTCCTCATCTTGAGGGTTCCTCGATGTCACGTCAACCGAGCTGTCCTCACGAATGGGGACCGCTGTGGCCCCAGTTCGGGGGGTCGGGCGGCGGCGCGCCCGAGACGAGTACCCTCGAGTCACGTGACCGAAGCCCCCGTCGAGCCGAAGCGCCGGCGGTTGGTCGACCTCACGCCGCTGCGGGTCTCGCCCGCCTTCGCCCGCCTCTGGTTCGGCGGCGCCATCTCCGGCATCGGGGCGATGCTCACCGTCGTGGCGGTCGGCCTGCAGGTGTACGAGATCACCGAGTCGACGTTCGCCGTCTCCCTCGTCGGTGGCATCGGCCTCATCCCGATGATCGTCGCGGGACTGTGGGGCGGCATGATCGCCGACGCCTTCGACCGCAAGAAGGTGCTGCTGGCGAGCGCCCTCGTCGGCTGGATGTCGACGATCGGCCTCGCGCTGATCGCCTGGTTCGACACGACGTTGAGTCATCCGCCGGTCTGGCCGCTCTACGTGCTCGCGACCCTCGGCTCGGTCGCCGCGACCGTGCAGATGACGACCCGGTCGGCGGTGACGCCGCGACTGCTTCCCGGCGAACTCGTCCCCGCGGCGAGCGCCCTCAACGGCATCTCGTTCGGGGTGCAGCTGACCCTCGGGCCCGCCCTCGCCGGGGTGCTCGTCGCCTCGGTCGGTTTCGGGTGGACCTACCTCGTGGACGTCGTGCTGTTCACGACGATGTTCCTCGGCATCGTCACCCTGCCGAAGATGGCGAAGGCCGAAGGGGTGGAGCGTCCGGGATGGAGGTCGCTCAAGCAGGGCGTCGACTTCCTGCGGAACGCCCCCAACATCCGGATGTCGTTCATCGTCGACATCGTGGCGATGACCTTCGGTCGACCGCACGTGCTGTTTCCGGCCCTCGGCGCCGGCGTCATCGGCGGCGGCGCGGTCACCGTCGGCATCCTCACCGCGGCGATGGCGGCGGGTACCTTCCTCGCCAGCTTGTTCAGTGGCCCGGTCGGCCACGTGCGCCGTCACGGCCTCGCCGTCGGCCGGGCGATCACGGTTTACGGCGGGTTCGTGCTGTTGCTCGGCCTGACGGTGCTCGCGATGGAGTTCGGCCTCGCCAACGGTCTGGTCGCCGACGTCGGCAAGAGTTTCGCCGACGTCAACTGGGCCGCCCTCGGCGTCGCCGCCTTCGCGATGCTGGGAATGGGCGCGAGCGACGAGATCAGCGCGATCTTCCGCGGCACGATGCTGCTCATGGCCGCCCCCGACGGGATGCGCGGGCGCCTCCAGGGCATCTTCACCGTCGTGGTCACCGGCGGTCCGCGGATCGGCGACCTCTACATCGGCGTCTTCGCCACCGCCGTGGCCCTCTGGTTCCCGCCGGTGCTCGGCGGCATCCTCATCATCGGGCTCATCGCGCTGCTCGTGCGCGTGCAGCGCAGCTTCCGCGACTACGACGCGCGCACCCCCACTCCGTAGGCCCGTCGGCTCCGAATCCCCGGCGTGAGCCGGGATCGCACGCGTAGGGTGCTGCCATGAGACGGCTGCGTTCATGAGACGACAGTGGCTGTGGCCCGCGCTGGCCGGGGTGGCGGCCGTCGCCTTCGGACTCGGCGTCGCCGAACTGGTGGCCGGTCTGCTCGCCCCGCGCGCGAGCCCGCTGCTCGTCGTCGGCTCGCTGATGATCGACCTCGCGCCGCCGTGGGCGAAGGATGCGGCGATCGCCCTGTTCGGCACCGCCGACAAGATCGCGTTGCTCGTCGGCATCGGCCTCGTGCTCGTCGCTCTCGCCGCCTTCGCGGGCTGGCTGCATGCCCGACGCCCGCTGCTCGCCCGTCTGCTCATCGTCGCCGGCGGCATCTTCGGCATCGTCGCCGCGATGACCCGGGAGGGCTCGTCGCTGCTGGATGCGATCCCCGCGACGGTCGCGCTCGTCGCGGCGGTGCTCGCCCTGAGTGCTCTCCAGAAGCGCACTCCGGCCGAGAGCCCGCGCGACGGCGACCTCAGCCGTCGCCGCTTCCTCGGCTGGGCCGGCGGGGCCACGGCGATCGGCGCGGTCGCCGCGCTCGGCGGCATCGCCCTCCAGGCCGGAGCGCGCGCCGTGACCGCCGTGCGCGACACCTTCGTGCTGCCGAGAGCGGCGACGACCGCGCCGCCCGTCCCCGCGGGGGCCGAACTCGCGGTCGACGGGATCTCCCCCCTCGTCACACCGAACGCCGAGTTCTACCGCATCGACACCGCCCTCCAGGTGCCCAACCTCGATCCGACCCAGTGGAGCCTGCGCATCCACGGGCTCGTCGAGAACGAGGTCGTGCTGACCTGGGACGAGCTCATCGCCCTCCCGCTCGAAGAGAGCTACACGACGCTGATGTGCGTGTCGAACGAGGTCGGCGGCGGGCTGATCGGCAACGCCCTGTGGCTCGGCTACCCCCTTCGCGAGCTGCTGACGCGCGCGAAGCCCGCGGGCAGCGCCGACATGGTGCTCTCGCGCAGCTCCGACGGCTTCACGGCATCCAGCCCGATCGAGGCGCTCACCGACGACCGCAACGCGATCCTCGCGGTCGGCATGAACGGCGAACCGCTGCCGCTCGAGCACGGGTTCCCGGTGCGCATGGTCGTGCCGGGGCTCTACGGCTACGTCTCGGCGACGAAGTGGGTCACCGAACTCGAAGTCACCCGCTTCGACGCGCGCACCGCGTACTGGACCGACCGCGGCTGGAGCGAACGCGGCCCGATCAAGATCTCGTCGCGGATCGACGTGCCGCGCGGCGGATCGTTCGACGCCGGCGATGTCGTCGTGGCCGGGGTCGCCTGGCATCAGCACACCGGCATCGCCAAGGTCGAGGTCTCGGTCGACGAGGGGCCGTGGCGGGAAGCCGAACTCGCTGCGGCGATCAACGTCGACACCTGGGTGCAGTGGCGGTACGTCTGGGATGCCGACCCCGGGCAGCACGTGCTGCGAGTGCGGGCGACGAGCGTCGACGGCGAGGTGCAGACCGGCGAGGAGCAGGGCGTCGTGCCCGACGGCGCGACCGGCTACGACGCCGTCGGCATCGACATCCGCTAGTCCTTCGCGCCGGTCAGCGCGAGCACCCCGCCGAGGCCGATCATCATGACGCCGCCGGTGGCACCGAGCCGCTCGACCCGTTTCGGCGACCGCGCGAACCAGTCGCGCGCCGAGCCCGCCGCGAACGCCCAGGCCCCGTCGCTCACGAGGGCCAGCACGACGAAGATCCCCCCGAGCAGCAGCATCTGACCGGGAACCCAGCCCGCCTCCGGCGCGACGAACTGCGGCAGCACGGCGACGAAGAACGCGATCGTCTTCGGGTTCGAGATGCCGACGACGAATCCCTCGCCGAGCAGACGCCACGTCGTCTTCGGCACCGTCGACCCGCTCTGCACGGCGAGCGCGGTCTGCGTCCGGTGGCGGATCGCCTGGATGCCGAGGAACACGAGGTAGGCCGCCCCGGCGACCTTGATGATCGTGAACACGACGACCGACTCCGTCACGATCGCGCCGACCCCGAACGACACCGCGACGATGATCGGCAGGATTCCGATGGCGTTGCCGAGCACGCTCAGCAGCCCGCCGCGACGGCCCAGCGCAAGCGACCGGCCGACCACGAACAGCACGGTCGGACCGGGCATGATGACGAGCACCACCGCAGCAGCCAGGAACGCGAGGAGGTTGGGGAGCGGAAGCATGGCGCCACGGTACTCGGCTCCGCAACGATGAGTGGATGCCGCCGCGCTTCGTGATCCTCCACGGCTGGGAGAACCGCCGTCCCGCCGACCACTGGGAGCACTGGCTCTTCGACGAGCTCTCCGCCCGCGACCTCGAGGTGGACTACCCGCAGTTGCCCGACCCGGATGAGCCCGACCTCGACACCTGGCTCGGGCTCCTCGACGCGCTCGTGAGCCGCGGCGAGCGCGACGTGACCCTCGTCGTGCACAGTCTCGCGACATCCCTCTGGCTCACCCACCTCGCGCGGGGCGGCTCGCCGGGCCGCGTCACCCGACTCGCCCTAGTCGCGATCCCGTCGCCTGCGGTGCTCACGCCGACCGTCGTCGCGCCGTTCGTGGAGCACCCGCGACGGATCGGCGCGCTGCCGGGGGTGGAGCAGATCGTGTTCGAGGGGGAGGGCGACGAGTACTCGCCGGGCGGGGTGCGCGCCGACTACGCGATCGATCCGACCTTCACGGTCGAGGCGGTGCCGGGCGGCGGGCACCTCGTGCCGGCGTCGGGTTTCGGGCCGTGGCCGCGCATCCTCGAGTGGACGCTCGGTGTCAGACTGGGCGCATGACGCAGAACGGACTCCGCTGGGGCATCATCGGCGCGGGTGGCATCGCCAAGGCCCAGGTCAACGACATGAAGCTGCACGGCTTCGAGGTGACGGCGGTCGCCGCGCGCGACCTCGCGAAGGCGCAGGCGTGGGCCGACGAGATGGGCCTTCCGAAGGCGTACGGCAGCTACGAGGAGCTCGCGGCCGACCCCGACATCGACGCCATCTACGTCGCCACCGTGCACCCCGCGCACGCGGCGGCCGCGACGATCGCCCTCGAGGGCGGCAAGCACGTGCTCGTCGAGAAGCCGTTCACGATGGATGCCGCGGAGGCGCAGGCGCTCGTCGACCTCGCCACGTCGAAGAACGTCGTGCTGCTCGAGGCGATGTGGACGCGCTGGCTGCCGCACATGGTGCGCATCCGCGAGATCCTCGCCGAAGGCCTGCTCGGCGACGTGCGCGTCGTGCTCGCCGACCACGACCAGAACAACGAGCACGTCGAGCGCATGTACAGGCGCGAACTCGGCGGCGGAGCCCTCCTCGACCTCGGCATCTACCCGGTGTCGTTCGCCTGGGACGTCTTCGGCGCGCCCTCGACGGTGCTGGCGCACGCCACCCTCACCGATGCCGGCGTCGACCGCGAGACCGCGATCATCCTCGGCTACCCGTCGGGCGCGCACGCCGTGCTGCAGACCCAGATGAGCGGCACCGGGCCGAACCGCGCCGCGATCGTCGGCACCGAGGGCCGCATCGAGATCGAGTCGGTCTGGTACAACGTCGTCGGATTCACCCGCTACGACCGAGCCGGCGACGTGGTCGAACGCTTCGACGAGAAGGTCGACGGCCGTGGCATGCACTTCCAGGCCGCCGAGCTCGAGCGCATCGTCGCGTCGGGCGAACTCGCCGGCGAGATCCTGCCGCCGACCGAGACCGTCGGCATCATGGGGACCCTCGACGAGGTGCGCCGCCAGATCGGGCTGACCTACCCGAGCTGATGCCCTTCACCCTCCCGGAGTCGGCCGCCGTCCTCGTGCTCAGGGCGATGCGGGCGAACCGCATCTTCGTCTCACCCGACGCCGCTCGGGCCCGCATCCGCGAGCGCTCGTTGCGTCCGCTGCCCTACGGCCCGCCGTCGAATCTCCGCGCCGACGTCAGCACCGAGGTCGAGCACCGGCGCGGCTGGCCGCTGTACACGGTCACCCCGGTCGGCGGCGCCCCTCGCGGCACCGTCGTCTACGTGCACGGCGGCGGGTGGGTGAACGAGATCGCGGTGCAGCACTGGCGACTCGTCGCCGACATCGCGATCCGGACCGGGGCCACCGTGCTCGTGCCGATCTACCCGCTGATCCCGTTCGGCACGGCGGGCGAGGTGGTCGCCGAGGTCGCCGAGCTCGTGCGCGAGACGCTCCCGCACGGACCGGTCGCCCTCGCCGGCGACTCCGCAGGCGGGCAGATCGCCCTCTCGACGGCGCTGCGGCTGCGCGACACGGATGCCGTGGTCCTCCCCGCGACCGTTCTGCTGTCGCCCGCCCTCGACCTGACCTGGTCGAATCCGCGCATCCCCGAGGTGCAGCCGAGCGACCCCTGGCTCGCGGTGCCGGGGGGCCGGGTGCTCGCGGAGGAATGGCGTGGCGACCTCGATCTGCGGGACCCGCAGGTGAGTCCGCTCGCAGGGGACTTGCACGGCCTCGGCCCCGTCACCGTGCTGACCGGAACCCGAGACGTGCTCAACCCCGACGCGCACCTGCTCGTCGAGAAGTTGCGCGCCGCGCAGGTGCCCGTCGACCTGCACGAGGCCGTCGGCTCCGTGCACGTCTACGCGCTGCTGCCGACCCCGAACGGGCATGCGGGCCGCGCGACGATCCTGGCGACGCTGGCTGCTGCGCTCGGCAGCTGATGGTCAGGCGGCCGGCTGCTCCATCGTCGCGACGTCGATGACGAACCGGTAGCGCACGTCGGAGGCAAGCACGCGCGCCCAGGCCTCGTTGATCTGGTCGGCGGCGATCAGCTCGGTCTCGGGCACGATGCCCTTCTCGGCGCAGAAGTCGAGCATCTCCTGGGTCTCGCGGATGCCGCCGATGCTCGAGCCGGCGAACGACCGCCGGTTGCCGAACAGCGTGAACACCTGGATCGGCAGCGGCTCCGCCGGCGCGCCGACGTTGATGAGCACGCCGTCGAGGCGCAGCAGCTTCAGGTAGGCCTTCATGTCGATCTCCGCCGAGACGGTGTTGAGGATGAGGTCGAACCCGTTCTCCAGCTTCTCGAACGTGGCCGGGTCGCTCGTCGCGTAGTAGTGCGCGGCGCCGAAGGCGCGGCCATCCGCCTCCTTCGACAGCGTCTGGGAGAGCACCGTCACCTCCGCTCCGAGGGCGGCGGCGATCTTCACCCCGAGGTGACCGAGGCCGCCCATCCCGACGACGGCGACCGTGCGACCGGCGCCCGCCCGCCAGTGCTGGAGAGGGGAGTAGGTGGTGATGCCGGCGCAGAGCAGCGGCGCGACGACGGCCATGTCGAGGGACTCCGGGATGCGCAGCACGAAGTCCTGGTCGACGACGATGTGCGTCGAGTAGCCGCCCTGGGTCACGGTGCCGTCGCGGTCGACGCCGCCGTAGGTCTGGATGTTGCCGGCCCAGCAGTACTGCTCGAGCCCGGCCTTGCAGTTCTCGCACTCGCGGCACGAGTTCACCATGCAGCCCACCCCGACCCGGTCGCCGACGGCCCACATGGTCACGTCGGAGCCGACGGCGCTGACGATGCCCGCGATCTCGTGTCCCACGGTCTGCGGGTAGGTCTGCGGACCCCAGTCGCCGCGGATCGTGTGGATGTCGGAGTGGCAGATGCCCGCGTACTGGATCTCGATCAGCACGTCGGCGGGGCCGACATCCCGTCGCTCGATCGTGGTGGGCAGGATGTCGGCGGTGGGGGAGGCGGCGGCGTAGGCCGTGACGGTCATCACGATCCCCACGCTAGATGCTGCCCCTGAGCGCTCCCCTCTGCCACGATGTGGGTCATGTCAGCGTTGACAACCATCGGACTCCCGGTCGCCCTGGGCATCATCATGTTCGGGCTCGGCCTCTCGCTCACCCCCGCGGACTTCGCCCGGGTCGGGAAGCATCCGAAGGCGGTGATCGTCGCCCTCGCCTGCCAGCTCATCCTGCTGCCCGCGATCTGCTTCGGCCTCGTCGTGCTGTTCCAGCTGCCGCCCGTGCTCGCGGTCGGCATGATCCTGCTCGCGGCGGCACCGGGCGGCACGACGGCGAACCTCTACTCGCACCTGTTCCGGGGGGATGTCGCCCTCAACGTGACCCTCACGGCGATCAACTCGATCGTGGCGCTGTTCACGCTGCCGCTGTTGACGAACTTCGCGATCTCGGTGTTCCTGCCCGACTCGGAGGGGCTCGGCATCCAGTTCACCAAGGCCGTCGAGGTCTTCCTCATCGTGCTCGGACCTGTCGTGCTCGGGATGCTCGTGCGCCGGCTGTGGCCGAGATTCGCCGACCGCATGGACAAGCCGGTGCGCATCGCGTCGATGCTCATCCTCGCGATCGTCATCGTCGGGGCGCTCATCTCCAACCGCGAACTGTTCTTCAACAACCTGGGCAGCCTCGCCGGGATCACGATCCTGTTCTGCGCCCTCTCGCTGACCGTCGGGTTCTTCGTGCCGCGACTGTTCCGGGTCGAGCCGCGGCAGGCTGTCGCGTCGTCGTTCGAGATCGGCATCCACAACGCCACCCTCGCGATCGTCATCGCTCAGTCGGTGCTCGGCAACGAGGAGATGTCGCTGCCCGCCGCCGTCTACGGGGTGCTGATGTTCTTCGTCGCGCTCGCGTTCGGGTTCCTCGTGCGCCGGGCGGTGCCCGCGGGAAGCGCCGCGAAGGAGCCGGCCGCTACGGCGTGATCTCGCCGGCCGGCGGCAGTTGCCGGCGGCGCCGTTCGGCCGCGCGCACCGCGCCCATCGACGCGACGACGACGAGAGCGATCGCGATCAGGTCCCACACCTCGAGCGCCTGGTGCAGCACCACGAAGCCGGCGGCCGCGGCGAGCGCGGGCGCGAGACTCATCAGGATCGCGAAGGCGTCCGCCGGTAGCCGGCGCAGGGCGAGCAGCTCGAGTCCGTAGGGGATCGCCGACGACAGCACCGCGACCCCGAGGCCGAAGAGCATCACGCGCGGGTCGAGGAACGCTCCGCCCGCGGTCGCCAGACCGAACGGCAGGATGCCGAGCCCGCCGATCGCGGCGGCGATCGCGAGACCGTCGAGCCGGGCCCACCGCCGACCGGTGCGCGCCGACAAGAGGATGTAGCCGACCCAGAGCACCCCGGCACCTGCGGCGAGCGCGACCCCGAGCGGATCGAGGTGGTCGAAGCCGCCCCGCCCGAGCAGCGCGACGCCGGCAAGCGCCAGGGCCGCCCACAGCCAGGCCGACGCGCGGCGGGCGACGACGACCGAGAGCACGAGCGGGCCCAGGTATTCGATCGTGACCGTGGGCCCGAGCGGCAGGCGGTCGAGTGCGAGATAGAAGAGGGCGTTCATGGCGCCGAGCACGAGACCGAAGGCGAGGACCGTCAGCCAGTCCGCGCGGGTGCGGCCGCGGAGCCGGGGCCGGAAGATCGCGAGCAGCAGCACCGCCGAGAACACCAGCCGCAGCGTGACGGTGCCGATCGGTCCGGCCGCCGGGAAGAGCAGCACGGCGACCCCCGCGCCGACCTCCTGGCAGATGAGCCCGAGTACGACGATCGCCGAGGCGCCGGCCGTGCCGCCAAGGCGGTCCGTCACGCTCACCCGCTCAGCCTAGGTCGCCACGACCCCTGGTCTCGGGCGCACCGATCTCGTACGATAGTACGCAACCACCTACTTTCGGAGGAGATCAATGCTTCTGCAAAGCCCTCTGAGTACCGTCACCTCGATGGTCGAAGCCGACGTTCTGCGAGTTCTCGCGCGTGCCGACTCCGAGTTCACGGTGGCGAGGCTGGCGACGATGATCGGGGCCCGTTCCCCGGAGGGCATTCGTCGCGCCCTCGAACGTCTGGTCGACCAGGGCGTCGTCGACCGGCGTATCGTCGGCCGAGCTCACGCTTACGCACTCAACCGCGCACACCTCGCCGCGCCGGCCATCATCGCACTGGCGACCCTCGACGACGAGTTGAGGGATCGACTCCGCGCCCGAGTGGCCGGATGGCGGGTACCACCGACCTACGCGGCGATTTTCGGCTCCGGTGCCCGCGGCGAGATGACCCCCGAGTCCGACATCGACGTGGCTTTCGTGTTCGAGGGAGCAGTCGACGAGCACACCTTCGACGACATCATCGATCTCGCCCACGACGTGACCGAGTGGACCGGCAACGACACGCGCCCCCTCATCCTCGACAGCAACGAGATCCGCGGTCGCGCCGGTGCCGAACGGGTTCTGCTGGACATCGCGCGCGACAGCATCCCGTTCGCAGGGAAGGTCGGTGATTTCCGGGAGTTGGTGAGCGCATGACTCCTCCATCCCGATCGGGGACTCCGAATGATGCCGAGGTCCGCTTGTCGAAGGCACATCAGTTCGCCGAGGCGGCCGCGGTGCTGTACGACGAAGCACGAGGCACGACCGAGCATCCCGATGCCTATGTCACCCAGGCGGTGCACTCGGGCATCGCCTCGGCTGACACGATCTGCATCCGTCGCCTTGGCGAATACTCGGCCACCGGTGCGCACGACGAAGCCATCGCCCTCCTGGGCAAAGCTGACAAAGGGCTCGCGAAGCATCTCGTTCGGCTTCTCGGACTCAAGACCAAGGCCGGCTATTCGACGAGTCACGTCTCGAACGCCGACATCGAAGCCGCTCGGCGCGCACATCTCTCGCTCCTCGAGTCGGCCGACTCGACCTGACCGGGAAGCTAGAAAGGCCCCACCCCCGTTGGTGAGAACGAGGTGGGGCCTTCTTGCTGTTACCTGTGCGCGAGGGGGGACTTGAACCCCCACACCCTTGCGAGTACTGGCACCTGAAGCCAGCGCGTCTGCCAATTCCGCCACTCGCGCGCGACCGTAACGGTATCACGACACGGCGATCCGGCCACTTCCTCGTGCTCCCATCCGCTTCTCCGAAGACCGCGACTAACATCGTGATGACCGTCCGGTCCCCTGCGGGGGTGCCGTCTGCCATCCGAAGGAGCCGTGTGGGGATCCTCGACAGCTTCGAGAAGGGCCTCGAGCGCGTCGTCAACGGCGCGTTCGCGAAGGCCTTCAAGAGCGGTCTGCAGCCCCTCGAGGTGACGGCGGCTCTGCGTCGCGAACTCGACACGAAGGCGGCGGTCGTGGCGCGCGACCGCATCCTCGTGCCCAACCGCTTCGTCGTGCGCCTGAGCACGGCCGATCACGCCGAGATGACGCGGCTCGGCCCGTCGCTCATCGACGAGTTCACGGAAGCGGTGCAGCGGCACGCCACCGCGCAGCGCTACGCCTTCGCCGGCGGCATCTCGATCAAGCTGCAGGAGGATGCCGCGGTCACCGAGGGCACCGTGCGCATCGACTCGCAGAACGTGAAGGGCGAGGTCGCCTGGAACCCGGTGCTCGACATCGGCGGCAAGCGCTACCCGCTGACGAAGGCCCGCACCGTGATCGGACGTGGATCGGATGCCGACATCACCGTGGATGACACGGGCACCTCGCGCGCGCACGTCGAGATCCTCTGGGACGGCACCCGCGGCCAGGTCAACGACCTCGGCTCGACCAACGGATCCAAGCTCAACGGTCAGCCGGTGACGAAGGCGCCGCTGCCGGCCGACTCGATCATCGAGATCGGGCGCACCCGCATCATCTTCCGGGTGCTCGCCCAGGCGGCCGACGTCGACCAGTTCGCGGATCTGCGGTAGCCGGCGATGAGCGAACTCACCCTCCTCGTCCTGCAACTGGCGTTCCTGCTCCTGCTCTGGGGCTTCGTCTTCTTCGTCATCTATTCGCTGCGCTCCGACCTGTTCGGCCAGCGCGCGCGCCGCATGGTGGCGGCCTCGGCCCCCGCGCTCGACGGCGGCGCTCCGCCCGCCGCATCCCCGGCGACCGAGCCCGTGGCCCGCGCCGAACCGCACGCCACCGCCGAGACCCCGACCCGGCTGGTCATCACGTCGGGTCCGCGCGAGGGGATGGAGATCGACCTCCCGCCCGAGCAGTTGACGATCGGGCGGTCGAGCGAGTCGGGTCTGGTCATCCGCGACGACTACACCTCCACCCACCACGCCCGGCTGATGCTCTGGGACGAGAACTGGGTGATCCAGGATCTCGACTCCACGAACGGCACGTTCCTCGACGGCACCCGGGTGAGCCTCCCCACGGCCGTCCTGCCGGGAACGCCGGTGACCATCGGCACCACGACCTTCGAACTGCGGCGGTAGGCGCGTGAGCTCCTCCCCGCTGAGCGCGGCGGTCTCCCACGTCGGGAAGGTCCGTTCCAACAACCAGGACTCCGGCTACGCGGGCCGGCAGTTGTTCGTCGTCGCCGACGGGATGGGCGGGCACGCGGGCGGGGATGTCGCCTCCGCCATCGCGACGAAGCGCATCGCCGAAGCCGACGGGGAGTACGCGGCCGCGGAAGACGCCGAGGTCGCCCTCCAGTCGGCGATGATCGCCGCGAACTCGCTGCTCGCCGAGACCGTGTTCGAGCACAGCGAGCTCACCGGGATGGGCACGACGGTGTCGGGCATCCTGCGCGTCGGCGATCAGATCGCCCTCGCGCACATCGGCGACTCGCGCATCTACCTCTTCCGCGACGGCGAGCTCACGCAGGTCACGGCCGACCACACCTTCGTGCAGCGCCTCGTCGACTCGGGACGCATCACGCCCGAAGAAGCCGCGGTGCACCCGCGCCGCTCGGTGCTGATGCGGGTTCTCGGGGATGTCGACGCCGCCCCCGAGATCGATACGAAGATCCTCGACACCCGCCCGGGCGACCGCTGGCTGCTGTGCTCCGACGGGTTGTCGAGTTACGTCTCCGAGGACAAGATCGGCGCAATCCTCGCGGCGGTGGGCACCCCGCAGGGCGCGGCCGACCGCATGGTCAAGGAGAGCCTCGATCACGGCGCCCCCGACAACGTGACCGTCGTCATCGTCGACATCGGAGCTGACGACGAGCAGCGCAACGGCGCGACCCCGGCGGGCTTCGTCGGCTCCGCCGCCGTGCCGCTGGCGTTCGACGGGGCCGAGAACGAACGGCGCCCGATCCGCCTGCCCACTCTCCTGCTGCATCCGCTCAAGTCGACGCCGCCCGAAGACACCCACTTCGAGCCGGAGCGGGAGGAGTTCCTCGAGCAGCTCATCGAGGAGGATCGTCGCCGCGCGAGTCGCCGCAGGATCACCTGGCTGGTCGTCGTCGCCATCGTGATCGCGTCGATCGTCGCCGTCGGCGCCCTCGCGTACCAGTGGACGCAGACGCACTACTTCGTCGGCGTCGACGACGACGGCACCGTCGCGATCTTCCAGGGCGTGCAGCAGAACATCGGGCCGATCTCACTGTCGAGCGTCGAGCAGAGCTCCGCCGTGCGCGCCGACGAGCTCCCGGCGTTCGAGCGCCGGCAGGTCGAGGCGACGATCAACGCCGACGACCTGCGCGACGCCCACGACATCCTCGACCGCCTGAGCAGGCTCGCGGAGTCGACCTCCGGTGAGTCCTCGACCGATCCCACCCCGACACCCACCCCGGCGCCGACGGCGGTCACCCCGTGAGCACCGACGTCATCGCGAGCCCGCCGATCGACGCGGGGGCGCAGCAGCCGACGTTCACCGGCAGCATCCGAATCCGGCTGCGCGCGCCGTCGCGGCGACGCAACCTCGAGCTGGGTCTGCTGCTCTTCGCGATCGCCGTCGGGTTGAGCGCCCTCACCCTCATCGAGCTCGGCGCGCTCGACCGCGTCGACCCGGGCGTCTTCGGGATGACGCTCGGGCTGGTCGTGCTCATCCTCGGCATGCACGTCGTGATGCGGGTGGTCGCGCCCGACGCCGACCCGTTCGTCGTGCCGATCGCGACGCTGCTCAACCTCCTCGGCATCGCCGAGATCACCCGCATCGACATCGCGCACGGCGACGTCGGCTGGGATGCCTTCGGGGTGCGGCAGGTCGTCTGGTCGGCGATCGCGGTGATCGCGGCGGCGGCGGTGCTGCTGGTGATCCGCAACCACCGGGTGCTGCAGCGCTACCGCTACGTCGCCGGATTCGTCGCGATCGGGCTGCTCGTGCTGCCCTTCCTCCCGGTCATCGGCCTGAGCGTCAACGGCGCGCGCGCGTGGGTCGACCTCGGGGTCGCCACCTTCCAGCCCGGCGAGATCGCGAAGATCGCGCTCGCGGTCTTCTTCGCCGGCTACCTCGTGACGGCCCGCGACTCGCTCAGCGTCGTCGGTCGCAAGGTGCTCGGGTTCACGTTCCCCCGTATCCGCGACTTCGGTCCGATCGTCGTGGTGTGGGTGCTGTCGATGGCGGTCATCGTCTTCCAGCGCGACCTCGGCAGCGGTCTGCTCTACTTCGGCCTCTTCCTGGTGATGATCTACGTCGCGACCGGACGGGCGAGCTGGGTCGTGCTCGGCACCGTGCTGTTCGTCGGCGGCGCCTACGTCGCGGCACGCAGCCTCGAGTACGTGGGCGGCCGGTTCTACGGCTGGCTGAACACGCTCGACCCCGCGCTCTACGACCAGGGCGGCGGCAGCTATCAGCTCGCGAACGGACTGTTCGGCCTCGCCGACGGCGGTCTGCCGGGCACCGGCCTCGGCCGCGGCAACCCCGACATCACGCCGCTCGCCGAGAGCGACTTCATCATCGCGAGTCTCGGCGAAGAGCTCGGGCTCATCGGACTGTTCGCGATCTTCGTGCTCTACATGGTGTTCGTCTCGCGCGGGTTCCACATCGGCTTCGCGGGTCAGGATGACTTCGGCCGCCTGCTCGGCGTCGGACTCGGGTTCGTCGTCGCGCTGCAGGTCTTCATCGTCGCCGGCGGCGTGACCCGGGTGATCCCGCTCACCGGGCTCACGACGCCGTTCCTCGCGGCAGGCGGTTCGTCGCTCGTCGCCAACTGGGTGATCGTCGCGCTGCTCGTGCGGCTGTCCGACTCGGTGCGCGCGCAGCCGAGGTTGGTCGTCGAATGAACAAGCAGCTGCGCCGGGTGAGCACCCTCGTGCTGGGGATGTTCCTCGCCCTCTTCGTGTCGACCACGATCATCCAGTACTTCCAGAAGCCCAACCTCGACGCCGACGGACGGAACGCGCGCACGCTCTATGAGAGCTTCCGCACCGAGCGCGGCCAGATCCTGGTCGACGGGCAGCCGATCGCATCCTCGGTGCTCAGCGACGACCGCTACGTGTACCAGCGGGTGTACGCCAACGGTCCGCTCTACTCCGCGGTGACCGGGTACTTCACGGTGCAGCCCTCGTTCGGTGGGCTCGAGGGCGACCTCAACAGCTACCTGAGCGGCGGATCCGACGCCCAGTTCCTCGACCGGATCAACGCGATCCTGACCGGCCGCGACCCCCAGGGGGCGTCGGTCGAACTGACCATCGACCCGATCGTGCAGCAGGCCGCATGGGATGCGCTCGGCGACCGGACGGGGGCGGTCGTCGCGATCGATCCATCGACGGGAGCGATCCTCGCGATGGTCTCCAAGCCCACGTACGACCCGAACTCGCTCGCGGTGCACGATCCCGACCTCGTCGAGTCGACCTACGCGGGGTTGCTCGCCGATCCCGCCGACCCGCTCATCGATCGCGGCATCGCCGGCGACCTGAACCCGCCCGGCTCGACGTTCAAGCTCGTCGTCGCCGCCGCCGCTCTGGAGAGCGGGCAGTTCACCGCCGACAGCTCGTTCCCCAACCCGATCTCGATCGACCTGCCCGGCACCTCCACCGCGATCGGCAACTCCGCTGACAGCAACTGCGGCGGCGCCGAGACCGCGTCGATCGCCACCGCGCTGCGTCTGTCGTGCAACATCCCGTTCGCGCAACTCGCCGGCGCCCTGGGCGACGACGCGATCCGCGAGCAGGCGGAGGAGTTCGGGTTCGGAACCTCGTTCGACATTCCGATGCCGAGCGAGCCGAGCCAGTACCCGCGCACGCAGGACGAGGCCGAGACCTGGCTCTCCGGTTTCGGGCAGGCGAACGTGCGGGCCTCCCCGTTGCAGATGGCCATGGTGTCTGCGGCGATCGCCAACGGCGGCTCGCTCATGGCGCCGACTCTCGTCGAGAGCATCGTCGCGCCCGACTTGTCGGTGCTCGAATCGCTGCGACCGGAGGAGTTCTCGCGGCCGCTCAGCCCCGAGAACGCCGCCATCATGACGCAGATGATGGTCGACGGCGTCGCCAACGGCGTCGCGAACAATGCCAGAATCAGTGGGGTCGCAGTCGCAGGGAAGACCGGGACGGCCGAGAATGGTGACGGCGAGCCGTACACCGTGTGGTTCACCGGATTCGCTCCGGCGGACAACCCTCGGGTCGCGATCGCGGTCGTGCTCGAAGACAGCCCGTGTTGCGGTAACAGCCTGGCGGCACCGATCGCCAGAGAGGTCATGGAGGCGGTGCTGAGCAGATGAGGCCCACGAGCGGCGTCACATTCGGCGGCCGGTACCAGCTCTCCTCGCGTGTCGCGATCGGCGGCATGGGCGAGGTGTGGCAGGCGACCGACCTGGTCATCGGGCGCACCGTCGCCATCAAGATCCTCAAGGACGAGTACCTCGGCGACCCGGGGTTCCTCGAGCGCTTCCGCGCGGAGGCCCGGCACGCCGCCCTCGTGAACCACGAGGGCATCGCCAACGTCTTCGACTACGGCGAGGAGGACGGCTCCGCCTACCTGGTGATGGAGCTCGTCCCGGGCGAGGCCCTGTCGACGATCCTCGAACGCGAGCGCGTGCTGCCGACCGACAAGGTGCTCGACATCGTCGCGCAGACGGCATCCGCACTCCAGGCCGCCCACCAGGCGGGACTCGTGCACCGCGACATCAAGCCGGGCAACCTGCTCATCACGCCCGAGGGTCGCGTCAAGATCACCGACTTCGGCATCGCCCGCATCGCCGACCAGGTGCCGCTCACCGCGACCGGCCAGGTGATGGGCACGGTGCAGTACCTCTCGCCCGAGCAGGCGAGCGGACACTCCGCGTCGCCGACGACCGACATCTACTCGCTGGGCATCGTCGCCTACGAGGCCCTCGCCGGGCGTCGGCCGTTCACGGGCGAGTCGCAGGTCGCGATCGCGATGGCGCAGATCAACGAGCAGGCGCCCGAACTGCCGGTCACGATCGCCGAGCCGGTGCGCAACCTGGTCTACGCCTGCATCGCCAAGAAGCCGGCCGATCGACCGCAGACCGCCGCTCACCTCGCCCGTGCCGCCCAGGCCCTCCGCCGCGGCGACATCGCCGGCGCCGCGGCCGCCGTGCCCGGCATCGAGGGCTCGAGCGCGACCTTCACCTCCATCCTCGGAGCCACCGGCGGGGCCTCGTCGACGAGCGCCGTGACGCGGGTTCTCCCCGGCGCCGGCGGACGCGGGACCACCGCCGAGCAGCCCATCGCCGAACGCCGCCGCAGCCCGTGGACCTGGCCGCTCGTGGCCGCGGTGTCGGTGCTCGCCGTCGCGTTGATCGCGATCATCATCTTCCTCGTGGCACGCCCGGCCGGAGATCCCGACCCGACCCCGACCGGCACCACGACGACCCGGCCGACGACGACGAGCCCGTCGGTGACGCCGACGAGCGACCGCGTCAACATCGACCCCGACGACTTCGTCGGGCGGCCCTTCGCCGACGTGCAGCAGGAGCTCATCGATCTCGAGCTCGTCGTCGACGAAGCCGCCGGACCGGCCGCCCCGACGCCCGAGCAGGTGGGCGTCGTGGTCAGCCTCAACCCGACCGGCAACGTCAGCAAGGGCGCGACCATCACCGTGCGCGTCTACGGCGACTTCCAGAACCCGAACGCGCCGCAGACGCTCGGCGGACCGGCGTCGGGAGCCTCCGGCGACGAGGTGACCATCACCATCCCGAACTACGGCGGATGCCCCGCCGGCCGCGCGCTCACCGGATACAGCTTCTCGATCACGAACGGTGAGACCCCGGCCGAGAATCCGGTGCCCGCCGGCACGGCGTCGATCCCCGTGCTGCTGGGCGACCCCGGACAGACGACGATCACCTACGTCGCGCATTGCGACGGCGGGATCACCTCCAACACGTCGAGCCCGCTGACCATCACGGTCAGCTGACCGTTATCGTCCCGCGGTTACACTGACTTCGTGACCGACACCTCCGCGGGACCCCGCCTGCTCGCGGGCCGGTATCAGATCGGCGAGCTGCTCGGCCGCGGCGGCATGGCCGACGTGCACCTCGGTCTCGACGCCCGCCTCGGTCGCCGCGTCGCGATCAAGCTGCTCAAGCCGTCGCTCGCCAACGACCCCGCGTTCCGCACCCGGTTCCGCCAGGAGGCGCAGGCCGCCGCACGCATGGCGCATCCCACGATCGTCCGCGTCTTCGACGCCGGCGAGGAGATCGCCCGCGACTCGTCGGGCCGCGAACTGCAGGTGCCCTTCATCGTCATGGAGCACGTCGAAGGGCGACTGCTCAAGGACATGGTCGCCGAGGGTCCGATGCCGGCCGAGCAGGCCGTGCAGATCGTCGACGGCATCCTCACCGCACTCGATTACTCGCATCGCGCCGGGGTCGTGCATCGCGACATCAAGCCGGGCAACGTCATGGTGACCTCCACCGGCCAGGTGAAGGTGATGGACTTCGGCATCGCCCGCGCGATCTCCGACTCGTCCGCGACCGTCGCCCAGACCAGCGCCATCCTGGGTACCGCGCAGTACTTCTCGCCCGAGCAGGCGCGGGGAGAAGCGGTGGATGCCCGCACCGACCTGTATTCGACGGGCGTGCTGCTCTACGAGCTGCTCACCGGCAAGCCGCCGTTCCACGGCGAGACCGCGGTCGCCACCGCCTACCAGCACGTCAGCGAAGCGCCGGCCCCGCCGAGCCGCCTCAACCCCGCCGTCACCCCCGCCCTCGACGCCGTGGTCCTGCACGCGCTGGCGAAGGACCGCTTCGAGCGGTTCCAGAGCGCCGGGGACTTCAAGAGCGACCTCGACGCCGCCGTCGCCGGAAAGCTGCCCGAACGGCAGCTCGTGCCGGCCGACGACTTCAGCTCGACCCTCTTCGGGGTCAACCCGGGCACCGCCGCGGCCTCCGAGGCCGCCCTCCGCCGCCTCGCCGACGACGATGACGACGACCGCCTGCCGCGCACCCAGAGCCGCCCGCCCGTGGCCTGGATCTGGGGCGGCATCGCGATGTTCGTCGTGATCCTGGTCGCGGCGACCTTCTTCGTCTTCTCGCAGCGGCCGACCGACCTGCTCGGCGCCGGCGCGGCTGTCGACGTCCCCGACGTCGTCGGCGTCCAGGTCGAGGAGGCCACCGAGCAGCTGACGGATGCCGGACTCGTGCCCGAGCAGACGACCCGTTCCGATGCCGACGTGCCGGCCGGCGAGGTGATGTCGCAGACCCCCACGGGCGGCACGACCGTCGCTCCCGGCCAGAAGGTGTCGCTCGTGGTGTCGTCGGGCCCGCCCCTCGTCGACGTGCCGAGCCTCGTCTTCCAGACGCAGGAGGCGGCGCAGGCCCAGCTCGAGTCACTCGGCCTCGTCTACGGCACCACGACGGTGTCCTATTCTCCGAACGTCGCGAGCGGGGTCGTCATGGGCATCATGATCGAGGACAGCCCCGAGGTGCTGACCACCGCAACCGAGGTCGAGGGCGGCACGACCGTGAACCTCGTCGTGTCGAACGGTCTCGTGCTCGTGCCCGACCTGCTCGGCAAGCCGATCACCGAGGCACGGAGCACCCTCACCGGGGGGGCCTACCAGCTCGGGGTCAAGCTCGAGCTCGACAACACGTGTGCCGGTCAGACCGTCGTCAGCCAGTCGGTCGTCGGCGAGGTGCCGCAGAAGTCGTCGGTCACCCTGCGCTACTGCACCCAGTAGTCGGAAGCCCAGTGATCGGGAGGCTCAGCCCAGTTTGACCAGGGGGCTGAGGTCGGTCGCGCGTTCGGCCGCGCCGGCGAGGCCGGCATCCGAGAGCCAGTTGCCCAGCATCCGGTAGCCGCCCTCGGTGAGCACCGACTCCGGGTGGAACTGCACGCCGACGATCGGGGCCGCCGTGTGCCGCAGCCCCATGATGACGCCGCCGTCGGTCCGGGCGGTCACCTCCAGTTCCTGTGGAACCGTGCCGTCGACGACCGCGAGGGAGTGGTAGCGAGTCGCGCGGAACGGCTGCGGCACCCCGCTGTAGAAGGGAGAGTCGTCGTGGCGGATGAGCGAGGTCTTGCCGTGCATCAGTTCGTCGGCGTGGGTCACGGTCGCCCCGAGCGCCTCCGCGATCGCCTGGTGGCCGAGGCACACCCCCAGCAGCGGAGAGCCGGCGGCGAGCGCCGCGTGGACGACGGGGATGGACACTCCCGCGGCCGCGGGGGTGCCCGGGCCGGGCGAGATCAGCACCGCGTCGTACTCCGCGATGCGGGTCGCCGCGTCGGCCGCCGCGAACGAGTCGTTGCGCACGACCTCCGTGGTGGCCCCGAGCTGCTGCAGGTAGCCGTCGAGCGTGTAGACGAACGAGTCGTAGTTGTCGAGGACGAGAACGCGGGTCATCCGTCGACCGTCACGTCCTGCGGAGCGACCAGCGTGTCGACGAACGGGAAGACCCAGAACACGCACGCGGTGAGGATGCCCGCGACCGCGACGAGCAGGATGAGCAGCCGCACCCACCACGGTCCGGGCAGCACGCGCCAGAGGGCTCCGTACATCAGAGGGCTCCGTTCATCAGCCCGCGCCCAACACGTTGGACGCGATCTCGGCCGGGACGCCGCCGGCCCGCGGGTAGAAGGAGTCGTAGACGCCGTACGCGATGATGCGCTCGGCCGTGGAGAAGAACGGGTTGCAGGTGGTGAGGGTGATGAACCGCTCGGTCACCTCGACGCCCTCGGCCTGCGGCACGGGATTGAGCACGCCGACCCCCGTGGGCCGCACATACTCGAGATTGCGGAACGTGTACTGGTACCAGCCGTCCGCGGTCTCGACGTAGATGTGGTCGCCGACGTGCAGCTGGTGGAGGTCGTGGAAGTTGCCGCCCCCGCTGGAGCGGTGGGAGGCGAGGGCGAAGTTGCCGAGCGCTCCGGGCATCTGCGTCGTCGGGTAGTGCCCGATGTTGCCGCGGTTGAGCACGTCCGTCGTACCGACCCCCTCGGCGATCGGCCGGTAGTAGTCGCCGCCGAAGCGCGGGATGATCAGGTTCGCGAACCGCTGGGCGTTGGCGGGGGCGGTCGCGACCGGCGGCGTCTCGGTGAGGTCGGGGTCGCCCGCCTCGCTCGGCGGCACGTCGGAGTAGTCGGCCCCCCACTCCTGACCCTGCTCGACGGCCTCGCTGTTGAGCTGCCCGCCGACGATGACGTCGCCGAGCCAGACCTGGTAGCCGAGGAACGCGAGAACGAAGAGCCCGGCGGTGATCAGCAGCTCGCCGAGCACGCCGACGACGGTGACCCGGCGGCGGGGCCGCGGGGTGCGGCGCTGGGCCCGGTCCGTCATGCCCCGATTCTACGTCGGGAGGCCGCTCGCCCGGGTCGCGCTCGGAAGCGGCTCGGTTAGACTGCTCGGCATGGCCCGACCCAAGTCCCCCAACCCTGAGCCGAAGGCCTCGCCCAGCGAGAGCGGAGGGCGCGAGAACCTCCCGAACCCGGTGTGGTTCAAGCCGATCATGTTCGGCTTCATGCTCCTCGGGCTCACCTGGATCATCGTCTACTACTTGAGCCAGGGCTCGTGGCCCATCCCGGGCATCAACGAGGCGAACATCGCCATCGGTTTCGGCTTCCTGATCATCGGGTTCTTCATGACGACGCGGTGGCGCTGACTTCAGCCGCCCCCGTCACCCCCGGGTGAATTACACGGGTGTGATTCTCTCCACACTGTGGATGAGCCTGTGGAGAACTGTCAGGCGATCACGGAGCGCAGCGTGGCGAGGACGATGAACGCTGCCGAGACGGCCGCGATGATCAGATACGGCGTGCGGGTGCTCGGTCGGCTCTCGTAGCGCTGAAACAGGTAGAGCACGCCGGCTCCGGCGAGCAGCCCGCCGATCAGCGCCGGCAGACCTCCCGGGTTCAGGGCGAGGGTGATGAGCAGGTTGATCCCGATGATCACGAGGGCCTGCGTCCGCGCCGGCGGGTACGACCAGACGGTGATCAGGTAGGCGCCGAAGACGGCGAACAGCACCCCGACGAGACCGGCTGCGGCCGAACCGGACAGCAGCATCCCGGCGCTCGAGATGATCGCCGCGGTGAGCACCAGCACGAAGAACTTGCGGCGTCCCAGACTGCGTTCCAGCGACGGAGCCGTCAACGCGATGAACAGCGAGTGCAGGGCGACGCCGATGATCGACAGGAACCCGGGGGCGTAGACGACCGCCGAGGTCGCGAACCGCCAGATCTGGATCTCGGCCCCCGGGATCGCCGCGAGGGCGAGGAAGGGGAGCGACGTGAACAGGCCCACGACCCAGAGCAGCACGGCGATCGCGATGATCCCCCAGGTGAGCGCCGGAGCTTCCGACCCCGGGCGCAGCATCTGCCCGAGCGTCGCCCCGAACCCGGAGCCGGACGACGCCGCGCGGACGGGGCGCGCGCGGCGGGTCTTCGACGCCGGGCGCTTGATCTCGCCGCCGGCGCTCTGCCACGTCACCGAGCCGCCGGTCTCACGCACGCACTCGGGGCATCGCACGCCGCTCGGCGTGAGGATCTGGCACTCCGGGCAGATCGTGCGGCCGCACCGCGTGCAGAGCGTCCAGCTCTCCCGAGTGGGATGCCGGTAGCAGACGTCCGCTGAACTCTCGGCCACGGGATCGGCTGTCGGTCAGACCGCGTCGACCGAGATCGAGGTGATGACGACATCCTCGAGCGGCTTATCGCGCCCGTCGGTGTCGACCGCCTCGATCGCGTCGACGACGCGCTTCGACTCGTCGTCGGCGACCTCGCCGAAGATCGTGTGCTTGCCGTTGAGCCACGGCGTGGGCACGGTCGAGATGAAGAACTGCGAGCCGTTGGTGCCCCGGCCGCCCTGCGTGCCGGCGTTCGCCATCGCGAGCAGGTACGGCTCGGTGAAGTGCAGCTCGGGGTGGATCTCGTCGTCGAACTGGTAGCCGGGGCCGCCGATGCCCTTGCCGAGCGGGTCGCCGCCCTGGAGCATGAACTGCTTGATGATGCGGTGGAAGATCACGCCGTCGTAGAGAGGGGTGTTCTTCGTCTCACCGGTAGCCGGATCCTGCCACTCCTTGGTTCCGGTCGCGAGGCCGATGAAGTTCTCGACGGTGACCGGCGCGTGGAAGCCGAACAGGTTGATGCGGATGTCGCCGAGCGTGGTGTGGATCGTGGCGACAGCAGTAGGAGCGGGCATTCCGCCATCCTTTCACGGACCCATGTCGCATGTGGCGTGGCTTGGCAAGTCCTACGGCGCATCCAGGTGCGCATGGCAGGATTGCTCCCGACCACAGGATTCTTGCGAACCGGAGGACTACATGGCTCTGTCACGGAAGCGCCAGCGCGAACTCAAGCGCCTCAAGCGGGATGCCGAACGCCTCTGGGATGAGCAGCGGGAGGCCATCGAGCACGCCACGCACGTGCTGAAGGATGCCCGCCGCCAGGCCTCCAACTACGCGCGGGAGGAGCTGCAGCCCCGGGTGCGCGACGGTGTGCGCGACGGGTTCGGCGCCGCCCGTGGTGCGGCGATGTCCGCGCGCGATCGTTTCACCGACGACGTGCTGCCGGCGATCTCCGGAACGATCGGGTCGGCTCTCGCCGTGCTCGAGGCGGCGAAGAACCCCCAGGTGCGCGAGGTCGTGCGCCGGGTCTCGAAGGCCGGCCAGAAGGTCGGCGTCGTCACTCCGCCGAAGTCGGCGGGTCCCGGGCGCTACATCCTCATCGGGCTCGGGGTGGTCGCTGCGGCGGGCATCGCCTACGCCGCCTGGCAGACGCTGCGCGCCGACGACGACCTCTGGATCGAGGACCTCGGCGACCCGGGCAGCGCCGACATCGACGACGACGAGTTCTGAGGCGTCGCCGCTCGACCCACCGCGCCGCTATCGTGAGCTGAGAGTTCTTCTCATCCGCGACGAGCTGGGGGCGTGAGGCTGTGACGTTCGCTCCTCCCCCCGCGTCCGGAATCGCGACGCGACGCATCGGCATCGCGAACGGGGTGCTCTGGATCCTCGCGACGATCGTGCTCGTCGTCGTGGGCGCGACGACGGCCTACCAGTTCGTCGTCACGCCCTACACCGGCGGGGGCCTCTTCGTCGATCCCTACGCCTACCCGTGGGAGGACGACGAGCCCGTCGTCGCCGAGGAGGCCGACCCCAACGTCTGGAGCGCGGTCGGCCCGGCCGTCATCCGATTGCCGGCCGACCGCTTCCTCCAGCCGCGCCGGGGTTCGATCGTCGCCGGCGAGGAGATGGATCTCTACCGCACCAACCCCGCCGACGCCGACGTGGCCCCCGGCCAACGCCCCTGGCCGGACGCGATCGCGTACCTCTACGGCGACCGTGAGACGTACGTCGTCCCGAGCGGCGGCGACCTCGAGCTCTGGGTCATGGCCAACGGCCCCTGGGAGTTGCGGCTCGAGCCGCTCAGCGTCGCCGAGGTCACCGATGTCTACTCGGGGCAAGGCGACGGCGTCGTGATGTACCGCGGCGACGCCGTCAGCGCTCAGTTGAGCCACGTCGGCGAGGGCGTCTTCTTCGTCGACATCTACACGGCGTTCGCGAACGACACCGGCGCCATCATCGAGGTCGGTCCGGTCGATCAGCGCGTGACGTGGGGCATCGACTCCTGGGTCGTGTTCGCGATCGAGTCGGATGCCGACCGCGGCGTCTGGACGATCGACATCGAAGAACTGGCCCGCCCGACCTCCGAACCCAGCCCCACGCCGACCCCGACTCCGACGGAGACCCCCCGATGACGTTCGACGCGACCCTCGACCAGGCGTTCAAGGCACGACTTCCGCTGCTCTACGTGGAGACGAGCGAGGAGATGCGCCTCCAGGAGGCGGTCGGCCGGGTGGCCGGGGCCCTCCGCAAGCCGCGCGCGCTGTGGACCTGGACGGCGTCGGCCGGTCTGGTCGATGCGGAGGGCGCGGCGATCGCGAACACGACGAATCCGGTGCGGGCCCTCGACCATGCGCTCGGCGTCGACGACGACGCGGTCTTCCTGTTCTGCGACCTGCACGCCTTCCTCGGCGCCGAGCACCGCCCGGGCGACCCCGCCGTGATCCGCAAGATCCGCGAGACGGCTGCCGACTTCCGCGGCGCCGAGCAGTCGAAGACCCTGATGATCTCCGCCCCGGTGCGCGTGATCCCGGCCGAGATCGACAAGGTCACGACGCTTCTGGACTTCCCGCTGCCGGGGCGGGCCGAGCTGCGGGCGCTGCTGGACTCGATGATCGAGAGCAACTCCGACGGCGGTGTGAAGGTCGAGGCGGACGAGAAGGAGCTCGAGCAGCTCGTGCAGGCGGCGCTCGGGCTCACGATGCTCGAGGCCGAGAACGCCCTCGCCCGCGCGATGGTCGACGACGCGCGCCTGTCGAAGGACGACGTCGCGATCGTGCTCGAGGAGAAGCGGCAGACGGTGAAGAAGGCCGGGCTGCTGGAGTTCGTCGACAGCCACGTCGACCTGGAGAAGATCGGCGGCCTCAACAACCTGAAGCGGTGGCTCGGCCGTCGCGACGGCGCGTGGCTGAGCAAGGCCGAGGACTACGGCCTTCCCGCTCCGAAGGGTGTGCTCATCACGGGCGTCCCCGGCTGCGGCAAGTCGCTCACCGCGAAGGCGACCGCGGCATCCTGGGGTGTTCCGCTGCTGCGACTCGACATCGGCCGCGTCTTCTCCGGTCTCGTCGGGTCGAGCGAGCAGAACCTCCGCACCGCGATCGCTACGGCCGAGGCCACCGCCCCGTGCATCCTCTGGGTCGACGAGATCGAGAAGGGCTTCTCGGGCAACACGCAGGGCGCCGGCCAGCTCGACTCCGGCACGAGCGCCCGGGTCTTCGGCTACTTCCTCACCTGGATGCAGGAGAAGTCGAAGCCCGTTTTCGTCGTCGCGACGGCGAACAACATCGACGCCCTGCCGCCCGAGTTCATGCGCAAGGGCCGCTTCGACGAGATCTTCTTCGTCGACCTGCCCACTCACCGGGAGCGCGAGCAGATCTGGGCGATCCAGCTCGACAAGAACGCGACGGATGCCAACGGGCTCGCCGCCCTCGCGACCGACGCTGCCGCGCTCACCACCCTCGCCGCCGCGAGCGACGACTTCTCGGGAGCCGAGATCGAACAGGCCGTCGTCGGCGCGATGTACGAGGGATTCGCGCACGGGCGCGCGGTCACGCCCGACGACCTCGCCCTCGCCGTCTCGACGACGGTTCCGCTCGCGGTCACCCAGGCGGAGCGCATCGCCGCGATCCGTCAGTGGGCGAGCATGCGCGCCGTGCTCGCCACCGGCAGCGAGGACATCGTCGCCGAGGAGAAGGCCGAACCGTCGAAGAAGGCCGAGCCCGCGAAGCTCCCGTCGCATCGCGGCGGTCGCACCGTCGATTTCTGATCCGTCACCGTCGTAGGAGGACAACGCATGGCCCAGAAGCAGCTCGTGGTGAGCATCCGCAAGGACGGCACCGTGCACGCCGAGACCGTCGGGATGAAGGGGCAGGAGTGCCTCGACTACTTCGCCGTGCTCGAGGACCTGCTGGATGCCGAGGTGGCGTCGAGCACCTACACCGACGACTACACCGCGGTGCCCGACGGGCAGGCGACCGCCGCCGTGCAGACGGTCGGCGATGACTGACCTCCTGCCTCCCGGCTCGCTGACGATCCCGCAGCCGCGGTCGGCGGCGTCGCTGCGCTGGTCGCGGTTCCTCGCGTCGACGACCGCCGAAGGTCCGGGCACGCGGGCGGCCGTGTGGGTGCAGGGCTGCTCGGTGAAGTGCCCGGGCTGCTTCAACCCGCACCTGTGGGCGGAACGCGGGGGTCGCGACGACGCCCCCGCCGAGCTCGCGCAGGCCTGGGTCGCGGAGGCGCGCGCAGCCGGCGTCGAGGGCATCACCCTGCTCGGCGGGGAGCCGTTCGATCAGGCGGCGGCGCTCTCCGTCGTCGCGACGGCGTTCCAGGATGCCGGGCTCACCGTGATGACCTTCACCGGCTACACCCTCGAGCAGCTGGACGCCTGGAGCGCGGAGCGCGCCGACATCCGCTCGTTGCTCGAGACGACCGACCTGCTCGCCGACGGGCCGTATCTCGCCAACCGCCCCGACACCGTGCGGCCCTGGATCGGGTCGACGAATCAGGGCCTGCGTGCCCTGACCCCCGCTTACCGGGACCTGATCGCGTCGATCGAGGAGCGCGGCGGCCAGGACCGGCTCGAGATCCGCATCGCGCGCGACGGCACGATCGCGGTCAACGGCTGGGCCGACGACGAGGTGCTCGAGCTGCTGCTCGGCGACCTCGGCGTGCGCGCCGACCGCCCACGCGACACCTCGAACATCCGACTGAAGGAGACCGCATGAGCGTCAGCATCATCCTCATCCCGGCGGCGATCGCCGCGATCGCGTCGGCCGCGGCCGGAGGTGCCGCCACCGCCGGCGTCGGGGCCGGCATCGCGGGAGTGATCTCGTCGATGCGCGGCGGCGGGCAGTCCGAGGTGCTCCAGGTGCGCACCCGCATGAAGGACCGGGGACTGCTCGCTCAGGCGCTCGGCGACCTCGGCGCGGTGGATGTCGAGGTCGGCGACGAGGTCGCCGCGACCGTCGACGGCGTCAAGCTGCTCATGCAGGCCTCGCCCGAGGGCATCTGGGCGGCCAACTTCACCGCGGTGAAGGGCGCCCCGGAGGTGACCACCCGGGTCGCGACGGAACTCGCCGAGCGGCTCGACGCCGCGTACGCCGCACGCGTGCAGACGGCGGTCGCCGAACGCATCCGCGAGAAGGCGACGGATGCCGGGCTCGAACTCGTCTCGGAGACCGTCGACGACGACCAGTCGGTGACGATGACCCTCAACGTGCGTGCGTAGCCGATGACCGACGCGAGCTGGCGGGCACAGGCGACCGGGCAGGGCGGTCGCCTGCCCGGAGTGGGCTGGATCGTCGGGACGAGCTGCTGGCTCATCCCGGTGCTCTTCTTCGCCGGCAACGGCGCCTGGCTCGGCTTCCTCATCATCGGCTGCATGCTGCTGCGCACGAGCTGGCTGATCTCCGCGGGCGTGTACGCGGTCTGGGCGATCGCCGCCGCGACCATCCCCGACGACCAGGCGCGGCTGGTCGTCAGCGGCGTGCTGCAGTTCGTCTCGATCATCCACGCGATGATCGCCAACCGCAGCCTGCTCCTCACTATCTGGGGGCGCCTCGAGCGCAACGAGCAATGGTGGGGACGTGGTACCCCGCGTCCGGCCGCGCGGCCGGGCCGGCGTTCGTCGGCCCGGCCCGCCCGGCGAGCGGATGTCGAGGTGCCGCGGGAGGCGGAGGCCCTGCTCTCCACCCCGGGTACCGACCGCGCCGACTACTTCGCCGACCCGGCCCCCGCGCCGCTGCCCCCGCCGCGCGGATC
>NZ_JBIIAW010000097.1:0-10569 GCF_044239695.1 Pseudolysinimonas sp. | reverse complement strand
CATCCACGACCCTGGCGGCGAACCTCTACCTGGTGGCGGCGTTCGGCTTCCTGTTCGCCGGCGTGGTGTTCCTGATCACCGGCACCACGGCGATGTGGGTGTCGTTCTTCGCACTCGGCACCGTGTTCATCGTGCTGAGCACGACCGAGCGCGCGAAGGCCGCGAAGGCGGCGGCGGACGACGAGCCGCGGCCCGACGATCCGCAGGGCTAGCGTGGGCGCATGAAGGTGCTGGCGGCGTTCCGGGGGTCGCGCCGGCAGCCGATCCTGCAGGTGGTCAAGTCGGCCCTCGCGACGAGCGCCGCGTGGTTGCTCGCGGGGTGGCTGATCCCCGGGCCGCTGCCGGTCTTCGCCGCGATCGCGGCCCTGCTCGTCGTGCAGCCCAGCCTCAACCAGTCGGTGTCCAAAGCGATCGAGCGCTCCGTCGGCGTGGTCGCGGGCGTCGTCGTGGCCTCCCTGCTCGCCCTCGCGTTCGGCCAGTCCACCTGGGTCGTGCTCGTCGCCGTGACCGCCGCGCTGCTGATCGCCTGGCTCCTGAAGATGACCTCCGGCACTTCGAACCAGGTCGCCATCAGCGCTCTTCTCGTGCTCGGACTCGGGGCCGCCACACCGAACTACGCCGTCGACCGCGTCATCGAGACGGTGATCGGCGCCCTGCTCGGGTTCGCGGTCAACCTCGCGCTCGTGCCGCCCGTGGCGCTCAAGCCGGCGCACGCGTCCGTCGAGGCGCTCGGGATCGAGGTCGCGGCGTCGCTCGAGCGCCTCGCGGCCTCCCTCGAGACGCCGCAGACCTCCGCCGAGCTGGAGGAGCTGATGATCACGGCCCGGCTGATGCGGCCGATGGTGGTGACCGCCGACGGCGCGCTGACGACGGCCGCGGAATCGCTCACGCTCAACCCGCGCGGCCGCCGGCGACGCGATGAACTCGAGCGGCTCGAAGCGACGTTGCGGAGGCTCAGCCCGATCGTGACGCAGGTCATCGGGATGACCCGGGCCGTCTACGACCGCTACGACGACGGGCTCCCCGCCGAACCCGCGGTGCGCGCCATCGCCGACCAGCTGCGTCGCGCCGCGCACGACGTGCGGCGGGTGGTGCGCCGCACCAGTCCCGACCCCGCGAATCCGCCGACCGCGAGCCTCCCGGCCCTCACCGCCCCGCTCGCGATCGGGGCGCCGTCGTCCGAGCGATGGATCCTCGTCGGTTCGCTGCTCGAGGATCTCCGTCGCATCCACGACACCCTGTCGGTGGAGTGACACCCCACGAATCGAGGGTCAGTCCGTGGGGGTCGTCGCGAACAGTTCCGGCCAGGCGTTCGCCGCGGCGGGAGCGCCGACGAACACCACCGCATCGATCGCGAAGTGCGTCACCACGAACGGGATCACCCGCCGCTCGGTGCCGCGGGTGTACAGCCAGCCGAACACGACGCCCATCGCGAAGTTCGCGACCAACGCTCCGTAGCCCTGGTACAGGTGGTACGTGCCGCGGATCGTCGCGGAGATCAGGATGGTTCCCCAGCGGCCGACGCCGAGGTCGCCGAGGCGCGCGAACAGGTACCCGATCATGATGACCTCCTCCTGGATGGCGGCGCGGGCCGCCGTCAGGAGGAGCACGGGAATCGTCCACCACTGCTCGGTGAGGTTCGAGGCGGTGATGCCGACGCCGATCCCGAGCGCGCGACCGGCGAGGAAGATGCCGAGACCCGCGATGCCGATGGGGAGCGCGAGTCCGAGGCCGAGAAGCCCGTCCCGCACGGGATGCTTCGCGTCGATGCCGAGGCGGCCCAGGTGCGGCTTGGCCGTGCTCCAGAGCAGGAAGCAGACAAGGGCGACCGGAACGAGATCTGAGGCGATGCCCAGCAGCTGGTAGAGCAGATCGAAGATCGCCCGGGAGTCGCGGCTCGGCACGATCGTGGCGGTCTGCTGGCCGATCGGCGTCTCGAGGGTGGCGCGGTTGATGAGGGTGACGATCGAGTAGAGCGCCGACATCCCGAGCGACAGCCCGAGCACGATGACGACCTCGGCGAGGATCCGCTTCTTCACGATCACGTCAGGAGAACGAGGAGGTCGATGACGACGGCGATGGCGAGCACGCCGCCGATCGTCAAGGGGATGACATCCCAGCGCGACACCGCGGGCGCGTCCGTGCGCGCCGCGGCGGCCTGGATGGGTCGCAGGGCGTCGGAGTTGCGGTGGAACTCCTCGCTGCCCACCCCGAGCTTCCCGCGGGTGAGCCCGCCCAGCATGAGACCCTTCCCGCGCGGAGCCGACACGCCGGCCGCCCGGATGCGACGGCCGTCATCCAGCTCGAAGGTGAGGGTGAGGTTCTGCCGCACGACGGCGACCCGACTCCACGGGAGGTCGTGCACGCGACCGATGTTGGTGACGACTACCCGCTCGTCGTCGTACCGGACGTGCGGGTGGAAGAGCAGCATCCAGAGCACCCAGAGCACGATCGCCACGATCGGGGCGGTGGCGGCGACGAGCGGGAGGTCGCCGCGCACGAGCGGGTCGCCGACGAGCACGACGCCCAACGCGGTGGCCAGCCAGAACGTGACCACCACGACGGTGTCGCGCAGCACATAGCGGTGCGCGGGGCGCGCCACGGTCAGACCGAGGGGCGAGAGGATGCGACCGCCGTGTTCGCCGCCGTCGACGCGGCCGACGCCTCGACGTCGTGCGTGTAGCGGATGCGTTCCCGCCGTCCGCCCACGACCGCCTGCCGCATGTCGGGCACCGCGGACAGCAGCGACTGCGTGTACGCGTGCTTCGGGTTCGAGTAGAGCTCCTCACGCGGGGCGTTCTCGACGATCTTGCCCAGGTACATCACGGCCACCTGCGGGCAGAAGTGCCGCACGATCGCGAGGTCGTGGGCGATGAACAGGAACGCGATGTTCATCTCCTTCTGCAGGTCCTTGAGCAGGTTGATGATCTGCGCCTGGATCGAGACGTCGAGCGCCGACACCGGCTCGTCGGCGACGAGCAGCTTGGGGCTCATGGTGAGGGCGCGGGCGATGCCGATGCGCTGGCGCTGACCGCCCGAGAACTCGTGCGGGTAGCGGTTGTAGTGCTCGGGGTTGAGGCCGACGATCTCGAGCAGCTCCTGCACCCGGCGCAGGCGCGCGTTCTTCGGCACGAGGTTGTGGATCTCGAGCGGGGCGCTGATGATCTCGCCGACCGTGTGGCGCGGATTCAAGGACGTGTACGGGTCCTGGAAGATCATCTGGATGTCGCGGCGGATCGGCTTGAGCTCACGGGCGCTCGACTTCGCGATGTCTGTGCCCTCGAAGAGGATCTGGCCCGAGGTCGGCTGGTACAGGCGGGTGATCAGGCGGCCGGTCGTCGATTTGCCCGACCCCGACTCGCCCACGAGACCCAGCGCCTCGCCGGCGCCGATCGTGAACGAGACGCCGTCGACGGCCTTCACATGCCCGACGGTGCGCGTGATGATCCCGCGCGCCTTGATCGGGAAGTGCATCGTGAGGTCCTTGACCTCCAGCAGCGGGGCGCTCACGCGCGATCTCCGACCGCGATGGGCGTGAGCTTGCTCAGGTCGTGCTCCTTCAGGTGGCACCGGCGGAGGTGCCCGGGGGCGATCTCCTCCAGTTCCGGCATCACGGTGTCGGGAAGGTTGTCGGGCGCGAGGTGCTTGAACGTGCACCGCGGCGCGAACGCGCAGCCGCTCGGCGAGTCGAGCAGACTCGGCGGGTTGCCCGGGATCGGCCGCAGCGGCTCGTTCACGTCGCTCGACAGGTCGGGAACCGACTGGATGAGACCGAGCGTGTAGGGCATCGACGGCGCGGTGAGCAGCTGTCGGGTGGTCCCGTACTCGACGGCACGCCCCGCGTACATGACGAGCACGTCGTCGGCGACCTCCGCGATGACACCGAGGTCATGCGTGATCATGATCAGCGCGGTGTTGAACTCGCGCTGGAGGTCCTGCAGCAGGTCGAGGATCTGCGCTTGGACTGTCACGTCGAGCGCTGTCGTCGGCTCATCGGCGATCAGCAGCTCGGGATTGTTGATGAGTGCCATCGCGATCATCGCCCGCTGCCGCATCCCGCCCGAGAACTGGTGCGGGTAGTCGTCGACGCGTTGGTGCGCGTTCGGGATGCCGACGCGGTCGAGCATCTCGATCGCCCGGTCGCGGGCGGCCTTCTTCGACACGTCGTTGTGCACCCGGTAGGCCTCGGCCACCTGGTTGCCGATCGTGTAGTACGGGTGCAGCGCCGAGAGCGGGTCCTGGAAGATCATGGCGACGTCCTTGCCGCGACGCTGCTGCATCTCCCGGTCGCTGAGGCTCAGCAGGTCGACCCCGTCGAGCCAGATCCGGCCGCTCACCTGCGCGTTCGTCTTGCGGTGCAGGCCGAGGATCGCCGACGACGAGACGGACTTCCCCGAGCCGGACTCGCCGACGATGCCGAGGGTCTTGCCGGGCTCGAGCGTGTAGCTCAGCCCGTCGGTCGCGCGGACGAGTCCGTCGGACGTGGGGAAGTGCACCACGAGGTTCTCGACGGAGAGGAAGGGGCGGGTCATGGCTGGCTCACTTCGAGACCCGCACGCGCGGGTCGATGTAGGCGTACAGGATGTCGACGATGATGTTCATCACGATGACCGCGGTGGCGCCGACGATCACGAGTCCGATCAGCACGGGAAGGTCCTGGTTCGTGTTCGCCCGGACGGCCAGAGCTCCCATGCCCTGGTAGTTGAACACGCTTTCGGTGATGATCGCGCCGGCGAGAAGCGACGCGAAGTCGAGGCCGGCCAGGGTCACGAGGGGCGTCAGCGCCGACCGCAGTCCGTGCTTGAAGAGCACCGTGCGCTCCGGGAGGCCCTTGGCCCGTGCGGTGCGGATGTAGTCCTCGGACAGCGACTCGAGCACGAACGCGCGGGTGTAGCGCACATAGGCGGCCATGAAGAAGAGGGCGAGGGTCAGCGCGGGCAGGAAGATGCCGGTGATCCAGGGGAGGAGGTCCGCGGGTTCTCGTAAGGGTGCGAACCGTGGATAGGGATAGAGCTCCCACCGGATCGCGACGTACTGGAGGAAGAACGTTCCGATGACGAAGACCGGGAGCGCGTACACGACGAGGGTCGAGCCGACGACGACGCGATCGAGCCAGCGGCCTTTGAAGACGGCGGCGAGCACGCCGATGAGGATGCCGAAGGTGATCCAGAGCACGAAGCTCACGACCGCCAGCGAGAGGGTGGGGGGCGCGGCCTTGAGGATGAGGTCGTTGACCGTCTTCTGCTCGCTCTGCGAGTAGCCGAGGCAGGGGGCCGCGCAGTGCACGATCCGGTTCTCGAAGCCGTTGGCGATGAGCGCCTCACGGTATTCGTCGTTGACCGGGAACTCGCGCCCGACGAACACCCCGGAGACGAACGCTCCGAACTGCTCGGGGATCGACTTGTCGTAGCCGAGAAGGCCGGTCAGCTCGTCGATCTTCTCCTGGGTGCAGTAGCGCCCGCACTGGTTGATGGCGGGGTTGCCGCTCGCGAAGAACAGCGAGAAGACGGCGAAGATCATCACGACGACCATGACGACGCCGACGAGGGTACGGCGGATGATGAACGCGAGCATGGGGGGATCTTCTTCTTTCACGACCCACGGATCGGGTGGGCGCCGGCAAGGACGCCCACCCGATCACTGGTGGAACTGGCTGCTACTTACTCGGACTCGACGAAGATGGTGCCGAAGTCGGGGTACCAGCTGGAGACGCCCGACGGGGCGAATCCGCCGATGCGCGAACCGTAGAGGAAGTAGTTGCTCTGGTTCACCATCGGGATGTAGGCGCCATCGGCGGCCGCGAGCGAGTCGGCCTCGGCGAAGAGGGCGGCCGCAGCAGCGGTGTCCGTCTCCGCGAGACCCTGCTCGATGAGCGCGTCGACCTCGGCGTTGCTGTAGAACCCGTAGTTGAAGCCGACGCCGTACTGCACGTCATCCGGGTTCGAGCGCAGGATCGGCACGACGACGGTGGACGCCGACGGCCAGTCAGCACCCCAGCCGGCGAAGAACACGTCGACCTTCTGGCCGTTCTTGTCGCGATCGGCCATCTGCCCGTAGTACCCGGGGGTCGCGTCGGGCGCGATCGGGTACAGCGACACGACGAAGCCGGCGGCCTCCCAGCTCTGCTGGAGGACCGGCACGATGGTCTCGTTGGTCGGGCTGACCGCGTACGCCAGCGTCACCTCGGGGTTCGGGGTGCCGTTCTCGGCGAGCATCGCAGCGGCGGCCTCCGGGTCACCGGCGTCCGGGTCCTGCGAGAACTCGGTGTTGTCCTCGTAGCCGGCGAGACCGGTCGACATGATGCTGTTCGACACGGCACCGTAGTTCTCGCCACCGTAGGCCGCGAGCACGCCCGCCTTGTCGGTCGCCAACGCGAGCGCGCGACGCACGACCGGGTCGGTCATCGACAGCGAGTTGATCTCGAGGAAGCGGGTGTACGGGGAGACGCTCTTCACGGTGCGGTCCTCGACATCGCCGGTGACCTCCGAGTAGAAGGTCGCGGGGATGTTCGCGTCGGTGAACGCGGCCTGGTCGTCACCGTTGTCGGCGAGCAGACGCTGGAAGAGCACATCGCTGTCGGCGACGAACTCGAACAGGAACTCATCCGGAAGCGCCTGGCGCACCTCGGTGCTGTCGGTCGCCGGGTCGTACTCCGGGTTGCGCACGAAGAGTCCGCCGGACGTGCCGTCGAACTCACCGCCCTCGAGCATGTACGGGCCGTTGGAGTTGATCTCCCAGAGGGTCGAGCCGTCGTCGAACGACTCCTGGTACGGGTCGGTCACGAAGAGCGACGCGGCCGAGAGCGGGAAGTCGGCCCACGGCACGTCGAACGCGTAGGTCACGGTCTGACCGTCGGCGTAGAAGTGCTCGTCGAAGACGGCCTGGGCCTCGGGGGTCGAGGTGAACGGGCCGGTGTAGCCCGCCTCGATGACCTCCGGCGCATACGTGCTGAGGTACGCGACGCCGACGCCCGTGCCGTTGACGAGGGTCTCGTCGAACGAGCGGGAGAGGCCGTAGACGAAGTCCTGACCGGTGATCGGCGAACCGTCCTGCCAGGTCGCGCCGTCCTTGATCGTGAAGGTCCAGGTCAGGCCGTTGTCCTCGGTGGTCCCGGTGTCGGTGGCCAGGTCAGCGACCGGAGCCGCATCGGGGTCGTCGCTGATCGGGAACGCGAGGAGTCCGCGGTAGACGAGGCGGCGCAGCGAGGCGAGCTCGTTGCCGTAGTAGACGGCGGCGGGGTCGGTGCTCTCCCACTGTCCCGTGACGCCGAGGTAGGTGACGGTGCCGCCGGTGGATTCGCTGTCACCGCCGGTCGATGCTCCGCAAGCCGTGAGTGCGGTGATGACCGCACCCGCGACCGCGATGGCGCCCACGCGGGCGATCGATCGCTTCTTCATGTGTTGGATCTCCTTGGTGAGATGGTCGACGCCCGCTGCCGAGCGCCGTTCTTTCGGAGGTGTCTCCGGAAGTCGTGGGGTACCTAGCGGCTCCCCTTCGGGTCGAGCGCGTCGCGCAGCCCGTCGCCGAGCAGGTTGAACGCGACGACCAGCGTCACGAGCACGATGACGGGGATGATGAAGTAGGTGAAGTCGGCGACCGGATAGCGCACGGCATCCTGGAGCACGTTGCCGAGGGTCGGGGTCGGCTGCTGGATCGAGACGGTGAGGTAGGCGAGCGCCGCCTCGGTCGAGATGTAGGCGGGCAGCATGAGCGTGCCCTGCACGAGGATCGGCGCCCAGAGGTTGGGCAGCACCTCGCGGAACCAGCGGCGGGCGGGGCTGGCCCCGATCAGTTTCGCGGCCTCGATGTACTCGCGTTCGCGGATGCTGAGCACCTGACCGCGGATGACGCGCGCGACGCCGACCCAGCCGAAGACGGCAAGCACGAGGATCACGAAGGCGGCCCGCGAGATGTCACCCTCCGGGAGACCGACGGTCGCGGTGAGGAAGAGCAGCGCGGATCCGGACAGCGCGAGCAGCATGAGCGTCTGCGGGAACGAGAGCGTGAGGTCGATCAGGCGCCCGATGAGGGTGTCGACCCATCCGCCGGTGAGACCGGCGATGATGCCGAGCACGACGCCGGTGGCCATGGCCAGGACCGAGCCGATCAGGGCGATGGCGAGCGAGAAGGTGAGGCCGAACCAGACCCGGCTGAGGGTGTCTCGTCCGATCGCCGGCTGGATGCCGAAGGGGTGCTCCCAGCTGATGCCGCCGAAGGGTCCGATCGGGAGGCTGTCCGGACCGATCAGATCCTGGTTGATCGAGAACGGATCGAGCACGCCGAGGGCGACCAGGAAGGGCGCGGCGATGGCGAGCAGCACGTAGGCCAGCACGACGACGGCGGCGATGACGGTCTTCGTGTCGCGACGGAAGCGATCCCACGCCAGGCGCCCGGGAGACCGGCTCGTGACCTGCTTGCGCAGCGCGGCAGGTGCTGCGACGACGCCAGGAGTGATGCTGCTCATTACCCATGCCTTCGGTGTCGCTGGTTCGGTGCCGATGCGTCTTCGCAGTGACCCCCCCAGGTGAGGCACGTCGAAACCGCGCGGGTTCACGGTAAACCCATTTGGGGCATCCCGCCCAATGCACAGCTCAACTTGTTACATGGCCGAAACGAGCGGGTCGCGCGCCGCGGGGGCCATCGACGCAAGATGCGTGCGTTGGGCGATGTTTTCCTGCATGAAACCTGCTCCCACGCAACAATCCTCAAAAGTCCGGCACCTCGCGTAACGATTGTTCGGATCGTCGAAATCGGATGGACGCCCCACGTCTGCCGGGAGGTTGCTGACGGCTGGCAGACCGCCGCGCCGAAGGGGGCGCGGGTTAGAGTGTGCTCGATGCCGAGAGCCCGCCGTACCCCCCGCATCGCCGCGGTGATCGCCGCCGTCGCGGCCGGTGCGGCTCTGCTCGCCGGATGCACCACGTCGGACGTGGTCGAAGGCAGCGAGGTGGGCGTGGCCGTCGCCGAAACCTTCACGTCGCTCAATCCCGCGACCTCGTTCGCCCGTTCGAGCGCCACGAACGCCGACGTCGCCTGGCTCACCGGCGCCGCCTTCGCCGCCTACGACGCCGACTACCGGCTGGTCGAGGACCGCTCGTTCGGCACGGCGGAGATCGTCGCCGAGGATCCGCTCACGGTCCGGTACCAGGTGTCGGCGGATGCCCGGTGGTCGGACGGCACCGCGATCGACGCCGCCGACCTGCTCCTCGCCTGGGCCGCCGACTCGGGGGCGCTCAACACCCCCGACTTCGACGACGCCGACTACGTCGACCCCGACACCGGTCGGTACACGGCCGACTTCCCCGACGACGTCGTGTTCTTCGACGGGCGCATCGGCGCCGGTCTCGAGAAGGCGACGCAGACGCCGCAGCTCGGAGAGGACGGCCGCACCCTGTTCGTGCACTTCGACGAGTTCGTCCCGACCTGGAAGACGGTGCTCGCCCCCGGCATCCCGGCGCACGTGCTCCAGGTGCTCGCCACGGGGCGGGACGACGAGGACGTCGACTCGGCGAAAGCCGACCTGATCGCGACGATCATGGAGGGCGACACCGACGACCTCGGCGCGTTGGCCCGCACCTGGAACGACGCGTACAACATCGACGAGACCGACGGCGATCGCACGCCCGACGACGAGACGCTGCTGCTCTCGGCAGGCCCGTACGCCGTCACCGCGATCGACGCCACGGGCGTCACCCTCGACGCCAACCCCGAGTACCGGGGGGATCGCCGCCCGACGATCGAGACGATCACGGTGCGCTTCTCGCCCGACCCGCTCGAGTCGGCCCGGCTCCTCGCGTCAGGGGAGGTCGACATCGTCACCCCCGAGCCGACCGAGGACGTCGCGGCCGCCCTGCTCGACATCCCCGGGGTGAGCGTCGTCGCCGGGACCGAGAACCGCTTCGAGCACCTCGACCTCCAGTTCGCCGACAGTCGCACGGGCGTCTTCGCCGACCCGCGGGTTCGGGAGGCGTTCCTCCACGTCGTGCCGCGGCAGCAGATCCTCGATGAGCTGGTCATCCCCGTGCAGCCGGACGCCGTGCTGCTGGACTCGTTCCTGCTGAGGCCCGGGGCGGAGGGTTACGCCGACGCGATCGCCGACAGCGGCTCCGCCGACTACGCCTCCACGGATGTCGACGCCGCCGTCGACCTCCTCGCCGAAGCCGGGGTGACCGCGCCCGGGGTGTGCCTGCTCTTCGATCCCGCGAGCGAGCAGCGTCGGGTCGAGTTCGAGCTGCTCCGCGACAGCGCCGCGCGCGCCGGCTTCGTCGTGGCCGACTGCTCGAGCCCCGACTGGCAGGGTCTGCTCGGCGTGGCCGGCGCCTACGACGCGGCGCTGTTCGCCTGGGACACGACCCGCCTCGGCCCGGGTGCCGCGGGCGCGATCTATCGCAGCGACTCCGCTCTCGCCAACTTCTCGCGCTACGCCAACCCCGACGTCGACATCCTCGTCGACGAGCTCGCCCGCGCCGAGGACCCCGCCGAGTTCGCCCGGCTCGCCGCCGAGATCGACACCCACCTCTACGCGGATGCCTACGGCCTCCCGCTCTTCGCCTACCCGACCCTCACCGC
>NZ_JBIIAW010000096.1:0-10593 GCF_044239695.1 Pseudolysinimonas sp. | reverse complement strand
ACTCCTACGCGGACGCCCTGCTCGCCCTGCACCGGCCCGCGCCCCCCTCCGCCCCGCACAACCCGGTGCGAGCGGTTCCGCTCGTCGCCCGCAGTGCGACCTGGGCGGGCTACCGGTCGCGGGCCCGCCTCGGGCGTGCGGAGCGGGCGGCGATCGACCGCGCCCTCGCCGACGGCCTCGACGCCGAGATCTACCCCGGGTCCGCGGTGTGGGTGCACGGCGACCCGCACCCGGCGAACAGCATCGTCGACGAGGAGCGGGGCACCCTCGCGGCGCTGCTGGACTTCGGCGACCTGAGCGCCGGCGATCCGGCCACCGACCTCGCGGTCGCCTGGATGGGGTTCGGCCCCGAAGGCCGCGCGCGCTTCGTCGAACGACTCAGCGCCGACGGCGACTACGACGCCGACGTCTGGCGACGCGCTCGCGCCTGGGCCGCCGGCCTGGCCCTGGCGATCGCCACGCACTCCGACGACGCCCCTCGGATGCGGGCGATCGCCGCCCACACCGTCATCCAGCTGAAGCTCGGCTGAGGTCAGCCCGCCGTCAGTCGATGTCGAGGATGATCTTGCCGTACGCCGTGCGGGCGACCAGCTCCACGTGCCCTTCCCCGGCCCGTTCGAGCGGGTAGCGCGAGTTGATCCGCGGGCGCAGCACACCTCGACCGACGAGGTCGAGCACCGTCCGCATCTCGTCTCGCGTCTGCGTGTGCGACGAGATGTACGAGATCTGGCGCCGGAAGAACTCGATGATGTCGAACGGCACCACCTCGCCGGCGTGCGCGCCGATCGACACGAGCCGTCCGTAGGGGCGCAGCATGAACATCGAGTCGACGAAGGCCTGCCCGCCGACGACATCGAAGACGAGCTCGACCCCGCGACCACCGGTGATCTCCTCGACCGCGGTGCGCACATCCGTCGTGGTGTAGTTGATGACGTGGTCGGCGCCGTCGGCGGTCGCGAGCGCGAGTTTGTCATCGCGGCTCGCCGTGCCGATCACGGTCGCCCCCGCCGCCTTGCAGATCTGCAGAGCCGCCGAGGCGACCCCGCTGCCGATCGAGTGGATGAGCACCGTCTCGCCGAGCTTGAGTTCGGCGCGCGTCATGAGGGCATGCCACGCCGTGCCGAAGGCGCTCAGCGTCGCGGCCGCCTCGGCGAACCCCACGGTGTCAGGCAGGCGAAGACAGTGGTCGGCCGGGGTCAGGATCTTCTGGGCGTAGGTTCCCGGCACGTGCTCACCGAGCAGCTTCCGGTTCACGCAGATGTTCTCCATCCCGCGGAGACACCACTCGCACTGCCCGCAGGTGCGGATGTAGGAGACGGCGACGCGCTCCCCGAGCCGCCCTGGATCCACCCCGTCGCCGACCTGAGAGATGACACCCGCGCCTTCCAGCCCCAGCGTGTGCGGCATCCGGAAGTCGAAGCGCGAGACGCCGTCGCGCACGTCGATGTCTACGTGGTTGAGGGCCGTCGCCTTGAGATCGACCACCACCTCGCCGGGACCGGCCACCGGATCGGGAAGCTCTTCCAGCTTCAGTACCTCCGGGCCGCCGAACTCGCGGAACACCATCGCCTTCATGTCGTGTCTTTCTCTTCGTCGAATCTTTGAAGTTCTCAGAGCTGCGGGGTGGAGCCGGGAACGAACTGGCCGATGCCCTCTGGGCCGACCCACTCGCCCTCGTGCACCATCACATGGCCGCGCAGGATCGTGGTGACGGGGAACCCGTGCACCTCCCAGCCGTCCCAATTGCTGTAGTCGCAGTCGGAGTGCAGGTTCTCGTCCTGCCGGAAGGTGTGTCGGCGATCGGGGTCGAACAGTACGATGTCGGCGTCCGCGCCGGGACGCAGAACGCCCTTCTTGCCGTAGATCCCGAACAGCTTCGCCGGGGCCGCGGCAGTCAGTTCGACGAATCTCGTGACCGACATGTCGCGCGCCGACACCCCCTCCGACCAGAAGACCGCCATGCGGGTCTCGACACTGTTCGTTCCGCCGCCGATATTGTCGATCGTCGTCCCGGTGAGTTTCGGCCCGAGCTTTACGGTGTAGTCGTCGCTAGCCAGTGTGTGGGCACGACCGTCGGCGAGCGCCGACCACAGCTCATCGCGGTGCTCGATCGTGCGGTTCGGCGGGTAGTTCATGTAGCGCCCGCCCTGCGGCAGCAGGTAGTGGGAGGGATCCCAGATCAGATTCGAGTGAAGCACCTCGGCGACGACATCCACCCCCCTCTCGCGGCCCTCGGTGATCGCTTCGATCGACTCGCGCGCCGAGACGTGCACGATGTAGAGCGGCGAGCCGGTGCGGCGCGCCAAGTGCACCATGCGGCGCACCGCCGACTCCTCCGCGAGTGCGGGACGCGCCTCATGGATGTGCGAGAAGTGCGTCTTTCCTTCGGCCGTGAACTTCCTGACATGCCAGTCGATGAGGCACTCGTCCTCGCAGTGCACCATCGTGATGCCGCCGTGGCGTTCGGTCTCGAGCATGGCGGAGTAGATGCGGCCGTCGTCGCTCATCACGCCGCCGACGGTTTCGCTGCCGCTGAACGTCGTGAACAACTTGAACGACACCACGCCGCCACTGATGACCTCGCGGATCTGCTCGGCCGTGCTCAGGGGGAAGTCGCCCGTCATCATCGCGTGGAGGGCGAAGTCGGCGTGCGGGCGAGCGGCACCGGTGGCCTCGATCTTGTCCTGAACGGTTGCCACGAGGTCGTGGTTGTCGCCGCCATACGCGAAGTCGATGTAGGTCGTGGTGCCGCCATGAAGCGCCGCCCGCGACCCAGGCCCTGGTCGCTGAGCGACCATCGTCTCCGACATCGCGAGATCGAAGTGCACGTGCGGATCGATCCCCCCGGGCACCACGTACGTTCCGGCGGCGTCGATCACCCGCACGGCTCCGACGTCCTCGAACTGTCCGCGAACCCCGAGCGCGACGATCCTCTCGCCGTGCACCGCAATGTCCAGCGGCAGCACGTCATGTTCGGACGCCACCCGCCCGTTGGTGATGATCAAGTCGTACACGTGTCGTCCTCCGTGTTCACGGGTAGCGGTGCGGGGTGAGGGTGTGCCAGTCGGTGTCACGCTGATAGCGATCGGCCACCTGGAAGAGCGTCGACTCGCGTCCGCGTGCCGCCGTCAGCGCCATCCCGACCGGCAGCCCCGAGACGGGGTGGAGTCCGATCGGGAGGTTGAGGGTCGGGCCATCGTGCAGGGCCCAGGGGTAGGTGATCGCGCCGAGGGCCGCCGTCTGAGCACGCGAATCGGTGCCGATGATCGGGGGCACGTCCGCCGCGACCGTCGGACTCACGATCAGGTCGAGGTCGTCCAGTACGAGCGCGAGGCGCCGTCGGTAGGCGCGGCGCCACGCGAGGGAGCGCGCCAGCTCCGGCCCTGTGATCTCCAGGCCGGCCCGCAGGCGACCGCGCACGTCCTCCGAGTAGTCGTCGGCGCGGGCGCGCAGACGGTCCTCGTGATGGGCCGCGCCTTCGGCGGGAACGATCGTCGACCAGTGCCGGAACGCCTCTGCCTGCTGGAAGTCGGCGACCGGAACGACGACCGTGCCGGCTCGGGGCAGCCAGGTGAGGAACTCCTCGACCCGGGCCGCGACGCCCGGATCGAGGTCGTCGAAGAAGAAGGACTCGGGCACACCCACTCGAAGACCGTCGGTGTCCTGTCCGAGTCGCGCATCCGCCGGTTCGAAGACCTCGTTCGTCGAGTTCGGATCAGCCGGATCGTAGCCCGCGATCACGGCGGCGAGTCGGGCGGTCTCGGCGGCCGTCCGACCCATCGCGCCGACGGTGTCCTGCGTCAAAGCCGTCGGGAACACGCCGTGGTTCGAGACCGAGCCGAAGGTCGGGCGGAGCCCGAGAACGCCGTTCACCGAGGCCGGGAGCCGAACCGAGGCACCGGTATCGGTACCGAGCGCGAGGTCGCAGTAGCCGGCGATCAGCGCGGCGCCCGATCCGCCGCTCGAGCCGCCGGGGATGCGGTCGGTGTCCCAGGGATTGCGGCAGGACCCGTAGACCCGGTTCTGCGTGGTGCCGCCCCACGCGAACTCGGCGAGGTTGAGCTTGGCGACCACGACGGCTCCGGCCGCGCGTAGTCTGCGCACGACCGTGGCGTCGGAGTCGGGCACGTTCTGGTCGAGGATCGCGGAGCCGGCCGTCGTGCGAAGGCGAGCGGTGTCGATGTTGTCCTTCACGCCGACGAGCACGCCATGGAGCGGGCCGCGCGATTCGGACCGTTCGAGCTCGACGGCACGCTCGCGCGAGGCGTCGTCCCAGGTGATGACGGCGCGGAGCTCGTCGTCACGCTCGAGGTAGCGCGCGTGCGCGAAGTCCCAGCGCTCGAGGATACCGGTCACGACGACCGGATCCGATTCCGCATCCGCTCGCGCCAGAGCTTGAAGGTCTGAGAGAACGCGACAGCCACGATCAATGCTCCCCCGTAGAACAGGTTCTGCACGAATGTCTGGCCGCCGAGCAGCTGGAGCCCGGTGATGCCGGTGACGAGGAAGTACGCGGCGATGAGAGTGCCCCACGGGTTGAAGCGCCCGGGCTTGATCGTCGTCGACCCCAGGAATGCCGCGGCGAACGCGGGCAGGAGGAGGTCGAGTCCGGTCGACGGGCCGGCGGATCCTGAGGTGCCGACCACGAGCACGCCGCCGAACGCCGCGATGACCGACGACGCCGCCATGGCCCCCCAGCGCACCCGACCGACACGGATGCCGGCGAGTCGCGCGACGTCGCGGTTGCGACCGACGACCAGCATCCGCTGCCCAATCGGAGTGAACTCGAACACGTACCAGATCAGCACGGCGAGCAGCAGGCCGTAGTAGAACTCCAGCGGAATCCCGAGCAGGCGGGTTCGGATGACGGCATCGATCAGCGACTGGTCCACCCCGGTGATGGTTCGCGCTCCGCTCACCCAGAGCGTGATGCCCGTGATGATGGTGCTCATCCCCAGAGTCACGATCAGGCTGTCGATGCCGAGCAGGACGACGAGTGCGCCGTTGGCCAGGCCGATGACCAGGCCGACCAGCAGGGCGACCGCGATGGCGACGCCGATCGGCAGGCCCATGCTCGCGTTGAGGATCGCCACCGTCATCGCCGAGATTCCGACGACCGCTCCGACCGACAAGTCGAAGTCACCCGTCGTCAGCGGCACGATGAGCGCAAGTGTGACGACGACGAGCACCGTCTGCGAAGCGAACATCGAACTGACGTTGGACCAGGAGAGGAATGCCGCGGGCTGAAGGATGCTGAACACGATCGCGACGACGAGCCAGGCGAGGGGCAGGGCGCCGGCTTCGAACCGGCGCACTCGCTGAGCACGGAGCACGGCGGTGCGGGCCGAGATCTCGGTCGGAGACGTGGGAGAGGTGGGAGAGGTCACGAGGGCTCCAAAAGGTCGGGTCGCGTCACGCGGGTCGGTCGGAAGTGGGAGCGGAACGGCCGTGGCACCGATCGGCGATCGCGGCTTTCGTCAGGGCTGCACCGGAGAGGAAGCCCGTCAGGCGGCCGCGGACGATGATGCCGACGCGATCGCACAGATCGGCGAGTTGCTCGTAGTCCGAGCTCGCACAGATCGCCGCCGTGGTCGCGGCGTTGGAACGGATGAGGTGATGGATCTGAGCTCGCGCCCCGACATCCACCCCCTGGGTGGGCTCGTGCACCAGCAGGAGTCGCGGCGACGTCTGCTGCCATTTCGCCATCATCGCCTTCTGCTGGTTGCCACCCGAGAGCGAGCCGTACTCGAGGTCGGCCCGGCGCGGACGAACGTCGTACCCGGTCATCAGCTCCTGAGCATTTGCCCGCAGCTGGCCCCGCCGCAGGACCCCGCCGCGGAAGTACCGGTCGAGCACCGTGAGGTTGATGTTGTCGGCGACGGACAGGGTGCCGATGCTGCCGAGGTTCTTGCGATCGGCGGGAACGAGCGCGAAACCGCCGCTCACCGCCGCGTGCGTTGAGTGCCGCGCGAGGTCGATCGGCTTCTCGCCGGGGATCTCGAGGCGCCCGACCGCGGCGTTCGACCCGAACAGCGAATAGACGATGTCCTCGTAGCCCGATCCGACGAGTCCGGCGAACCCCAATACCTCCCCGGCGCGCAGCTCGAACGAGATGTCGGCGAGGGACGCGGTACTGAGCCCCGAGACACGGAGCGCGATCTCGTGATCCGAGACCTCGCCGACCACATCGTCGTCGGCCGAATCGGCCAGGTCGTGGCCGATGATCATGCGCACGAGCTCCGCCTTGTCGACGTCGGCGGTGTCGACCGACCCCGCGACGCGGCCGTCCCGGAGAACCGTGACACGGTCGGTGATCTCGAGCACCTCGTCGAGATCGTGGGAGACGAAGAGCACGCTCGCGCCCGAGGCGACGATCGACCGGACGAAGCCGAAGAGCACTTCCACTTCGTTGTGCGGCAGGAACACCGTGGGCTCGTCGAGCACGAGCAACGTCGCGCCCTCGACCCCGTCGCCGCGGAGGTTCTCGATGGCCCGCACGATGGCGAGCATGGCGCGGTCGACCGGACGCACCGTATCGACCGGTGCGGCGGGGTCGAGGTCGACGCCGTGCCGGGTCAGGATCGCCGCGGCGCGGCGGCGCAGCGCGCCAGGGGAGGTGAACAGGGACCGGGAGGCGGCCGTCTCGGTGAGGAACAGGTTCTCGGCGACGCTCAGACTCGGAATCAGCCCGAGATCCTGGTGCACGAACTCGAACCCGAGATCGAGATAGTCGCCCGCGCGGAGCGGCAACGGCACGTTCCGACCTCGCACCGTGAGCGTTCCGGAGTCGGGCTCGTGGAAGCCCGAAAGCACTTTGATGAGGGTCGACTTGCCGGAGCCGTTCTCGCCCAGCAAGCCGTGGACCTCGTTGGGCCCGATGGCGAGGGAGACATCGTCGAGCGCCAGGGCGCCGCCGAACGATTTGGAGACGCCGCGGATGTCGACGAGCGCTGAATCGGTCATGGTCGTCCTCTCGGGGTGGTGGCGGATGGCGGGTCGGGCCGCCGGCGGTGGGTACCGGGCGGGGGCCGCGGGGGGGGTAAGAGACCCCAGAGGGCGCGGTAGCCGTCGACGTAGGCCGAGCCGTAGCCGACACCGGGCTCCGCCGGGTCACCCGCTTCGGCCACGTTGCTGTCGTCCCAGATGCGGATCGGCGTGCGCGTCTCGACCGGCTCCTCGCCCAGGAGGAGGCGGAACGCCTGGTCCATGGTCGCGTAGCCGATGGCGGCGGTGTCTTCGCCGACGTTCATCGCCACGATGTCACCGTCGCGGATGAAGTCGAGCGCGTAGGGCGAGCCGTTGTAGCCCGCGACCTTGACCTCGCCGGAGCGGCCGAGCGTCTCGATGGCCGGCACGGCGCCCGCGACGAGGGCGTCGTAGAGCACATACACGTAGTCGATCGAGGGGTCGCGCTGGAGCGCGGACTGGATCTCCGACTGCGTCTTGGTGCCCCAGTCAGCGACGGGGATGTTGATCTCGGTCGTCGTGCAGCCCGAGCACTCCGCCTCGAACTCGGCGTTCATCGCGTCGACCGTGCCGGGGCTCGGAAGCACGTCGGACCCGCCGACGAGCAGCACGTTGGCCGTCCCGTTCGAGTCGGCGATGATCCAGTCGGCCGCCGCCTTTCCGGCGGTGTAGAACGGGGCGGTGACGAGGCCGCTCACGCCGCCGTTGCAGCCCTCGCAGTCCGGGGTCGGTACGGTCGAGTCGTCGTGGAAGTGGCCGACGACCACCGGGATGCCGGCCTCTTCCGCCGCCTGCAGCTGCGGCTGCAGGGCACGCGGGTCGGGCGAGCCGCTGAGGATGATGATGTCGGAGTCGGCCGCGATCGCCCGGTCGATGCCCTGGACCCACTGGCTGACCTGGGCCTGGTTCTCGTAGACGGTGATGTCGACTCCGGTCTCCTCACCGACCTCCACGATGGCGTCGGTGATCGCCTGGATGAACGGCACCGGAGCCGACGGGATGACGAACACCTTCTTGCCGGCAAGCGACGAGATGTCGATCGGGTCTCCGGGGGCGACGAACTCGGGGAGGGCCTTGCCCTGCTCGACAGCGTCGAGCACGGCCTGCGAGACCTCGCTCGCGTCGGCGGGTGCGTCGTCTTCCGTGTTCGAGCCGTCGACCGTGCAGCCGGCCAAGAGCAACGTCGCGATGGCGACGGAGCCGAGGGCGGACAGTTGAGTACGTGACTTCATGTGGTGCTCTGCCTCTCTTTAGGGGTGGGGATGGAACGATCAGGTGGCGGGGTCGGCAGGGCGCAGGTGGGCGAACTCGTCGGTCGCGAGCACCTCGTCGAGCAACGGGAACGCCATCATCGGTACGTGGAAGCCGCCGACGAGTCCGACGAGTTCGAGCGACGCGACGATCTCCTCCACCGTCGCGCCGTAGCGCAGCGCTTCTCCGATGTGGAACTTGCAGCCGTAGGTGAAGTAGACGGCTGCGTCCGCCGACAGCATGATGAGCTCTTTGGTCTTGCGATCGAGGGTCTCGTTGCGGTGCACGGCGTGCATGTAGGAGTCGTGGAACTGGCTCAGCAGCGGCACGTCGAACTTCGCGGCGATCGCGAGGTTCGGGTGCACCACGCCGCGATCGACGGCGATCTGGTCGAGGAGAAGCTTGCGCTCGTCATTGGTCGTCATGGGTTCTCTCCTGGATCAAGCGGACGTCGTCGAACGAACGGCGTGGGCGGTGAGGTGGGCGGGGTTGACGCGCATCATGAGCTCGAGTTCGTCGCGGGTGATGCCGGCCTCCGCGAGCTGGGTGGCGAGATCGGCGAGCATCACGCTCGACGGGGGGCACCAGTCGAAGAAGTAGTCACTCGTCATCACGCAGCGCTCCGCGCCGACGAGACGCACGATGCGGGCGAGCCCGGCCGGCGTGATCCGGCCGATCTGCGGGTAGATGCCCAGCGCACAGATCTCGATGAACCCGCCCAGCGCCGCGACTTCGCGGATGATCTCGTCGTCAGCGCCGATCGAGTGGCTGTCGGGATGCGAGAAGACGAACCGATCGGCGAGGCGTCCGTCGCGAGCGAGCGCGAGCACCTCCGTCGGCGAGACGTGACCGCTGTAGACCATGACGTCGTGCGCATCGATGATGTCGAGGCAGGCGCGGGTGAGATCGGAGAGCCGCCCGGCGTCGTCGGTGATCGTCGTGCCGGCGATCGCGTGGGCGTCGAACGAGGGCACGGCCGATTCGAAGATGCGCGAGATGCCGCCCCGTTGGATGTCGTGGTGAGCGCCGACCGTTGGCAGGTACACGACACCTGCGCCCTGCCGGGCCGCGAGGTCGATGACCTCGGGCCGCATTCCTCCCGCGATGGGATTGAGCGTGATGCTGGAGATCACCCGCATCCCGGGAACCAGCTCTTCGAGCAGCATCGCGCGCCCCATCGTCGGCCAGCTATGCGACTTGAGGACGACGGCGGCCATGCCCGCGTCGCGGCACAGCGTGATGTCGGCGACGTCGGAGTCGGGGGTGCGCAGGTCGGGCGAGATCTCGGGGTAGCCGTGCCGGTGAAGGTCGATGGCGCCCTCGAGTAGACCCTCGACGGCCGTCACGAGTCGTCCCCTGCGAGGATCGCCTGCTCGAACGCCGAGATGCGGTCGAGGCCGACGAGGGCGTTCAGGTCGTCGAGCGACTGCATCCTGCCGTGCCAGCGCGCCGAGTCGCCGTCGCGGCGAAGGTCGGCGAAGAACTCCAAGAATGCCTGTGAGGCGATCCGCAGGCCCGAGGTCGGGTACAGCACGATCTCGATGCCCAGAGCGGCGAACTGCTCGAGCGACATCGCCGGCGTCTTGCCGGATTCCGACATGTTCGCGAGTCGCAGTCCGGGAACCTCGGCCGCGATCCGCTCGACCTCGTCGACACTCTCCGGGGCGTCGATGAAGACGACGTCGGCGCCCTCGGCGTGGAACCGGCGTCCGCGCTCGATCGCCTCGTCGAGGTCGTCGGTGGCCCGCGCATCGGTGCGGGCGATGATTAGCGTGGTGTCGTCACGGCGGGCCCGCACCGCGGCGCGCACCTTCCGGACGGCGATATCCTTCGCCTCGACGGACTTCCCGCTCAGATGACCGCAGCGCTTCGGCCAGGTCTGGTCTTCGATCTGGATGGCGGCGGCGCCCGCTGCTTCGAGACGGCGCACGGTGTCCGCGACGTTGCTGACGTCGCCGTAGCCGGTGTCGGCATCGACGATGAGCGGGACATCGGTGACCGCCGCGATCGACTCGAGCGAGACGGCGATCTCGGCCAGCGCGATGAGGCCGATGTCGGGTACGCCGTGCCGCCAGGCGGCCGTCGCGTACCCGCTGACGTAGACGGCCGGGAAGCCCGCCGCTTGCGCAGCGAGCGCCTCGAGCGGTGTGCCGACGCCGGGAACCAGAAGGGGCCCGTGGCTGGCCGCGATGATCTGGGCGAGCGTCATGCGCGGTCCCATCCCATCGCCCGCCCGACCGCGGCGGCGGCGGCCTGAACTGATTCGGCGAGCTCGCTCTCCGACGCCGTCACGCGAGCCAGCAGGCCACCGAGACTGATGGCGCCCACGGCGGTCCCGCGCGCGTCGACGAGCGCCACCGCGATGGCGGCGACCCC
>NZ_JBIIAW010000020.1:0-36348 GCF_044239695.1 Pseudolysinimonas sp. | reverse complement strand
CAGCCCGAGGTCGACGAGGGCGAGTGCGGGAGGCCGTTCGGCGACGACGCGCAGGGCGTCGCCGACCGTCTCGGCGACGACGACGGCGTACTCGTCGAGCCCGAGGGATGCCGTGAGCAGCTCGCGCAGCTCGGCGTCGTCGTCGACGACGAGAACGACCGGGGCGCTCATCCTCCGAGTCTGACAGCCCGTGGGCGCGCCGTCGCGCAGAGGACGAGGTCGGAAGCAGACCGTCAGCTGAGCGGTCCGGCCGACCGCGATCTCTTCCGACCGGCTCGCCACCACGTCTCGACCGGGCTCGCTCAGCTTGTGGAACGCTGGCCGGGCAGCCATAGTTAGCTACATGGCTAACCAATCGGCAACGCTGGACCGCGCCTTCGCGGCTCTCGCCGACCCGACCCGGCGTGCCGTCGTCGAGCAGCTGCGCCGCGGACCGGCGAGCGTGAGCGATCTCGCCGCACGGCATCCGATGGCGCTGCCCTCGTTCATGAAGCACGTCGCCGTGCTCACCGACGCCGGGCTGATCGCCTCGACCAAACGCGGTCGGGTGCGCGAATGCCGCCTAGTGCCCACCGCCCTCGACGACACCGAACGGTGGATCGCCGACCACCAGCGCACCTGGCAGACCCGCCTCGACGCGCTCGACCGCGCCCTCGCGAAGGACGCACCGCAGAAGGGTTCCCTCGAATGACCGACCGCACCGTCACCATCTCCCGCCGCTTCGCCGCCGCCCCCGACAAGGTCTGGGCGGCCTGGACCACCGAGAGCGGCCTGCGCTCCTGGTACGCCCCGCTCGAAGGGTGGATCGTCGGCAACGCCAGCGTGGATGCCCGCCTCGGCGGCGGCTACGACGTCACCTTCGGCCCCGAACCGGAGGGCGACCTCTACCGCGAGGAAGGCACGTACAACGTCTTCACACCGATCGAGAAGCTCGCCTGGGACGGCCGGCTCACCGGCGAAGGCGCGAGCGAGCAGAGCAGCATCTCGATCACCTTCACCCCCGACGGCGACGGCACCGTGCTCGACATCACCGAGAGCGGGCTGTCGGAGGAGTCGGTGGACGATCATGAGATGGGCTGGAACGGCGCACTCGATCGGCTCGAGGAGCTGTTCGCGGCCTGATCTCGACGGCGAACGCCCGGCCGAGATGACACTTGCCGGGAGACTGAACGATCGTTTAGCATGCTGAACGTGCGTTCAACCCCGGCCGATGACCTGACGACGGTCGCCCGCATCCGCGACGCCGCGATCGACCTGTTCGGGCGCGACGGGTTCGCCGCGACGAGCGTCCGCGCCGTCGCCACCGCCGCCGGCGTCAGCCCCGCACTGGTGCTGCACCACTTCGGCTCGAAAGACGAACTGCGGGCCGCGTGCGACGCCCACCTCGTCGACGCCGTCATCGGCCGCAAAGACGAACTCGGCGACGGGGCGACGGCGGCGAGCGCGATGCAGTCCTGGTTGGCCGACGTCGACCAGTTCCGCCCGCAACTGGACTACATGGCCAGGATGCTGACCGACGGCAGCCCCGCCGCCGACCGGTTGTTCGACCTCCTCGTCGCCGGCAGCACGACGATGATCCGCGAGCAGGTGGCCGCCGGCCTGATGCGGCCGACGCCCGACCCCGAGACGACGGCCGTGTACCTCACGGCGTACGGCATCGTGCCGGTCATCCTCGGTCGGCAGATCGGTCGGCTGCTCGGCGGCGACGGGCTCGACGCGGCCGTCATCCGCCGTTCCACGCTCCCCCTCATCGACCTCTACACGCACGGTCTCTACACCGACGACCGGCTGCTCGTCGCCGCCCGCGACGCCCTCGACCGCACGCACGGCCCCCGCTCCGACAAGGGCGAGAACGACCCGAACCACGATCCCGACCCGCCGCGGGCATCCGGTTCCTGAACGTTCCCCTCCCCTCACCCCGAAAGGAGCTCGGGTTCATGACCCCTGCCATCCGTACCGCCGAGCTGAGCAAACGCTACGGCTCCCGCACCGCCCTCCACGCCCTCGACCTCACCATCCCGTCGGGCAGCGTCTTCGGTCTGATCGGTCCCAACGGCGCCGGCAAGACGACCACCCTCCGGATGCTGCTCGACATCATCCGTCCCACCTCCGGCACCGCCCGCGTGCTCGGCGAGGACCCGCGCACCGGCGGCCCGGCGCTGCGCCGGCGCATCGGGTTCGTCCCCGGCGAGCTGCGCCTCGAAGGCCGCGTGAAGGGCCGGGCGCTGCTCGATCACTTCGCCGACATCTCGGGACCGGTGAAGCCGGGCGCGATCGACGCTCTCGCCGAACGTCTCGGACTCGACCTGACTCGTCAAGTGCGCACCCTCTCGAAGGGCAACAAGCAGAAGCTCGGACTCGTGCAGGCGTTCATGCACGCCCCCGAGCTGCTGGTGCTGGACGAGCCGACCTCCGGACTCGACCCGCTCGTGCAGCGCGAGTTCCTCACGATGGTGCGCGAGGCCCGCGAGAACGGTCAGACCGTGCTGCTGTCGTCGCACGTGCTGAGCGAGATCCAGCAGACCGCGGATGCCGTGGCCGTGCTGAGCCGGGGACGCGTCGTCGCCGAAGGCGCCGTCGAGTCGCTGCGGCTGGCCAGCATCCGCCGGGTGCGCGCCGGTCTGGCCGACACGACCGAGGATGCCGTGCGTACCGCGCTCGGCAAGCTGACACACCTGCGCGACCTCGACGTCACCGCGATGGGCGAGGTCGTGCGGGTCACCGCGACGGTGAACGGCGACATCGACGCCGTCGTCAAGGAGATCGCCCGCCACCGGGTCGTCGACCTCGCCGTCGAGGAACCCGACCTGGAGGAATCGGTGCTCGGCCTCTACGGCGACGCCGCGTCGACCGAGCGCGAGACCGCCGAGGAGGCCGACCGTGGCTAGCATCCTGCCCGTCTTCCGGCGTGCCCTCGCCGACTCCTGGCGTTCCCTGCTCGGCTGGACCGTCGGCGTCGCCGGTGCGCTGGCCCTCTACCTGCCGCTGTACCCGAGCATCGGCGGCAACGGCCAGATGCAGCAGATCATCGAGAGCATGCCGCCGGAGCTCACCAAGACCCTCGGCTTCGAGGACATTGCGACCGGCGCGGGCTATGCGCAGAGCACGTTCTTCGGACTCATCGGTTTCCTGCTGCTGACGATCGCGGCGACCGCGTGGGGCTCGACGGCGATCGCCGGCGCCGAGGAGTCGGGGCGGCTCGAGCTCGCCCTCGCGCACGGCGTGAGCCGCGTGCAGTACGCCCTCGAGTCGGCGCTCGCGATCTTCGTGCGCCTGCTCTGGCTCGGCGGCTTCGCGGCGGCGCTCGTGCTGCTGCTCAACGAACCGTCGCAACTCGGTCTCGAGCCCGCGCACATCGTCGCGGCGTCCGCATCCCTCGTCGGCGCCACCCTGCTGTCGGCCGGCTTCGCGCTCGCCGTCGGCGCCCTGACCGGGCGGGCGACCCTCGCGACCGGCGCGGGTGCTGCGGTCGCGGTCGCCGGGTACGTGCTCAACGCGCTCGGCAACCAGTCCGACGATCTCGAGCCGCTGCGGTCGGTGTCGCCGTACGCCTGGGCGTTCCACGTGAGGCCGCTCGTCGAAGGCGCCGACTGGGCGGGCCTCGGCCTGCTCGGCGGCCTCGCGGCGGTGCTCATCGCCGTCGCCGCCCTCGCGCTTCGTCGGCGCGACATCGTCGGGTGACACGAGTCTGCGGGGAGCGCTCAGCTCCCCGCAGACTCCGCCGCGCTCAACCCGCTCATGGGTCAGGGGCGGCCGCCCTGCTGACCCCCGCCGGGACCCTGCTGTGCGATCACGGTTCCTTCGACGCCCGACCCCACCGAGGTGCCGTCGACGACGAGTGAGTACGTCGCACCGTCGGCGAGCGCGGTCGAGGCGTACAGCACCGACTGGAGGTCGTTGGTGGTGGTGAACTCCCCCACCACGGTGCCGTCGGCGGCGACGATCTGCACGGTCGATCCCGCCGACACGGCACCGGTGATCGGCACATACGATCCGGTGTCGGGCGACGCGAACGGCTCGCCGTTGGTGCTGAGTTCGAACAGTTCACCGCCCTCGATCTCGATGGCGCCGTTCACGTCGAGCGCGCCGTCGCCGCCGTTCGTGGCGGCGACCACGTAGACGGTGCCGCCGGTCTGCGAGTACGACCCGTTGGAGTCGATCGCGTCGCCCCCGGCCGCGACGTTGAGCACGCCGCCGGTCACGGTGAGCGTCTGGCCGCCGTCGGCCTCCATCCCACCGCCCATGCCGCCGGCATCCTGGGTCGTCTCGGTCGCCTCGGTCTCCTCCTCGGCGGTGACGACGCCGGTGCCGGTCGCGTTGACTCCGTCATCCGAGGCCGAGACCGTCACCTCGCCGCCGGCGATCGTGATCGCGAACGATTCGATGCCCTCGTAGGAGTCGAGCACGTCGATCGTGCCGTCGGCGATGTAGATGACCGTCTCCGACTTCACGCCGTCATCCGTCGCCGTGATCTCGGCGGAACCGCCCATGACGACGATGTCGGTGGATGCCTGCATCCCGTCGTCACCCGCGGTGAGGTCGAGAGTGCCGCCCTTCACGACGATGTAGCCCTTCGTGGCGTCGTCGTCCTGGTCGGACTTCAGCCCGTCGCCGCCCGCCGTGACCGTGACCGTGCCGCCTTCGATGGCGAGCGCGTCTTTGCCGCGCAGGCCGTCATCCCCCGCCGTCACGGTGATGTCACCGGAGAGCACGACGAGGTCGTCGGTGGAGGTGATGCCGTCGTTGGCGGCGTCGATCGTGAGCGAGCCGTCGCCGGTGATCGTGAGGTCGGCGTCGGCGTAGAGCGCCGCGTTGACGTCGGCATCCGCCGCACTGCCGTCGGTCAGCGTGTTGTCGCCGACGAGGCTCACCACGACGTCATCCGCCGACGTGATCGCGATGGCCGCCGTCGACGAGGAGGTGATGTCGACGCCGTTCAGGATGATCGCGACCACGGCATCCTCGGGGGCGGCGACGACGACCTGACCGTCGAGTTCCCCGGTGAGTTCGTAGGTGCCGGCCGCGGTGATCGTGACGGTGCTCCCGTCGACGGTCACGCCGTCGCCATCCACGGTCGCCGTGTCGCCGTCGAGGGTGACGGTCGCGGTGGGGGTGGCATCCCACTCGTCGTCGTTGGTCGTCGTGTAGTCCTCGTTGTCGGCGAGCACCGCCTCGGCGCCCGAATAGTCGACGCTCGTGGCGACGGTACTCGTGGTCGTGGTGGCCGTCGTCTCGGTGGCGACGGCGCATCCGGTGAGGATGACGGCGCCGAGCAGCAGCGTGCTCGCGGCGGCGGGGAGGAGGAACTTCTTCTTCATGATCTCTTTCCTTCAGTCAGGCCGCGTCGAAGTGTCGACGCAGCACTCGGGTCCACTTGTTGGCGGGCAGGGTGGGGCGCATGGCGGCGAGCCCCGTGCCGTACTTGCTCAGCGAGGCGGGCCGATGGCCGTGACGCCACAGCAGGCGGTCGAGTTCGCTCGCCGCGCCTGCGGATTTCGTCTCGACGATCACCAGACCCGGCCGGCGCAGGATGCCGCCGGCGGCGTCCTCCCACTCGAGCTCGGTGTCGACCGTCGCCCGCGAGCCGCCCGGCAGCAGCAGGGTGCGCCTCCGGTATCGCGTGCTCAGCGTCGGGGCGAGCGCATCCGGATCGATGTGCAGTTCGTCGAGCAGCGGTTCGGCATAGCTGCGTCCGTCGTCGGTCAGCTCGTCACGGCGATGGATGTCGTACTCCAGCCGCTCCTTGACGGTGGTGCTGCGTGCGCCGCGGGTCTTCAGTTCGAGGAACGCGACATCCGACTCGAGGTAGGCGCGGGTGCGCAGCTTGAACCGCCGTCGGCGGGCGTGCGCCGCCATGCGGAACGACGCGAGGTCGGGGGTGTCGAAGTACATCGACGCGTAGTGCGGCGCCTGGTTGCCGTCGATCTCGAGCACCCGTGTCTGCGCCGGGAGGAGGTTCAGGATGTCGAGCGTGTCATCCGACCTGAGCGCATACTTGCGGTCGACGCGGGTCTGCAGACTGGCGACGGCGTTGAGCTCGTCGAGCGTGATGGTGTTCATCGTGCGACCTCCGCCGCATCCCGCGGGTTGAGTGCCGCCGAAGGCGGTGTATCGAAACCCACCCGGCCAACCTCGAACTTCACATCCACCGTGGTGGTGTCGTTGACGAGGTCGAGTTCGACGACGTTGACGCGATGCACGCGCCCGCCCAGCATCCGCTCCAACGCCCCACGGAGTTGCACCTCATCCGGGTACGCGGTGTCCATGACGATCCGCTGCTGCCGGTAGCGCCGCAGCAGCCCCGGCTGGTCGGCGATGCCGATCCCGACGAGCACGAGCGCCATCACGGCGAGGCTGAACCACGGCACGGAGGTGGCGAGCCCGGCGAGGCCGGCGACGAGTCCCATCGCGAGTGCCGCGAAGTAGTACGCGACTTCGTGCTGCGAGATCTCGGTGGACCGCAGTCGGATGATGCTCAGCACGCCGAACAGCCCGAGTCCGACACCCAGCCCCACCTCGGTGGTGCCGAGGATGCTGGCGACCGCGAGCACCCCCACGTTCACGGTGACGAACGCGACGACGAGGTCGCGGCGGCGGTGCCGGAGGAAGAACATCACCACGAGGGCGGTGATCGCGATGAGGTCGGCGGCGATGAGGAGGAACTGGTTCATGGTGCCACCGTGATCGTCATTCCTATGGACTGACTAAGGACGGTCGATGGGCGCGACGGGAATCTCAGGCCGCTTCGTTTCGTCGAAAGGGGTACAGAGGGTCGGTTTCCCGGTCCTCCTTTCGGTGGACCGGGGGACGGGCGCCACCCCCGCTCTAGTGGCACCCGGAGTCGGGGCTGACGCCCCCGGAACTAGGCGCCTAGGGTGGCGCAGGCTCGTAACCCGAGCCCGACGGGGGTCACACGCAATGCTTTCTTGGGGGAATGTCGCGACGAAGCGGCGGTCAAGCTCCATCACTCGGAGCGGACGGGTGCGTGCGATCGCCGTCGGCGTCATCGTCGCCCTGCTCGGTGGCCTCGCGGTGGCGACCGCCGCGCCGGAACCCGCGCAGGCGGCCACCGTCGCCTGCGATGGCACGTCGGCGACCGACCAGAACCAGCTGCGGGTTGCCCCGAGCCACGGCACCGTCTTCTACATCGACTCCGGGCAGGGGCAGCAGCTCGACGCCGCGTACGCCGCGTACCGGGTGACCAATGTCGGCGGCAGCGCACGCACCGACCTGTGGACGAAGGTCGACTCCTTCACCGGCGGGGTCGTCGGCCTCGCCAACCCCGCGGATGCCATCCAACCCCTGGGCGCCATCGCCGCGTCGGGTTCGAACACGTCGTTCACATTGCTGAAGGCCACCGCATCCACCAGCCTCGCGCAGAGCCACGTCGTCCACGTCTACCAGGGCAAGCCGGGCACCGTCGGCGCCACCGAGCTGTACAGCTGCAGCTACACCTTCAGCAAGGTCGCCGAGACCATCAAGGCAGCCGCCAACAAGGTGACCGACCTGCAGACGACCACCTCGACCGTCATCGGCTCGACCCTCACCGTGACCGTGCAGGGCAACACCGGCACGATCGGCGCGGGCAACGCGATCGACGGCAGCATGATGTGGTTCAGCCCGGCGGCGCGCTCCACCTGGCCGACCGGCGCGCTGCGCCTGGAATCGACTCTGGTCAACCTGTACTCCAACAACGGCCGCACGAACCTCTCCGGGTCGTACGCCAACCAGCTGCGCATCCCGACCTCGTCGGGGTCGAAGTACTACTACACGGCGACCTACACCTTCCGGGTGATCGGGTCGTCGGCGGTGCCGGCGAGCGTCATCCCGATCGCGCAGATCTCGTCGGGCACGCAGATCAAGCACACCGACCTCGCCTCGATCAGTTCGGCGTCGCTCGCCACCGACAGCGCGACGGTCGCGGTGAAGGTGACGAAGGCCACCTCGACCCTCGTCGATGTCGCCGACGGCGTCTCGACCTTCTCGTACACGGTGACCCTGGCCAACAGCGGTTCCGCAGTGACCCTCGACTCGGTGGTCGACACCCGCTCGGAGGGATTGGACTACGTCCCCGGCAGCGCGCAGTTCAACGGGTCGGCGACCAGCTCGCCGACGACGATCGCGGGCGATAGCTCCTCGCTCGTCTTTTCCGGCCCGTTCGCGCTGCCGGCCGGAACCTCAGGCACTCCGACGACGCGCACGCTCACCTACCAGCTGAGCATCGCGACCTGCAGCGGCACGTTCCACTACACGAACTCCGCGACCGGGGCGATCGGGTCGCTCGTCGTCGGCTCCGACTCGTCGCACATCTCCGTCTCTCACGCCCTCGGCACCTGCGGCGACAGCACCATCACGACCTACACCGAGAACCAGGGGCTCGACCCGGAGGTGACCACGTCGCCGGCGACGAGCATCGCGACCACGACGGCGCGCATCAACGGACTCGTCGACCCCAACGGCGTCGCGGGCGCATCCATCTCCTTCAGCTACGGCACCGATCCCGATCTCGCGGGGGCCACGACGGTGTCGGCCGGCACGACCACGTCCGCGACCAGCCCGTACGCGGTCTACGCCGATCTCAGCGGCCTCGCGTCGGGCACGACCTACTACTTCCGCGTCACCGGTGGCACCGCCGTCGGCGAGATCCTCAGCTTCGTCACGTCGGAGCCCGTCGGCACGCCCACGGTGATGACCACGGCAGCCACCGACGTGACGACGGCGGGCGCCGTCACGTTCAACGGATTCATCGATCCCAACCAGGTGCCCAACGGCGCGAAGGTGAAGTTCCAGTACGCGACCGACTCCTCCGGCGGCGCGTGCACGAGCCTCGGCACGATCACGACGCCGAGCTCTTTCGTGCAGTCCGAGACCGACAGCAGCACGAGCGACGCGATCTACAGCGGCGCGTTCCCGTCGGCGACCTCCTACTCGGTCACGGGCCTCGCCTCGAACACGCGCTACTGCTTCCGCATCGTCGGCTACTACAACGCGACGACCGCGAACTGGGCGACGAGCGTCGCGGGCAGCTGGATGTCGGTGCTGACGACGACGAAGACGGCGCAGACGATCACCTTCCCGGCGATCACGGATGCCGTGTACGGCACGAGCCGCACCGCGGCCGCGACCGCGTCGAGCACGCTGGCGGTGGCCTACACCTCGAACACCCCGACGGTCTGCACCGTCGCGCCGAGCGGTGCGATCGTGCTGCTCGCCGCCGGCACCTGCTCGATCACCGCGAGCCAGGACGGCAGCGACGCGTACACCGCCGCGACCTCGGTCACCGTGGCATTCACGGTGACGAAGGCGAGCCAGACGATCAGCTACTCCCCCGTCACGTCGGTAACCGCCGGCGACTCCGTGCCGCTCGACGGCACCGCGACGAGCGGGCTCACGGTGGAGTACACCGCCGGGCCGTCGAACGTGTGCGCCATCGTCGCCGGGGAACTGGTCACCGGCCCCGACTCGGGCGTCTGCACGGTCGAGGCGACGCAGCCCGGCAACGCCGCCTACACCGCAGCCGCGCCGGTGAGCGTCGACATCACCGTGCTCCCCGGCCCGCCGGTCGTCACCACCACGAGCCTTCCTGACGCGGTGATCGGCGAGGCGTACGACGAGACCCTCGCGGCTGCCGGCGGCGACGGCAGCTACTCCGACTGGACGATCGTGTCGGGCGCCCTGCCCGACGGGCTCGTCTTCGACGACGCGACCGGCCGCATCCACGGCACCCCGACGAGCGCCGGATCGGTCGTGCTCGAGGTGACCGTCGACAGCGCCACGCTCACCAGCGTCGTGCGCGAGCTCACGCTGCGCGTCGTGAAGAAGACGCCGACGATCACCGCGAGCGACATCACGGTCACCTACGGGGATGCCGATGGCGCCGTCACCGCATCGACGACCTCGGGTGGCACGCTCTCCTACCAGGTCGGCGACACCGCCATCGTGACCGTCACCGGCGGCACGCTGCACACCGTCGCCGCGGGCAGCACGACCCTGCGCATCGTCTCGGTGGAGACCGCCGAGTACGCCGAGGCCGAGGTCACCGTCGACGTCGCCGTGAACCGGGCCCTCCTGACGGTCACCGCCCCGAGCCCGAGCGTCACCTACGGCGACCCGGCCCCGACCTACACGCCGACGGTCACCGGCTTCGTGCTGCTCGACGACGCGGGCACGCTCACCTCGAGTCCGACCTGCTCGTCGACCTACACCGCGGGCAGCGCCGCCGGATCGGCCCACGCCGTCGTCTGCCTCGACGCCGCCGCCGCCAACTACGACATCGTCTACGTCGACGGCGCCGTACTGATCGCGAAGGCGGCGCAGACGATCACCGTCTCGCCGAACGCCCCGGTCGACATGCCTCCCGGATCGACGCAGACCTTCACCGCCACCGCCTTGGGCGACGGCGTGACGTCGATCACGACGAGCGGACCCTGCGCCTGGAGCGCCGGCGTGCTCACCGCCGACTCCACCGAAGGTGAGTGCGTCGTCACGATCAGCGTTCCGGCCTCCACCAACCACCTCGCCGCCGGACCGATCGAGCGTCGCCTGCAGGTGAGCGTCAGCGCGCTCATCCCGCGCAGCCTGAGCCTCGCGCTCGACGTGCCGGGTACCTCGCACGTGCTGTCGACGGCGCTCACCCTGGTGCCGACCGTCGGCCCGGTCGCCGCGACGCCGGTCTACACCGTGGATGCCGGCTCGGCATCCGTCTGCCGCCTCGAATCCGATCTGAGCATCACGCTGCTCGCGGTCGGCGAGTGCGTCATCACGGCGTCGATCCCCGCCGACACCACCTACGCGGCCGCGAACGCCACGCTGCGCTTCGACGTGGTGCGCGCAACCCGCACGCTGGGCCTGTCGGTCGCCGCCGTCTCGGCGAACGTCGGCGGCACGGTGCGGCTCACCGCCACCCCGTCGGCCGGCGGCGGCACGATCACGTACCGCCTCGCCGACCTGGCCGGGCATTGCTCGCTCGTCGGCGACATCGTCACCGCGCTCAGCGTCGGCTCCTGCGATGTCGTCGCCGACATCGACCCCGACGCGACCTACCTCACGGCGAGGTCGAGCACCGAGCGCCTGCAGGTGCTCGCCATCCCGGCGCCGCCGACGGCGCCCAGCCCGTCGGTGACGTCCACCCCCGACGAGACGGAGGATGCCGGCGACACGTCGGCGACCACCGCGCCGTCGACGGCCGGCACCCCGCGCGCCGTCTCGGACACATCGCCGACCACGTTGGTGATCCGCTCCGCCGGGCGTCTGCCGCAGCCCTCGCCGGGTGTCGGCATCGCGCCGACCGGGATCGCGTCGAACGGCTTCCGCAGCGCCGCCGAGCTCGCGAACGAGGTGATGGGCGGCTTCACGCCCGGCACCGGCGCCCGCGTGCAGGTGACCGGCGCCCGCACGGCCGCGCAGTTCGTCATCGACCCGAGCACGATCGCCGACCCGCTCGGCATCGTCGCCGCCCTCGACGAGTCGCGCGATCGTCTCGCCGCCGACTTCGCCGAGATCACCTCCGCCGAGATCGCCGACCGTCCCGCGAACGAGCAGCTGCTCGGCGGGCGCGTCAGCCACGACGCCCGCGCCGTCTTCGAAGCCGCCGGACTCGCCGACCCGATCCTCGTCGACGACCTCGGCGTCACCGACGCCACCCGCTGGATCGTCGTGACCGCCGACGCCTCCGGCTACGTGCCCGGCAGCGTCGTCTACCTCGTCGTCACGACGCAGCCGGTGATCGTCGGTGCCGCCGTCGTCGACCGCGACGGTCTCGCCACCCTGAGCGGTGCGATCCCGGCCGACCCGCTGCCCGCCGGTGCCCACGACCTCCGCGTCGTCGGCACCCGCAGCCTCACCGGCGCGACCGCGAACGGCGACGGCGAGATCATCCTCGCCGACGAGACGATGGCCGACATCCAGCGTTTCGACGCCGGCACCTGGGCGACCGTCGAGATCACCGGAACCGCCGTCGGCGGCGGAGCGGCCGTCGCCGTGCGCGTCGTGCTGCTCGGCCTCGAAGCCCCGTGGTGGACGGTGTTCGTGCTCGGCATCCTGGCCCTGCTGCTGCTCGCCCTGCTGCTCTGGCGTCGTCCGGAGCGCGGCCGCTGGCGCATCGCCGCCGCCATGCTCGTCGGCGTCGCGTTCGCCCTGCCCGCGATCGCGGGATGGCTGACGCGGTCGTACGAGGTCATCGCGGTCGGTGCCGTCGTGGCGCTGATCGGGGCGGGGCTGGCGCTCGCGACCCGGTTCGCGGGGACGCGGCGACGGCGCGAGCACGCGAAGGCGGCCTGAATCTAGGGCGTCTCCAGCGAGCGGACGAACTGTCGCGCGACCCGTTTGCGTGCCGGCTCGAATCGCGGGTCGCGGGTCTCGTCGAGCCGATTGCGCAGCAGCCGCGGGTTGATGAGCCCAGCCGCGACGAGGGCGGTCACAAACTCCCGGTCCTTCTGCTCGTTGCGCCCGAGCTTCGACGCACACAGATCGTGAGCCTCCGGGCACACGCCGACGACACCGGGATGCCAGCTCGGCTCGATCTCGACGGCGCGCGCCCGCCAGCCGTCGGGAAGGTACGCGGTGTCCGCGGAGACCGCGTCGATGTAGAAGTCGCGTTCGTTGGCCCACTCCGAATCCTGACCGGCGAGAGCCCAGAGCCGGTTCGAGAGGTGATCCGCGATGTCGTGTTCCGGCGCGATGTCGGCCTCCGCCGACATGGTGGCTTCGGGTGGAAGCCTGTCATCGGCGAACGAGGCGAGGATCGCCTGCGACCCGAGCACGATGACGCGGGGCTGGCCGACGACCTCGCATGCCCGCACGATCGCCTCCTCGAGCTGGCGACGGTTCACGCTGCCGCCCTCGTCGCCCGATCCAGAACGGCGTTCCGCTCCTCGGGCGAGAGCAGCCCGCTGAAGGGCGACACGCTGCGCAGATCGAGGTCGCGCTGGCTGACTCCGAGCATGACGGCCACCAGACCGGCGAGGTCGTGATCCTCGATCATCCCTCCCCATTCCTCGAGCCACTCGACGGCTCCGCCCCGGAGCGTCGCGCGCATCCGGTCGAGTCGCGCACGGCCCGCCGCGAGCACGGTCTCGGGATCGGCGATCAGCTTTCCGGCAATGGTGCGATGCAGCTCCAGCCCGAGTCGCTGTTCGCGTCGTTCCAGCGTCGCGTCGGATCGCACGCCACGGGAGCTGACGACGATCCGCTCTCCCAGCGCGCCGAGAGCGCGCCCGAGGGTGCCGACCTGGATGGTGCCGGCTGCTTCCGAGCGCTCCCAGTCGAGCACCGTGGGCGCGGAGACGCCGCACCGGCGCGCCAGTTCGCGCACGCCGACGCCCTGGCGCTGCCGAGCGTCACGGATCAGGGTCGGCATTCTCACTCCCAACGTTAGGTTGTAGCCTAACAGTTGGCGTACGACTCCGACAGTGCCCCCTGAACTCGGGCTGCCCGCATCCCTCCCCGCGCCTCCATGCTGAGCATCACGCACGGATCGGGGGATTCATGGCCGGGGGATCATCGGCGTTGCTCCAAGCGGAGACCGCACAGGGTCTCGCCGAGGAGTTGCGCCGTCGCGCCGACGACTACGAGCGGATGGTGGCGAATTACGCCGCTGGCGCCGCCAGTGAACGGCGCCTCGAGCAGACGGCGGCCTGAGCGTGGATGTCTGGATCGCACTCGCTGCCACCCTGGCGTTTCTCGGCACCGCGTATCAGTGCGTCACGAACCTCTGGGCGCAACTCGACGCGATGAAGTTCTTCAAGGCACATTCGGATCTGCTCAGCGAGGATCTCCGCGATGCGAAGGAGGAGATCCCCTGGTGGCGGCCCTTCGCGCGAAGAAGGCGTAAGAAGAAGGGGCTGAGGCTGGCGTTTTCGGCACTTACTGCCGACGAGCAGTCGCAAGCGCGCGACTACGACCGCAGCGCTCTCGGCTGGGCCCTTCTTCTCGTCGCAACCTTGATCCTCGCCGTCACCGGCTGGATCAATGTTGGTTCCATTCCTTAGTGAGGGTCAGCTCGGATGCCTCTGATCAATCGAGGGCGCGACCAGACCACCCGCGGCTTTCGCCGGCTGAGTCGCGCTCCCGATATGGTCTAGCCACGTCAATGGCGACTACGAAGGCGGATCATGGAAGAGAAGTCCTGGAATGCCGCACGCTTGATCCCGACGTCGGGGATCAACGGAGCGGAAGAACAAGAGCGGCGTGCGACCTCGGCGCTGCTCGCTGTCATGAGTTCCGTGAAGGAGTTCGGGCGCGCACTGATCGGGCCGATGGGAGCGCCGTCGGGGCCGATCGAGACCTTCATCGAAGTGCCCTTCGATCTCGCCGGTCGCCGGATCTTCCCGGACGGCCTCATTCGCGCACGTCGCGGCTCGAAATCATGGACGGCCCTGGTCGAGGTGAAGACGGGCGACAACGCTCTTGCGACCGATCAGCTCGAGAACTACCTCGACGTCGCCCGCGAACACGGGTATGACGCTCTCATCACGATCTCGAATGAGATGCCGCCGTCACCGGGCATCCATCCGACAGCCGTCGATCGGCGCAAGCTGCGCAAGGTCGCACTGCATCACTGGTCGTGGACTGAGGTGCTCACCCACGCGGTGATGCAGAAGGAGTTCCGCGGGGTCGCCGATCCTGAGCAGGCGTGGATCCTCGGCGAGTTGATCAGGTATCTCGAGCACCCCAAGTCGGGCGCGATGTCGTTCGACGACATGGGCCCGAGCTGGGTCACGGTCCGCGAAGCAGTAGCCGCCGGCACGTTGCGGTCGAACGACAAGGCCGCACTGGATGTCGCCGCGCGCTTCGACGCTCTCGTACGCTTCGCCTGCCTGCGGCTGGGGCGGAAGCTCGGCACCGAGGTCGTGCCCGTCCTCACCAAGGCCGAAGCACTCGACCACGCGACACGTACGGCGACGCTGGCCGCCGACCTGGTCAAGTCGGGCGTTCTCACTGCTGCCATCCGCATTCCGAACACGGTCTCCGACATGACGATTTCGGCCGACCTTCGCGCGTCGAAGGTCACGACGTCATTCGACGTGACCGCTCCGAAGGAAGGCCGCCCGACGACCCGGGTCAACTGGCTCGTGCGTCAGCTCGCGGATTCGCCGAACTCGGTACGGGTGGAAGCGTTCTTCCAGCGGGGTCGTACCGGCACCGCGGAACTCCTTCGCGAACTGCGCGTGCAACCGACGAAACTGATCCTCGATCCCACCAAAGAGATCAAGTCGTTCACGGTCGCACAGGTGTCACCCGCCGGCGCGAAGAGGAACGCGGGCCGAGGAGGCTTCATCGACTCGGTATTGGACGCGGTCGACGGTGCCTACGAGGAGATCGGGCAGCGACTCAAGCCGTGGACCGGCACGCCCCCGAAGATCAGAGCCGACTCGGATGTCGAGGTCGAGCCCGAAATCCGTAGCGACCTGCCTTCTGCCGCACTGTCTTCCCAGGATGAATAGGCGCAGTCCCTAAGCCGTCATCGCCCGCACGGTTTGGCGTTGCGGCAGCACTTTCGTGAGACAGGCGACGATTCCCATCGCGAGCGCCGCGAAGTAGTACGCGACCTCGTGCTGCGAGATCTCGGTGGACCGCAGCCGGATGATGCTCAGCACGCCGAACAGTCCGAGCCCGACGCCCAGTCCCACCTCGGTGGTGCCGAGGATGCTCGCGACCGCCAGCACCCCGATGTTGACGGTCACGAACGCGACGACGAGGTCGCGGCGGCGGTGCCGGAGGAAGAACATCACCACGAGGGCGGTGATCGCGATGAGGTCGGCGGCGAAGGGAGGAACGTGGTTCACGTCGTGATCCGCAGGTAAGTGGTACCCGCGGCTTCCGGGTTACGGCCTTCGCTGCGGGTTCCTCTGTGTGCCTAAGGACGGCGTACGGGTCAGCATCCAGTGGTGATCTTCCTGTCGCGGCGCGTACGGCGCGCTTGTTCCGCAGCGCTGAGCTGGATCCTGCGTGGCCGAGGCGCGCAGCGATCGCCTACCCGAAAGTGCGATGACGATTGCAAGCGCGTGCCGGCTGCCGGTTGTCGACACGCGGATCACCACCTGCGCTTGCAAGTCGGGCGTTCGCGATAAGTTCTCCAGCAATCGAGCAGTCAGGGACGCTCCAATGGCTGAATCCACAGGCGGGTATAGCGGTGCAGCAGAGTCTGTAACGTGGCATGGGCGACCCGTTCCAGACGCGGAACTCGCCGTCCTCAAGCCATCAGTAGTGGACCGCCTTGAGGATGTCCAGCTAGGCGAGGAGCTGGCCGACGCGATGCTGGCAATGGCAGCGACCGACATGCAAGTCGACTTCGTGCGCGACGTTCTCTCCTCGCCTCCGGCCGCCCTTCCGTGGCAGATCGGCGAAGCACTCGCCGAGTCGCTATTGGCGGCTGATCACTCGGCAGTATGGCCATGGAACAGCACGCGCGACAGGAAGACGCCAAAGGCCAGCCTGCCTGGTGCCGACATCGTCGGGTTGTCTATCGAGACCGAAACCGCAGTGTTCCTGTTCGGAGAGGTCAAGTCCTCGGAGGACGGAAACGCGCCGCCTGGGGTCATGCATGGTCGAAGCGGCATGATCCATCAGCTTGAAGCCTTGGCCACCAATCTGGACATTCAGTTTGCGTTACTGACCTGGCTCTTTGCACGCTGTAAGGACACAGAGTTCGAGGCCTGGTACCTAGAGGCACTGAACGAGTATGTCTCGAGCGCTGGTCAACGAATCCGACTCGTCGGTTGTTTGATGCGCGGCGCGACGCCGGTCAACAGTGCGGACTTGGAAGCGAGGGGTCTGGCGTTGAGCGCCACGCTCGCCAGCGTCACCTCTGTCAACTTGTACGCGTGGTATCTAGACGGTTCATGTGGGCAATGGCCCACGTGGCTAGAGAACGAAGATCATGCCTGACGCACTAGAAGACGTGCGCCTACAGTCTCAGATTCTTCAGGTTGAAGCGCGAGCCGAGACGGAGCGACTCCTTATCGATCTAGCGTTCGGCGGCCCTGCCGTCGGCGCACAGGACACCTCACTTCACTTCTATCAACTTCTAAATAGGTTCCTCGCGGTTTCGGGAGACGACCGAACGCGTGCGGCCGCCGCCTCGTTTGACGCCGCACGAGCGAACTCGCTCGCGCTGCAGGATGATCACGCGCTGTTGATGACAGTTGCAACTGGCTGGCTCGCCGACAAGGGGTCGCTGGCTGCGAAGCTATTGTCAGGACAACGCGAAAGTCGTTCGAATGTACCCCCCGCAATCGGCTGGGATAAGGTCGTTCGACGGCGGGTTCTAGATGTCTGGCTAGGTCTCTTTAGCATTCGGTCGATCGATGACCGCGCCGCGATCTTGGACATAGTTAGCCGGACACAGCAAGAACAGGCCGCGGCTGAGCCGGAATTTCTGACCTCGCACAGCAATCCGGTCGCCGCCGCCTGGAGCCTCGTCGCCGAGTATCACCTGCTCAAAGCATCGACGATTGTCGCGGCCTATCTGTGGGACGGCGAATCGGACGGAACCTTTGACATTCGTGAACAGCTCGAGCTCCACTTCGACAACGCAGTTTCTGCGTCTGAGCGCGCTGGCGACGCGGCCCTTCGGGAGCTTTCGCAAACGCTGGCGTTGGCGGCGGGCCAGATGATCGACAACAGCTTGTGGTCTACAGCGCGGTCCGCCGGACCCCAGGTCCGCGCTTTCGTCCAGCAGCTCACCTCCAGGCAGAGACCGATCCTTGAGTTGCTCCCGCCTCAGCGCGTCGCGCTCTCCGACGAGGGGCTAGCTCGAGCCGCGCAGCGGGCAGTAGTTGTCTCACTCCCCACGTCAGCCGGCAAGACGCTAATAGCCGAGTACCGGATCATTCAATCTCTCAGCGTGTTCCGCTCAAGCCGTGGGTGGGTCGCCTACGTGGCACCAACCAGGGCGCTGGTCAACCAAATCACCACTCGACTGCGGCGTGATCTCGGAGCGCTGGGTATCCAGGTGGAGAAGGTCAGCCCCGCTCTCGAAATCGATGGCGTTGAGGCCGAACTCTTGACCTCCGATTCTGAACCGTTTGACGTGCTCGTGGCCACCCCCGAGAAGCTTGATCTGATGCTTCGGGGCGGCTGGGTTGAACAGATAGGGCGACCGCTCGCACTCGTCGTCGTTGACGAGGCCCACAACCTAGCCGAGGGCCGACGTGGCCTCTCGCTTGAGCTCCTGCTTACGACCATCAATCGAGAGGCACGCGACTCTCAATTCTTGCTTCTCACCCCATTCATACCGAACGGTGCCGAGGTCGCATCATGGCTCGACCAGCAGAGTAACCAATCGGTCTCGGTAAGCCTCGACTGGCAGCCAAACGATCGAGTCATTGTTCTCGCGACCCCAGCACCAGGGCCGCGACGAGGCGACTTTCATGTGCAACTGAAGCCAATCGCAGCGTCGAAGCCGACACTGGTCAGTCAGATCTCTTACTCGGCGCCAACGAACCGCCCGCTGGGATTGACCTTGAGCCAAGCCTCGTCTCCCAATCGGCTCGCAGCCGCGGCGGCGCATGCCCTTTCGTTCCGCGGCTCGACGATCTTGCTGGTTGGGCAACCCGATTACGCCTGGACGGCGGCGCGCACCCTCGCAGATGCTCTTCCGGACAAGGACCTTCCTTCCCAGCTGGTCACCGACACGATCAAGGTTCTTCAGCACGATCTCGGCGCCGACTTCCCGCTGATTGCGATGCTTCGCAAAGGAATTGGCGTACACCACGCCGGCCTTCCAGACGATGTAAAAGCTCTTATGGAGCAATTGTTGGAGCGAGAGGAGATCGACTTTTTGGTTGCGACCACCACCATCGCTCAGGGGCTCAACTTCCCTGTGGCGAACGTTGTGTTTGCGACCCACCAATACCCATACGGCGAGAAAATGCCATCGGCAGATTTCTGGAACATTGCCGGACGCGCGGGGCGAGTAGATCAGTCGCAACCCGGCATCGTGGCAATGGCTGCGCACGACAACGACCGCGAGACAGCGCTCGAACAGTACGTGCAGACTGCAGAGTCAGACCTCGGGTCGGCGCTTATCAATCTCGTGGTAACCACGCTTCGAGAGTTTGGCCAGTTGGACCTGCGCTCGCTCGCCTATCGCGAGGAGTGGTCGACATTCCTTCAGTTCATCGCGCACAGTTTTAGGATGCGCGCGGACCCAGCCGCGTTCGCTGTCGAGGTCGAGCAGATCCTGCGCGGCACGTTCGGCTACCGTCTCCTTCGCCGCGACATCCCGGAAGCAGCACAAAAGCTCATTGACGCAGTACGCGAGTACGCGCGAGGTCTTGCTGGTCGTCCTCTGTCGCTAGTCGATTCAACCGGCTTTTCGTGGGAGAGCGTGGCGGGCGCTCTCGGAGAGATTTCGGAACGAAGCCTGGGTCCTGCAACCTGGGATACTCCGCTTTTCGGGACGAACCGAGAGGCCCTCACTGACCTGATCGGCGTGATGCTGCGAGTCCCAGAACTGCGTACGAAACTTCTCGAAGCGGCGCCCGCCGAGGGACCTGGGAACTTCTTGGCGAATGTCACGCATGACTGGGTGAACGGGGTCAGCATCCCGGATCTGGCTTCCACGTACTTCCCGGACCAGGGAGGCGATCTGGCCAAATCGATCACTCGGTGTTGCAAGCGCATTTTCGGCGACATTGCTCCGACAGTCGCTTGGGGGCTGGGTGCGATTCAATCGTTGACGTTGGCGGGCTCAGATTCGGCGGAGGATCCGGCAACGCGAGAACGTCTCCGAAACATCCCTTCCTTTGCCCTATACGGCGTGTCATCAGAACGCGCGGTTGCGCTAAGACTCATGGGCGTTCCGCGCTCTGCTACCGACCCACTTATGCGCCTATACGGGGCGAGTTCGCCTGCAGACTTCGGGTCCCTTCGAACTTGGCTTCGAAGCACCCGAGAATCCGATTGGACCGCCGCAATCGGACAGGCCGGCGCGAGTTACTTCCGTGCGTGGCGCGCGTCTGAAGGCACTGACACCGCTCCCCCGACGGCGAACGAGCGGCTCCCCTAGCCCTGCGCCCGCTCCAACACGAGTTCCCGAACTCGGGCGGCATCCGCTGATCCACCCATCGCCTTCATGACGGCACCGATGATCGCGCCCGCCGCCTGGACTTTCCCGTCCCGCAGCTTTTCGAGCACATCCGGCTGCGCGGCCAGGGCCTCGTCGATCGCGGCGAGCAGCGCGCCGTCATCCGACACCACCGCGAGACCGCGGGCGGCGACGACCTCGGACGGCCGGCCCTCCCCAGCCACGACTCCTTCGAGTACCTGACGGGCGAGGCGGTCGGTCAGGTCGCCCGACTCGATGAGGGCGATAAGTTCCGACACATGCAGCGGAGAGACGAGGGACGAGGCATCCACGCCCGACGCGTTCGCGAGTCGCGCGATCTCACCGGTCCACCACTTGCGGGCCTGCGCCGGAGCCGCACCCGCGGCCACCGTCTCCTCGATCTCGACGAGCAGGCCGGAGTTGGCGACATCCTGGAACTCGAGCGCCGTGAACCCCCACGTCTCGCGCAGCCGCCGCCGGCGCACCGCGGGCGCCTCGGGCAGCTCGGAGCGCAGACGCTGCACCAGCTCGGCGGGCGGTTCGATCGGCAGCAGGTCGGGCTCCGGGAAGTACCGGTAGTCGTCGGCATCCGACTTCGGGCGCCCGGGTGAGGTCGTGCCCTTGTCTTCGTGCCAGTGGCGGGTCTCCTGCGTGATGGTGCCACCTGCAGCCAGGATCGCCGCCTGGCGCTGAATCTCATGGCGAACCGCACGCTCCACGGCGCGCATCGAGTTGACGTTCTTCGTCTCCGTGCGGGTTCCGAGCTTCTCGGCGCCGCGCGGGCGCAGCGACACGTTCGCGTCGCAGCGCAGGTTGCCGCGCTCCATGCGCGCCTCCGAGATGCCGAGCGCGCGCACCATGTCGCGGATCGTGCCGACGTACGCCTTCGCGACCTCGCCCGCGTGCGCGCCCGCCGGGATGAACACCGGCTTCGTCACGATCTCCACCAGCGGAACCCCCGCACGGTTGTAGTCGACGAGCGAAGCATCCGCCCCCTGGATGCGGCCGGTCGCCCCACCGAGATGCGTGAGCTTGCCGGCATCCTCTTCCATGTGCGCCCGCTCGATCGGGATCGCCACCTCGGTGCCGTCCTCGAGCTCCACCGTCACCGAGCCCTCGAACGCGATCGGCTCGTCGTACTGGCTGATCTGGTAGTTCTTCGCCAGGTCGGGGTAGAAGTAGTTCTTGCGGCTGAATCGGGATGACGTGGCGATCTCGCAGCCGAGCGCCAGCCCCAGCGAGATGGCGTACTCGACGGCCGTCTCGTTCACCACCGGGAGGGATCCGGGAAGCCCCAGGTCGACCGGGGTGATGAGGGTGTTCGGCGCCGCGTCGTGGTTCTCGGAGTTCGCCGGGTTGGGCGCATCCGAGAACATCTTCGTCTTCGTCGACAGCTCGACGTGGATCTCGAGGCCGATCACGGGCTCGAACATCTCGAGCGCCTTGTCGTAGTCCATCAGATCCGCTTTAGCCATGGCATCCATCGTATTTGGCGCGGCGGCGGGCCGATGCCGCTACCGTCGGTCGTACGGAGCGAACGCTCCGGTTCGGATGCAGTGCATTCCTTCATAGGAGTGCGCCAGTGTGCATCAAGAACCCCTACCCCACCCGGCAGGCTGCCGAGCACGTCCTGCGCGAACTGGTCCGTGCTCATCCGGAACGCGCCGAGAACGGCATCCATCCGTGCCGGGCGTGGCACCTCACTTCACACGCGCGCGGCCGGTGGATGCTGCGTCCTCCACAAGTCCGCGCCCGATGACTTCTCCTGAGAAAGGTTCGTCTATCTAGAACATACGTTCGAATGTTGCGAGAATAGTGCCATGACCTTCTCGACCGACTCGCTCTCCGCCCTGGCGGACGTGTCGGTCCCTTTCGCCCCTCCGGTGCTGAGTGGTCTGCCCGACGACGACCTGATGGATGTCTCGCGCCTCGCCGCCGAGATCCGCCGACGAGCGGATGCCGTGGCCGTCGTCGCGGCGGCCGAACTGAAGCGGCGGTCGCGGCCCGAACTCGGGCATTCCGGGTTGGCGCAGAAGCTCGGGGTGCGCACGCCCGAGAAGCTGGTGCAGCGGCTCACCGGCGTCACGAAGCGGGAAGCCGGCGAGCTGATCCGGGTCGGCGAGATCACCGCGGCCCCCACTCCTTCCTCGTCGCCCGATCTGCCGTCGTGGCTCGGCTCGGTCGGTGCGGCGGTTCGGTCGGGGTCGCTCACCGTGACGGCAGCGGATGCCATCCGCTCGGGTCTCGGCGTTCCGTGCGAGGGCGTTCCGGCCGAGGCGCTCGCCCGCGCGGCCTCCGCCCTCGTGCAACTCGCCCCCACGGTCACGGTGGAGCAACTCGCGATCCACGCCCGGGCGCTGCGCGACGACCTCGACGAATCCGGCATCGCCGACCGCGCGGCACGGCTGCGTGAGAAGCGCTACCTGCACCTCACTCCCCTCTCCGACGGCATGACCCGCATCAACGGGCTGCTCGATCCCGAGTCCGCCGCCATCGTCACCGCCGCCTACGACGGAGCGACCTCGCCACGACGCCACGGGGTGCGGTTCGTCGACCCCCAGATCTCCGCCCGCGCCGACGAGCTGCTCGCCGATCCGCGCACGACCGAGCAGATCGGGCTCGACGCGTTCGTCGAGCTGATCCGCGTCGGGGCCGCGGTCGACCCGGGGTCGATCCTGCCGTTCCGGCGACCCGACGTCGTCGTGCACGTCGACCTCGCCGACCTCGATCGCCGAGCCGGCAGGGCACGCATCGAGGGGCAGCACGCATCCTTCGGCATCGCGACTGCGGAACGGCATATCTGCGAGAGCGGTGTCGTTCCCATCCTGTTCGATGGCGACCGCCGCATCGTCGAGGTCGGAGTCCCCCAGCGACTCTTCACCCGCCGCCAACGGATCGCCCTCGCCGCCCGCGACGGAGGCTGCACCTTCCCGCACGGCGACCGACCACCCTCCTGGACCGAAGCCCACCACCTGAAACCGTGGTCGGAGGGCGGAGCGACCTCGGTCGACAACGGCATCCTTCTCTGCCGACACCATCACCTCCTCGTGCACGACCACGGCTGGAGAATCCACCGCCGCGACGGCGAGTGGGAGTTCGAACCGCCCCGCACAGTGGCACCGGTCTGAGCTCGGATACCGTCGAAGAATGAGCGAACCCCGCAGTGTCGAGAACGTCCGCGACGTGCTGGCGCGCCTCGGCGTGTCCGGGGTCGACCGCATCACCCACATCCCGGACGGCGCCCGCACCGCCGCCGAAGCAGCCGCCGCCGTCGGCGTGGAAGTCGGCGCGATCGCCAACTCGCTCGTGTTCGTCGCCGACGGTGTCCCGCTGCTCGTGATGACCTCCGGCGGGCACCGGGTCGACACCACCGCCCTCGCCGCGAGGATCGGCGTCGGCGTCATCGAGCGCGCCACCCCCGAGATCGTGCGGGCCGCCACCGGGCAGGTGATCGGCGGAGTCGCCCCGGTCGGGCATCCCGCCCCGCTGCGCACCGTCGTCGACCCCGTGCTCGACACCTTCGACGAGATCTGGGCCGCCGCCGGTCACTCGCACGCCGTGTTCCCGCTCACCTTCGCCGAGCTGGTGCGCATCACCGGCGGCACGATCGTCGCCGTCGACTGAACCACGAAGGGCGAGCCCGTCGGCACCCCTACAGTCGAGGAATGGTCGTGCTCTGGGTGCTGCTCGGCGTGGCCGCGCTCGCCCTCGCCTCCGCGATCCGGCCCGGCTGGGTGCGCATCTTCCTCCCCCCGCAATCCCGCATCCCCGGCGCCGCCGTGCGCACTCCGCCCACCTGGGAGGTCCGCGCCGTCTCGCTCGGCGTGCTCGGGATGATCGCCGTCGCAGCCACCCGGCTGCTGTGGCCCGTCGACGCCCAGCGCGACCTCGTCGGCTTCGGAACCGTGCTCGTCGTCGGCATCGCCCTCAGCATCTGGATCCTCGCCTCCATCGTCGACCACCACGACCGCGACGGCCGAGCCCTCGCCGCCGCCCGACAGCAGATCGTCGACGGCACCGCCGACGCCGACACCGCGCGCCGCCACCGCCGCGGAGCCGCCACCGACTACCGGTTCGAGTACTCGAGCCTGTTCGTCACCGTGATGGCCGTCATCATCTCCGGACTCGCGTTCGCCACGATGATGGCCTCCGCCCCCTGAGGGCGAGAACGAAGCACCCCGCGGCCGCGAGACCTCAGCGGCGGGTCGACCAGAGCGCCGCCGCGATCAGCACCGGCTGGAAGAACAGCCGCACGAACCGCTTGCGGTCGGTGTCGAGCCCGAACCCGTCGCGCCGGTAGTGCCACTGCGCGAGGTTGCCGGGGAAGATCGCCGTGAAGAACGCCGCCCCGGCGACCCCCACGAGCTTCCGCAGCGGGTTCGGCGCCAGCACGAGGGCCGACCCGAGCGTGATCTCCGCCACCCCCGAGAGCACCACCGTCGTGTCGGGCTCGAGCGGCAGCTGCGGCGGCACCTGCGCCTGAAACTCGGCGCGCGCGAACGTGAGATGGCTCACGCCGGCGAACACCAGCGCCGAACCGAGCAGGATGCGGGTGACGTTGCGGGCGCTCATCCCTTCAGGGTCTCACGGGAGCGGTCGCGACGCCCCGAGGAGTGGTCGCAGAAAGTCCGCGAGATCCCGCATCACCGAGGCTTCCACCGCCGGCGTCGCCGTCGTGTGCGTCATCGGGTACACCCGCGACTCCGCGACACCTCCGCCCGCGCGGATCGCGCGGCAGAGAGCTTCGCCGCCGACCGCGACCTCGTCGAACTCGGCGATCGCCGCGAACGTCGGCGGCATCCCCGGCAACTGCGCGCGCAGAGCAGGCGACACTCGAGGATCCGACGGGTCGACCTGCGTGCCGAGATAGCCGCGCACCAGGCGACGCCGCTTCTCCCATGCGACCGGATCGTCACGCAACGCCGGCGCAGCGCTCGTCGCATCGACCGAGGGCACGACGAGAGCAAGCGCGGCGAGCGGCACCACGTCGCCGCGGGCCGCGTCGAGCATCGCCGCGGTCGTCGCCACGTTCGCCCCCGACGAGGTACCGACGAGTGCGATGCGGCTCGGGTCGATGCCGCGCGCGGCGACATCGGCGCGCACCCGATCGAGCGCATGAAGCGTATCCAGCACCGCCGCCGGATAGGGATGCTCGGGCGCGAGTCGATAGTCGACATCGAGCACCATCGCGTTGCACCGGCTCGCGAGCAGGTCGACGAGCACCCGGTCGATCACCGTGCGCGTCACACCACCCCCCATCCAGAACGCGCCGCCGTGCAGCCGCACGATCGCCGCGCGCGGCGACTCCGGCGAAGTCACCCGTACCGGCAGCGGCCGCGCCGGCGCCGGCGTCTGCCAGCTGCGCGGCATCGGGCGCTCGAGTCCGGGCGCCAGCCGCAGCAGTACCCCGTCGGAGGCGACCGGAAGCTCCACATCCTCGCGCGACAGTGGCCCGGGGTCGCCGAGCAGACCCGCGGCATCGGTGCCGAAGAGCTCCCGCGCGGCAGCGGCGAGAACTCCGCGCCGACGTTGCGCGAACGCGTCGTGTTGGGCGCGCACCGTCGCCACCCGCCGCATCCAATCGGCCGGCGGCTCCCCGGCGGGATGCTCGAACGGCGGCTCCGCCTGCTCCGGGCCGTCGAGGTCGCCCGCCACCCGCTCGAGCAGCCGAGCCAGGTCGGCCGGCAACGCCCGTCCCGCAGCGCGCGCGTCTCCCGTCTCGCTCACGTCGTGATCCCCGGCACCAGGGTCGGCATCAGCACGATGCGTTCCACCGGGGCACTCGCGTCGCGCATGTGCGAGATCAGCCGCTCCGCGCCGACCCGGCCCGACTCGGCCAGCGGCTGCCGCATCGTCGTCACGCCGAGCGCTTCGACGAGCTCGCCCCCATCCCACCCCATGACCCCGACCCGGCCGGGGATGTCGACGTGTCGGCTGCGGAAGCCCGCGAGCATCCCCGCGGCGAGGATGTCGTGGCCGGCGAGCACGCCCACCCGGTCCTTCTCGGCGAGCGACAGAATCGCGTCGGCGGCGAGCCTCCCGGCATGCGCGTCGCCCGCGCGGGCGGTGAGCCGGTGCACCCGCTCCTCCTCCACCCCCAGGTCGGCGAGCGCCCGCAGGAATCCGGCGAGTCGGCGCTTGCCCTGCGAGATGAAGTCGTTCGAGATCTGCCCCTCGGTGACGTACACGAATCGCGTGTAGCCCCGACCGACGAGATGCTCGGCGGCCGTGGCGGCACCGTGATCCTCGTCGAGCACGACGGAGGTGAACTGGGGATGCCGCGAGTCGACGAGCACGGTCGGCACTCCGCGGGTGAGCAGCCGGTCGGCGAGCCCGGTGTCGACGGGGACCCCCATGATGACGAGTCCGTCGAGGTTGCCCGAGAACGGCAGCGTCGCGAGGCGCGGCGACGGCGATCGGCTCGCGGACGGGTGATCGAAGACGAGAGCCTCCATGTGGTCCGCACCCAGCACCGGGAGAATGCCCTGGATGCGTGCCGTGTACGACGAGTGGGTGACGAACGGCGCGATCACCCCGATGCGTTCGCGCGCCGTCCGGGCGCGATGGGCGGCGATCGCGTGCGGCACGTAGCCGAGCCGGTCGGCGGCGTCGAGCACGCGCGTGCGGGTGTCGGCGGCCACCCGACCCGGGCGGTTCATCGCATTAGAGACGGTGGCGATCGACACCTGGGCGGCCTGGGCCACGTCGTGGATCGTGACCGGACTGGTCATCCCTCGAACCTCCGCACCGAACGCGAACGCCCCTGCTGCACCGTCGGGTCGGGGAGCGGCACCGCGTCGAGGAGCGATCGCGTATAGGGGTGCTCGGGTCGTTCGGCGATCTGTTCGATCGGGCCGCGCTCCACGATCACCCCGCGGTGCATGACCGCGACGTCGTCGCAGAAGCTGCGCACCACCGAGATGTCGTGCGAGATGAACAGGTAGGCGATGCCGAGTTCATCCTGCAGCTCGGTGAGCAGTTCGAGAACCTGCGACTGGATCGTCAGGTCGAGAGCACTGACCGGTTCGTCGCAGACGACGAGTTCCGGCTCGAGCACGATCGCCCGCGCGATGGCGATGCGCTGGCGCTGCCCGCCAGAGAACTGCGACGGGTAGCGGGCCGCGGCACTCGCCGGCAGCGCCACCCGGTCGAGGGCGGTGCGCACCGCCTTCTCGGCGTCGCGCCGCCCCATCCGGCGGGTGGCGACGAGTGGTTCGGAGAGGATCGAGCCGACGGTTCGCACCGGATTGAGCGAGCCGTACGGGTCCTGGAAGATGATCTGCACGCGGCGGGCGAGCTCGCGGCGGCGGGCCCTGCCGACCCCGACCAGTTCTTCACCGTCGAGGCGGATGCTTCCGGCACTCGCCTCGACGAGACCGACGATCGCGTTGCCGACACTCGACTTGCCCGACCCCGACTCTCCGATGAGGCCGAGGGTGCGTCCCGCGTCGATGTCGAGGTCGATGCCGCGCACGGCGGTGCTGCGCACGGCGCGACCCGCGGCATCGCGGCCCGAGTACTGGATCTCGAGGTCGCGCACGGCCAGCAGCGGCGCGCCGGCGGGCCGCACCGGGTGCACGGGCAACCGGGCAGGATCGGCGGCGAGCATCGCCTGAGTGTGGGCGGCGATGGGGCGGGCGAAGATGTCGGTCACCGATGCCTGCTCCACCAGCTCGCCGTCGCGCATGACGATGACCCGGTCGGCGATGTCAGCGACGACACCCCAGTCGTGCGTGATGAGCAGCAGCGTCATCGAGTCGTCGTCGTCGCACAGCGCGTGCAGCAGGGCGAGGATCTCGGCCTGCACGGTGACGTCGAGAGCGGTCGTCGGCTCGTCGGCGATGAGCACCTTCGGTCGTGCACTCAGCGCGGCGGCGATCACGACGCGCTGTGCCATCCCGCCCGAGAGCTGATGGGGGTAGCGTCGTGCGACGGCCGCCGCGTCGGGGATCTGCACCCGCTCGAGCAGTTCGACCGCGACGCGACGCGACTCGGCAGCCCCGACGCGCTGGTGGAGCCGCACCAGTTGGGCGAGCAGATCGCCGACCCTCATCGACGGGTCGAGCGACGGCTGGGGATCCTGGGTGATGTAGCCGAAACTCTCGGCCCGCAACCGGCGGAGCTCTTCGGGGCTGCGTGCGCTCAGGTCGGCTCCGTCGATCACGATCCGCCCGCCGGCGACCCGCAGACCGCGGGTCAGTCCGAGCAGCGCGAGAGCGGTCACCGACTTGCCCGAGCCCGACTCTCCGACGAGACACAGCGTCTCGCCGCGGTGCAGGTCGAAGGAGACACCGCGCACGATCGGCATCGCGCCTGCCGGGGTGTCGAGCACGATCTCGAGGTCGCGCACGCTGAGCAGGGCGTCGGCATCCGGCTGTGCGCCATCCAGTCGGTCGGGCGCCCGGCGCGCGCGCATCCGACGACCGGTCGTGCCGCTCCAGCGGTCGGCGACCGCATCGCGCACGCTGTCGCCGAGCAGCATCAGGGTGAGGATGGTGATGATGATGGCGCCACCGGTCGGCACGAGGAGCCACGGCGCCCGCGAGATGTTCTCGCTCGCGGTGTGCACCATGTTGCCCCAGCTCGGGTCGGGCAGCCGCACGCCGAAACCGAGGTAGCCGAGGCCCGTCTCGGTCATGATCGCCGCACCGCTGAAGACGGTGACCTGCACGATGATCGGGCCGGCGAGCCGCGGCAGCACGTGCCGCACGGTGATCTGGGCTTCGGTGAGCCCCATCGCGCGGGCGCTGCGCACGAACAGTTCTTCGCGCACCGACTTCGTGGTTCCGCGCACCACGCGCAACAGCAGCGGACTGGTCAGCACACCGATCGTCGTCATCGCGAGCGTCATGTTGCCGGGCGAGATCGAGAGGGTGACGAGCAGGATGATGAACGCCGGCACGCTCAAGAGCACCTCGGCGGCGCGCACGATGATCGTGTCGACGACGCCGCGCGCCATGCCGGCGATCAGGCCGAGGCTCGTCCCGAGCGCGAGGAACACGAGAACCGCCTGCAGCACTCCGACGAGGGTCTGGCCGCCGCCGTAGAGCAGCCGCGACAGCACGTCCCGCCCGAGGTCGTCGGTGCCGAGCGGGTGAGCGGCGCTCGGGCCGGCGAGCACCTGCCTGAGGTCTTGAGCGAGCGGCGAGTAGGGCGCGATGACGGGTGCGAGCGCGAGCGCGCCGATGATGACGAGCAGGAGGGAGGCGCACACCACGAACTGAGGTCGCGCGAGCAGCAGACGCGGCAACGGGCGGGTGTCCCGCAGATCGCGCGGCGCACCGGAGTCCCCGTCGACGCCGGCATCCGGATCGACGTCGATCACCGCTCCGGTTTCGGCAGCCTGGATCTCGCGGGCGCTCATGCCGCCTCCTTGACGTTGAGGCGGCTGTAGAGCAGCTCGACCGCGAGGTTGGTGACGATGATGACGACGGTGAAGATGAGCGTGATCGCCTGCACGACCGGGATGTCGTGCAGCAGGGTCGCGTTGACCGAATAGCCGGCGAACCCCGGTATGACGAACACGCTCTCGACGAGCACGGTGCCGCTGGTGAGGCCGATCATCTTCATGCCGAGGATGGTGACGATCGGGATCGCCGCCCCGCGGAGGGCGTGCCGCCACAGGATGCGGCGCTCGCTCACCCCGTGCGCACGCAGCAGCAGGATGTAGGGCTGGGTGAGCTGTTCGGCGACGGCGTCGCGGGTCTGCTTGGCGAGCAGTGCGGTGCCGCCGACGGTGAGGGTCGCGATCGGCAGGATGAGGTGCTGCAGCCACGGGCCGACGCCGTCGACGAGCGGCGTGTACCCGCTCGTCGGCAGCCAGCGCAGTTGCACCGCGAACAGGGCGGCGAGCACCAGGCCGATCCAGAAGTTGGGGACGGCCGCGCCGAGCACGCTGCCGACATCCGCCGCCTTACCGACGGCACCTGGTCGCGAGGCGCCGATCACGCCGAGAACGATGCCGAGCACCGACGCGCAGAGGAACGTGCCGATCATGAGCGAGAGGGTCGGCTCGAGCCGGTCGGCGAGGACTTGCGAGACCGGCACTCCGGTGACGACGGAGTCGCCGAGGTCGCCGTGAAGCAGCCCCCCGAGCCAGCGGGCGTACTGCTCCCAGAGCGGAAGATCCAGCCCCAATTGGGCCCGCACCTGCTCGTAGCGCTCAACCGACGCGGTGGGGCCGACGATCGCGCGCGCCGCGTCGCCGGGGGTGAGCGAGACCAGCACGAAGACGAGCACGGAGATGGTGAAGAACAGTGCGACGCTCATCACGAGCCAGACGCTCAGTCGACGCAGCAGCATGGGTTCTTTCCTACTCGGAGGTTCGGTGGTTCGAGGAGGCCAGAGCCGGGGAGAGGTGCTGCCCCTCCCCGGCTCGTCGGCTCACTCGGCGGGGGCGAGCTCGGTGAGCGGCGCCTGCGGACGCTCGACCGACACCGACACCGGGGCGAGGTTCTCGCCGGCGAGGTAGAACACCGGGGCGATGACGGCCGGGGCGAACCACGCCTCCTCGACGAGTTCCGTCTCGATCTGCTGGTAGAGCTCCGCCGCCTCGTCTTCGGAGGCGACGAGGGCCTTCGCCATCAGGTCGTCGATCGTGCTGCTCGTCGATCCGAGGGGGTTGAAGATGGCCTTCGGTCCGAACAGTCCGTCGTACTCCATCGGCATCGGCTGCGATCCGTAGCCGACGACCGCGGCGGCGAACGTTCCGCCGGTCATCGCGGCGAAGTAGTCGGGACCGGGGCGGGCGTCGAGCTGCACGGTGATGCCCACGGCGGCGAGCTGTTCGACGATGACCTGCGACAGCGTCGCGGCGGTCGACGAGGTGCTCGCGATGACCGGGATGGTGAACCCGTCGGGATAGCCGGCGTCGGCGAGCAGCTCCTTCGCCTTCTCCGGGTCGTAGGCATAGGTCCCTTCGAGCGCCTCCACGTAGCCGGGCTCGGACGGCACGACGGTCTGCTCGGTGGCGAAGCCGTACTCGCCGAGAAGCGCCGACGCGATCGTCTCGCGGTCGAGGGCGTAGTTGATCGCCTGCCGGACTCGCACGTCGGCGAGCGGCGAACCGAGGGTGCCTTCACGGTCGAGCAGGCTCAGTCCGTAGAAGATGGTCGGCGCGTAGAGCACCTGCATCCCGGCGTCGGCGGCACCGCCTGCGGTGCCCAGGTCGCCGAGCGCGTAGTCGACTTCACCGGTCTTGAGCGCGTTGAGGCGCTGCTCGGCGTTGTCCATCACGATGATGACGATCTCGTCCCAGTGCTGCGACGCCGGGTCCCAGTAGTCGTCGCGCGCCGTGTACACGTAGCGCGAACCGGCGACCGTCTGCGCCGAGTCGAGCACGTAGGGTCCGGCGCCCGCGGTCTCGGTGGCGAGCCCGTCGGGGTCGTCGGTGATGGCGTCGGGCGACACGACCATGCCGACGACCCAGCGCTGGGTGAGCGCCTGCGGGGCGAGCGGATGCGGCGTCTCCCAGGTGATGCGCACGGTGTCGGCGTCGACGGCTTCGTAGTTTCCGCCGTTGACGAGGGTCGCGACGTTGCTCTTGCCGGTGTCGAGGTGCTCGAAGTTGGTGACGAGTGCCTCGGCGTCGAGCTCGGCGCCGTCGGAGAACGTGACGCCCTCGCGCAGGGTGATCTCGAAGACCTTGTTCTGGTCGTCGACGAAGCCCCACTCGGTGGCGAGGCCGGGCTCGAGTGCTCCGTCGGGAGCCACGTTGATGAGCGCGTCATACGCGGGCTGCGCGAACGGGCTCGTCGACTGTTCCATGTTGGCCGGGTCGAGGCTGGCCGGCGCCGCGGCGAGGGCGACCGTGAGGGTGCCACCGCGGGGTCCGGATTCGAGTTCGGGCTGCGCCGAGGAGGCGCAGCCGACGAGGGCGAGAGCGGCGGCGGTGACGGCAGCGGCCGCACCGATCAGCCGGGAATGTGCGCGGTGTGACAAGAGGACTCCTTCGTCCAGGGGCAGGTGCCCGGTTCGGGATGGCGCGCGGTGCCGGGAGGGCTCGCGTTCCCCGTAGTGCATCACGCGTCACCGCACAGGTGAAGCGTTCAATGTAAAACGCTTTACATCGAACGCTTCAGGATCGGCGACAGCGCGCCACGCCCGCCTGCACGACGGCGGCGACCGCCGATCGTCAGGCCAGCGCGGGTGCCTGCGACAGGAGGGGGCCGCCCCACTGCTGCTCGAGCAGCGACTCGAGGGCCGCGCCGACCGTGTAGAGGCGAGCGTCCTCGCGCACCGGCGCCATGAACTGGATGCCGACCGGCAGCCCGTCCTCGGGCGCGAGCCCTGCGGGGATCGAGATACCCGGAACGCCGGCCAGGTTCGCCGGGATCGTCGTCAGGTCGTTGAGGTACATCGCGAGCGGGTCGTCGATCTTCGACCCGAGCGGGAAGGCCGTCGTCGGCGCCGACGGGGTCGCCAGCACGTCGGCGACGCCGAACGCGGCGTCGAAGTCGCGCTGGATGAGCGTGCGCACCTTCTGCGCCGATCCGTAGTACGCGTCGTAGTAGCCCGCCGACAGCGCATAGGTGCCGAGGATGATGCGGCGCTTCACCTCGTCGCCGAAGCCCTGCTCGCGGGATGCGGCCATGACATCCTCGACCGTTCCGCCGGGCACCTCGACCCGCAGGCCGAACCGCACCGAGTCGAACTTGGCGAGGTTGCTCGACGCCTCCGCCGGCAGGATCAGGTAGTAGGCGGCGATCGCGTACTCGAACGACGGGGCACTGACCTCGACGATCTCCGCACCCTGCGCCTCGAGCAGCGCCAGCGACTCGCGGAAGCGCTGCAGCACCCCCGGCTGGAAACCCTGCCCCTCCTGCGACAGCTCCGACACGACACCGACCCGCAGCCCGCGAAGGCCCTCACCGCGCAGCCCGGCCCGGGCGGCGTCGGCGAACGACGGCCAGGCATCCGGGATGGAGGTCGAGTCGCGCGGGTCGTGCCCGCCGATGACGTCGTGCAGCAGACCCGCATCCAGCACCGTCCGGGTGACCGGACCGACCTGGTCGAGCGACGACGCCAGCGCGATCGCGCCGTAGCGCGAGACGCCGCCGTAGGTGGGCTTCATGCCGACCGAGCCGGTGACCGCCGCGGGCTGCCGGATGGAGCCGCCGGTGTCGGAGCCGAGCGCGAGCGGCGCCTCGAACGCCGACACGGCCGCGGCCGACCCGCCGCCGGAACCGCCCGGGATGCGGCTGAGGTCCCACGGGTTGTGGGTGTTGCCGTAGGCGGAGTGCTCGGTCGAGGAGCCCATCGCGAACTCGTCCATGTTGGTCTTGCCGAGCGGCACGAGCCCCGCGGCCCGCATCTTCGCGACGACGGTGGCGTCGTACGGCGGGATCCAGCCTTCGAGGATCTTCGAGCCCGCGGTCGAGGGCATGTCGAGGGTGCAGAGCACGTCCTTGATGGCGACCGGCACCCCGGCGAGCGGCGAGAGCTGCACGCCGGCGGCACGCTGGGCGTCGACGGCGCGGGCCGCATCCAGAGCTGCGGCGTTGACGTGCAGGAACGCGTGCACGTCGCCGTCCACTGCGGCGATGCGGTCGAGGTGAGCCTGGGTGGCCTCCACGCTCGACACCTCACCCGCGGCGAGCTTGTCGGCGAGGTCGGCGGCCGACAGCGTCGTGAGGGCGGTGAGGTCGGTCACTGCTCTTCTCCCAGGATGCTCGACACCTTGAACTGCCCGAGTTCGCTCGCCGGCGCCCCCGAGAGGGCCTGCTCGGTGCTGAGCGTCGGGCCGACGACATCCTCACGCGTCACCATTCCGAGCGGGATCGGGTGGCTCGTCGCCGGCACGTCGGGGGTCGCGACGGCGGTGACCTTGGCGACCGAGTCGACGATCTGCCCCAGTTCGCCGGTCAGCTTCGTGATCTCGTCTTCGGTGAGCGCGATCCGGGCGAGATGCGCCAGGTGCGACACGACGTCGGGGGTGATTTCAGACACCCCGGAAGTCTACGGAAGGTGAGACGCGCTACTTCGCCGTCGCCTTGGCCGGCGCGGTGTCGGTGGTCGCCAGTGCGCCCTGGCCGATCGCGATGAGCGCCGTGTTGCGCACGGAGGTGGTGCCGGGCCAGAAGTAGTAGACATGGCCCTCGATGTCGTCGAGCTGCTCGCCGGTGATCGGGTCGGTCATCGCCTTCACCGAGAACCGGTTCGCCCCGAAGGCCTCGTCGAGGGGCTGGCTGCCGAAGACGCCGCTGCGCGGCACCGGATCGGAGTCGGCGGCCGCCACCCAGACGTTGCCGCCGGTGACCTTGAGGTCGTCGACGCTCGTCGCCGGGCTGCCGGGCGAACCCACGACGATGAGGGCGTCGACGCTCACGTCGTTCTCCTGCAGCGCGAGCATCGCCGCGGTCGAACCGTAGGAGTGGGCGACGATCGACACGAACGGACCGGAGTCGGCCACGGCGACCGACGTGCCCGGGGTCCCTGAGGCGAGGACCGTGCCGGTGCCGCCGCGGAGCGCGTCGAGCCCCTGCAGCGACCCGGTCAGCGCATCCCGCCCCTGGTAGGCGAGATCCATGCCGGCGATGTTGACGACGGTGGGCGTGTGGTACCCGATCCAGGCGACGGTGGCGACCTCGCCCTCGAGGCCGAGTTCGGCGAGCCACTGCTGCTGCTCGATCAGCGAGGTCTCGGCGTTGCCGGTCCAGTCGACGAGCTGCTCGGCGACCCCGACGTACATGCCGGGCACGAAGAAGGTGACGTAGTCGGCGTCGGTCAGGTCGCCGACCGAGATGACCGCACGACCCTGCTGGGTGACGTCGAGCGCGACGAGGGAGCGCTTCTCGCCCGACGGCCCGGTCAGCAGCGAGCGTTCGACCGCTCCGAGCATCTTGAGGCGCGCCTGCAGCTCGTCTTCCATCGCCCGACCGACGCCGGCCTCGAGCTGGTCGCGGATGGCGAACACGGTCTGGGTGAGGAAGGTGCGGTTGGCGAGGTCGCGCACCGCGTACGGGATGCCGTCGAGGTTGCCGAGCACCCCGGGCAGCTCGGCCGCGAGGGCGGCGCGGGCGAGCGGCGCCGTGCGCGACCACCAGGTGGTGACGGCGGCGGGGGCCGGAGGAGTCGCGGCGAGGTCGACGATGGCATCCGGGTGGAGGTCGAGGAACTCGCCGCGCTCGCGGGGGGTGAGGTGCACGAGCTGGTCGAGCAGGGCGACGCCGTCGAGCCGAGCGATGGTGTCGAGCGACGATCCGCCGCCGACCGGGTCGGGTCCGATGTAGGGCTGGGGGACCCCGGCCGGCGCGGCCGACGCGGGCGATGCGGAGAACAGCAGCGACACGCCGAGGGCCCCGGCGACGACCGCGGCCATCACCGGGGTACGGAGAATTGCCCTGACGTCCAGCACGTCGGTTCGTCCCATCGCCCAGCGTGCGACGCCCCTCCGCATCGAGACGGAGCGAACACCGCACTACCCCGCATTCTAGGGTCAGCGCTACACCCGTTTGGGGGGCGGGGTCTGGCAGCGTGCGGAAAAGACCCGGAATCCCCGGGTTTGTCCCCCGTTCTGGGGCAGAAGGGGGACGTTCACGCTCGTTCGAGGGCCATCGGATGCCTCGGTGCCGGCCCACTCACGACGGATTCCGCAGCCGTGCGCACGACGCGTCGGGCCGCCGTTCGCGTACCCCGAAACGTTCACCCGGTCGACGAGGCGTGGCGACGAGGCGTGGCGAGGTGGCGGCGCACCGGGCGTGGTGGATCAGGGACCCACGCCGCGGTGCGCCGCACGTCGACGCCGCGCGGACCCGCATCCGCAAGGGTGTCTGACTCAAGAGACGACGAAGCGGCCGACCTATGACGCGATTCCCGACAACGGATCTCGTGCGATTGTCCCCCGATCGCCGACGGGGCCGCGGGAGCCCGGGGGCGACGCCGCCGTTCCGCCCGGTCGGTCTACCCCCGGGTCGCAACGGAGTCCGTCGCGACCCGTCGCCGAGCCCGCGTTCGAGGTGCTGTCAGTCCTGCGGGGGCAGCGCCGACGGCCCCTGCTCGACGAGCAGCCTGAACTGCGCCGCATCGATGATGCGCAGCCCCAGCTCCTCCGCCTTGCCGAGCTTCGACCCGGCGCCCGGGCCCGCCGCGACGAAGTCGGTCTTCTTCGACACGCTCGAGGCCGCTTTGCCGCCGGCCCGCAGAATCGCCTCCTGCGCCTCCTCGCGCGAGTACCCCTCGAGCGACCCGGTCGCGACGACCGTCAGCCCGGCGAGCACGCCGCCGGCCTCCCCCGCCCGGCCCGGACCGGGGTGACCCGGCACGGCCCACGGCACCCCGGCCTCCCGCCAGGCGTCGAC
>NZ_JBIIAW010000095.1:0-10749 GCF_044239695.1 Pseudolysinimonas sp. | reverse complement strand
GCGGCCGGCCGCGCGGTCGCGGGCGGCGTCGATCCAGTCGTTGGAGAGGCCGATCGACAGCTGGTTGAACGCCATCGTCGCTCCGAGCAGGGCGACGCGCCAGGGTTCGAGTCCGACCGCGACGCCGAGCAGCACCGTGATGATCGTCACGCCGACGGTCGGTCCCGGATGCGACGAACGCAGCAAGGCTCCCAGCATCCGCATGAGACCTCAGCGTAGGCGGACGCTAGAGTCCCGTCATGGCACGACGACGCGCGGGTGCGGTGGTGGTCGTGCTCGCCGGCCTGCTCGCCGGCTGCGCGTCGCCTCCCGCCGCGAGCGGCCCGCCCGAGCCGTGGGCGGCTGCCGAAACGGCGGCGGTGGACCCGCTCGACGCGCACGTCGACGCGCGGCTGGCGGCCATGACGCTCGAGCAGAAGATCGCGAGCTTGCTGATGGTGCACGTGCCGGGGGTCGACGCCGGGCCGCTCCGCGCGACGATCGACGCGACCGGCGTCGCCGGGGTCATCTACATGGGCGACAACGTGGCTTCGGCGGAGCAGCTCGCCGCGACCACGGCGGCGCTGAGCGCCGACGCCGGGCTGCCGGTGCTCACCGCGATCGACCAGGAGGGTGGCGTCGTGCGGCGGCTGCCCGACTCCGGTCCGGGCGCCTCGACCCTGCGCGCCCAGGATCCGGCAGCGACGCTCGCGGCCTTCCAGGCGCGGGCGGCTCTCGTCGCCGCCGGCGGGGTGGCCATCAACTTCGGGATCGTCGCCGACGTCACCGGGGATCGGCGTTCGTTCATCTACTCGCGCACGCTGGGGAACGACGCCGCGTCGGCGGCCCCGCGGGTCGCCGCGGCCGTCGAGGGGGAGAGCGGCACCGTCTTCTCGACGCTCAAGCACTTCCCGGGGCACGGCTCGGTGGCGGGGGACTCGCATTCGAGCGTGCCGACGACCGGGATGAGCATCGAGGACTGGCGGGCGACGCAGGCACCGCCGTTCCGAGCGGGCATCGACGCCGGTGCGGAGTTCGTGATGCTCGGCCACTTGCGCTACAGCGCGGTCGACGCGGCGCCGGCGACGCTGTCGGGGGCGTGGGTCGCCATCCTGCGCGATGAGCTGGGCTTCGACGGCATCATCGTGACCGACGACATGAACATGCTCGAGGATTCGGGCGAAGACGCGTACGCGGATCCGGCGGCGAACGCGGTCGCGGCGATCGCAGCCGGCGTCACCCTGCTGCTCTACGTGCAGGGCGTCGACGTCGCGGGGATCGTCGCTGCGGTGGCGGCCGCGGTGAACGACGGGCGCATCCCGATGGCGACGATCGACGACGCCGCCCGCCGCCTGCTGGAGCTGCGGCGGGAGATGTCGGGGCTGACCGGTCCGTACCTGCACTGCGGCGAGGCGTGCCGGCCGCTCGTGAGCTAGAGCAGCGGCACGCCCAGGTAGTCGGCGTACTCGCGGGCCGCCCGGTCGACGCCACGCTGTGCGGGCGAGGAGAGCACATGCCAGGGGTCCGTCGTCAGCGCGACGCCCTTCGGGGTGACCGTGCGCCGCCAGGTGCCGACGATCTGCCCGTCGACGACGATCGTCGCGAGGAACATCCCGTTGCCGCCGGGCACGACGTCGGTGAGCGGGCGTCCGGCGAGCGGCGCGCTGCGGTCGGCGTACCCGAGCAGGTACTCGTCGAACCCAGGCAGGAGATGGATGCCGGCCGTCGCCTCCTCGAGCCCGGGGCGCATCCGGTAGGTGACGCCGTCGATCTCGACGCGGTCGAACTCGTCGTCGACGCGCGCGATCGCGGCGCGGACATCCGTGAGCGTCAGGCCGGTCCACCAGGCGAGGTCGCGATCGGTGGCCGGTCCGCGGGCGGTGAGGAAGCGTCGCGCGATCTCAGCCAGCGCCGCGTCGCGATCGAGGTGCCGCGGGTCGCGGACGTGATCGTCGAGCAGTGTCCAGGTGTTCTGGCCGCAAAGTACCGCGACGCCGCTCTGCGCGAGGCGCACGAGCAGGTGCGCCCCGCGTTGCCCCGCGACGCTCAGCCCCTCCTCCTCGAAGGCGTTCAGGAGCTCCCGGCGCTCGAGCCGACCGCCGCCGTGCAGCCGCTCGCGGGCGATCCGCTCGGCCCGGTCGAAGTCGGCGGCGTCGAGGTCGAGCTGCCGGTGCCGACCGGCGGTCTTCGCGAGCTCGCGGTCGGCGGTGAGGGCGAGCATCCAGCCGAGGTCGGCGGCTTCGACGACGTGCAGGGTCGAGCGGAACGGCCATGAGCGCACGAGGTCGCCGGCCGCCTGAGCGGCTTCGACCACGGCGACGGTGGCGCCGGGGGTGCGCAGCGCGATCGACCAGAGCGCGCCGGCGTAGTCCTGCCCCTGAAGGGCCAGCAGGTGCCGCACGGCGGCGACCGGTGAGGATGCCGAGGGCCGGGCGATGCCGAGTGCCGTGAGCCGCAGCGCGGTGAGGCGACGGCGTGCGGGCGTGAAAGTCACCCGCTCAGTATGGGCGGGGAAGGTCTCGACATGAGCCTTCGGCGCTACTCGACCACCGAGGTCGAGACCCGGGTCAGTCGACGGGGAGCGTCGGAAGCTGCAGGTCGTCGTCGGAGGAGACGACGTAGGTGGGGCCGCTCTGCTCGGGCGCCGCCTGCGCGGAGGTGGGCGAGACGGCGACGACGCCGCCGATGGCGATCGTCACGACACCGAGGCCGAGGCCGGCGGTGGCGAGACCGCGCAGAACCGTGAGGCGGGCGCTGCGGTGCATCCCGAAGAGCATGAGGCCGAGGGCGACGAGAGCGGTGACGCCGGCGGCGACGATGACGGCGGCGAAGAGGCCGGCGTCGGGCGCGGCGGCGGTGAGCGCGGTGTGAGTGAGCACAGCGGACATGCTGGGCCGTTCCTCTCGGGGGAGATCGGAACCGCTAGGTCGGGGGAGACCGTCGGCCTGGGGGAGGCCGGGTTTGCGGGGGATTTCAGACTGCGGGTGCGTGCCGTCCTGTCCGCACAATGGGGGACCGGGCAACTCCAACGAAATTACCGCCGGGCGACGGAGGAGGTCAAGGATGCCGCGCCCCCGTCTTCGGGGGCCCGGGGCTCCCGTGGTATCAGAGCACGCCGAGGTCGCGCAGTTGGCTGCTCAACCCGGCGCCGTCCGGGGCGTACACCCAGTCGGCGGTGTCCTCCTCGTCGGGCGAGGAGGTGCGTCCGCCCGCGAGCACCGCCTCGCCGGGGGTCAGCTGCCGGATCGCGATCGCTCGCACGTGCTCGGGATACCGCCGCGCGAAGTCGCCGTAGATGCTCACGTCGTGCTGGCCGTCGTCGCCGATGAGCAGCCAGCGGATGCCGGGGAACTCCGCCGCGAGCCGCTCCAAACTGATGCGCTTGTGCTCCGGCCCGCTCCGGAACCAGTGCTCCTTGGTCGGACCCCAGTCGGTGAGCAGCAGCGCGCCCCGCGGGTACAGGTTGCGGCTGAGGAAGCGCGTGAGGGTCGGCACGACATTCCACGCGCCGGTGGACAGGTAGACGACCGGGGATTCGGGATGCGCCGTCGTCAGTCGCTCGTAGAGCACCGCCATCCCGGCCACCGGGGTGCGCGCGTGCTCGTTGAGCACGAACGTGTTCCAGGCGGCGAGGAACGGACGTGGGAGCGCGGTCACCATCACGGTGTCGTCGATGTCGGAGACGACGCCGAACGTCGCCGACTCGTCGACGACGAACACCCGGAGTTCGACGGTGCCGCCGCCGGCGACCGAGAGTTGCACACTCGACCAGCCCGGCCGCAGGTCGACCTCGACGCGGGCGTCGATCACCCCGCCGCGATCGGCGCTCACCATGCCGCTGGCCATGCCGGCCGTCACGGTGATCTCGGCATCCCGAACCGGCACGGATGTGAAGCTGCGCCAGCCGCGCACGCTCTGGAAGCGGTCACCGGTCGCGGGCTCGGGCTTGCGCAGCACGACCCGTCCGAGCACGCGGATCCAGCCGTCGCCGCCGTAGCCGACGAACGGCACGATCGTCGGCACGCGACCCGCCTGCCGGGCCCATCGCTCGCGCAGCGAGTGGATCCCGTCGCCCACACCGGTCACGAGTCGAAGTGCCGGTCCCGCCATATCTCCCAGTGTGTCACGGGGCAGAACTCAGGATTGCTCGACACTGCGGGTCTAGACTCCGAAGCGGATCAGGACGAGGAGAACCCGCATGGCACAGACCCAGATGGAGACTCCGCGGCTCGAGGGATCCGCGGTCATCCGAAACGAACCGGTACAGGCCCGTAGTGCTGCCCGCCTGACCGCCCTGCTCGACGCCGCGGCTCACGTCGTGCACGAGATCGGCTACGAGCGACTCACCACCGCGATGGTCGCCGATCGCGCGGGGGCGTCGATCGGCACCGTCTACCGCTACTTCCCGGATCGCATCGCCGTGCTGCAGAGCCTCGCGGCCCGCAACGGCGAGCGCACGATCGACCGGGCGCTCGCCGAGATCGCGAACCCGGCCCACCCGAACTGGTTCATCGCGCTCGGCAACGTCTTCGACTCGCTGAAGGCGGCCTTCCGCGACGAGCCCGGGTTCGCGTCGCTCCGCTACGGCGACGTGCTCGACCTGCGTCCCGCCACCGGCCGCCCCGCGATGCAGGGCTTCGCCGACCGGCTCTTCGACGCGCTCGTGACCCGTTTCGACATCGACGGCTCCGACGCCGCCCGCTCGGCGTTCTCCGCCGTGGTGGTGACGACGGATGCCCTCATGGCGCGGGCGTTCGCGCAGAACCCGGCGGGCGACGAGACGTTCCTGCTCGCCGGCGTCGCGACGGCTTCGGCGCTCATGTCGCCGTACTGGGAGACCCCCGCCGCCTGACCGTGCGCCGGTTCACTCCGGCGTGTTCGTATCGCCGTCGCCGGGGCGGTCCCAGTGCCGCGCCTCGCGCCGCTCGAGCAGCTTCTTGCCGACGAGCACGGCGATGACGAACAGCACGATCGCGCCGACGAACAGGTACCCCGCGAAGTGCAGTGACGCCGCGAGCTCCCGGTAGGACCCGGCGGCGACCGACCCGAAGGTGACGTAGGCGAGCGCCCAGAGCACGCACGCGGGCGCCGTCCAGCGGATGAAGCGGCTGTACGACATGTTGCTCATCCCGACGGTGACGGGCACGAGGGAGTGCAGCACGGGCAGGAACCGCGACACGAACACGGCGATCCCGCCGCGCCGGTCGACGTAGTTCGCGGCGCGCTCCCAGTTTTTCTCACCGATGCGCTGCCCGAGCCGGGACGCCCGGATGCGCGGCCCGAAGAAGCGGCCGAGCAGGAAGCCGACGCTCTCGCCGCCGAGAGCCCCGAGGATGACGGCGGCGAGCAGCCCGACGTACTGTACGGGTCCATCGACGGCGGTGGCCGCGACGAGCACGATCGTGTCGCCGGGAACGACGAGCCCGACGAGCAGCGAGGTCTCGAGGAAGATGCCGCCGCCGGCGAGCAGGGTGCGGGCGAGCGGATCGACGCTGCGCACCAGGTCGAGGATCCAGAGCAGCGCGTCGTTCATGGGGCGGCCTCGGGGAGGGGGCGTCGCAGGGCGTCGAGACGGCGGCGCCAGGCATCCAGTCGTCCCGGCTCTTCGGCGACGCTCGGCCCGCCTACCCACGACGTGACGATGCGGATGCCGTGCAGCGCGTTGAGTGCCCACACCTCGCAGCCGTCGAGATCGTCGAGGCGCGCATCCTCACGCAGGATGTCGACGCCGAGCGCCGTCGCGAGCGCGAGCACCGACCGTAGGGTGACGCTGTCGATGCGGGCGATGTCGTCGGACGGGATCGCCAGCGCGTCGCCGCGCCACCACGCCAGACAGGTCGTCGAGCCCTCGGCGACGAAGCCCTCCGAGGTGAGGATGACTGCCTCCTGAGCGCCGACGGACTGCACCTGCGTGCGCAGCCGCACCATGTCTTCGAGGTCGGGCCCCTTCACACGCGGCGCGGTGCGCGGGTCGCGGCCGGTGTAGGTCGCGAGCACCACCGACCGATTCCGTTCCGGGGCCGATCGCAGCCGGAACAGCAGTTGCAACCGGGACGACTGGGTGCGCAGCTCCACGCGGGGGAACCAGTGGCCGGTGCGGGGGATCGCGGCGATCGCGGCCTCCCAGAACTCCTCCGCGTCGACGTGCGGCGGCACATCGCGGAGGAACCGCGACCGGTGCAGGTCGAGGGCGAGTACCGAACCCTCGGCGACCAACCACGAGTCGGCGACGTCGATCGACGCGGGCACGACGTCGCAGTCATCCCGGGGAGTGAGAACGCCACCCTGCCAGAGGAAGGTCGTGGCAACGCCGCTCATAGGATCAGGCTATGCGTCGCCGACTGCTGCGCCACACTCTGGCGGGCGGAATCACTCCCGAGGATGCCTTCGTCGTTCTCGCGGCTGACCCTTCGACGGGCTCAGGGACCGGCGGTGACGTCTTCTGGCTCGACAGCGGGCGCCACGGGGTGCACGTGCTGGGCTCCGGCACGCGCATCCTGCCGGAACGCGGCGCGGTCATCGAGACACTGAAGAGCGAGCTCGACCGCGAGCCGATCGAGCTGTACCGCGCATATCCGGGCTTCGACGGGTTCCGCCTCGGGGTCGTCGGCTGGGTGGGCTACGAAGTGCGGGAGGAGACCACCGGGGTGCCGGTGACGCGACGCTCCCGGCATCCCGAGTCGGCGTTCCTGCGGGTCGACCGGGCGCTCGCGATCGACGTCGAGAACGGCACCGCCGACCTGCTCGCGCTCGGCGACGACTGGACCGGCGAGCTCGCCGCCTGGCGCGACGACCTCGTCGCCCGCCTGCAGAGTCCGCCGCCGCGGCCGCCCCGCCCGTCGTCGGAGGCGACCGTGCGCTGGCGCGACGACGAGCCGACCTATCTCGCCAACGTGCGGGCCTGCCTCGACGCCATCCGTGAGGGGGAGACCTACCAGATCTGCCTCACCACGACGGCGGAGGTCGACGGCACCTTCGACGACGTCGCTTCCTACCTCGCGCTGCGCACGGCCTCCTCGTCGCACCACGGCGGCTTCCTCCGCATCGCCGGCACCTCGCTGCTCTCCGCGTCGCCCGAGCGCTTCCTCGAGGTCGACGCCGAGGGACTCGTGCGCACCCGCCCGATCAAGGGCACCCGCCCGCGCGCCAGCATCCACATCGCCGACGAGGAACTCGCCAACGAACTCTGGGAGAGCGAGAAGGAGCGCGCCGAGAACGTCATGATCGTCGACCTCATGCGCAACGACCTGTCGCGGGTGTGCGAACTCGGGTCGGTCGCGGTGACGAGTCTGCTCGCGGTGGAGAGCTACCCCGCGGTGCACCAGCTCGTCTCCGAGGTGGAGGGCCGCCTCAAGCCCGGACTCACCGCCGTGGATGCCCTCGCCGCCTGCTTCCCCGCCGGGTCGATGACGGGGGCGCCGAAGATCCGGGCGACGCAGATCCTCGATCGGCTGGAGTCGGGCCCGCGCGGGATCTACGCGGGAACGTTCGGGTTCTTCGGCTACGACGGGCAGGCCGACCTCGCGATGGTCATCCGCACGATCGTGATGGATGCCGACGGCGCCTCGATCGGCGCCGGCGGTGGTATCACCACCCTCTCCGACCCCGACGAGGAGTACGCCGAGATGCGGCTCAAGGCGCGCGCGCCCCTCGCGGCCCTCGGCCTTCGTCTTTCCGCGGGTTGAGTGCCGCGCGCAGCGCGGTGTATCGAAACCAGGAACGACTTGCCCCTCCTGGGCGTTGACTACGCTGGACGGGGCCTTCGCAAGGCCCGTCGCGACGGATAGAGGCAATACGTGCAGCAGGACAACAACCCCGACTACGACCCGGCCACCGACTACGACATCGACCGCATTCAGGCGAAGTGGCTCGCCCGGTGGGCGGAGACGAAGCCGTTCGAGACGGCCGGCGTGCCCGACTCCAAGCCGCGCAAGTACATCCTCGACATGTTCCCGTACCCGTCGGGCGACCTGCACATGGGGCACGCCGAAGCGTTCGCGTTCGGCGACATCGTCGCCCGCTACTGGCGGCAGCAGGGCTTCAACGTGCTGCACCCGATCGGCTGGGACTCCTTCGGGCTGCCCGCCGAGAACGCCGCCATCAAGCGCGGCGTCGACCCGCGCGAATGGACCTACGCGAACATCGCGCAGCAGAAGGCATCCTTCATCAAGTACGGCGCCAGTTTCGACTGGAGCCGCGAACTGCACACGTCCGACCCCGAGTACTACCAGTGGAACCAGTGGCTGTTCCTGAAGCTCTACGAGAAGGGCCTCGCCTACCGCAAGGACTCCTGGGTCAACTGGGACCCGGTGGATCAGACCGTGCTCGCCAACGAGCAGGTGCTGCCCGACGGCACCTCGGAGCGCTCCGGCGCCGTCGTCGTGAAGAAGAAGCTGACGCAGTGGTACTTCAAGATCACCGACTACGCCGACCGGCTGCTGGATGACCTCAAGCAGCTCGAGGGGTCGTGGCCGAGCAAGGTCATCGCGATGCAGCGCAACTGGATCGGGCGCTCCACCGGCGCCGAGGTCGAGTTCGAGGTCGAAGGCCGTGAGGAGCGCATCCCGGTCTTCACGACCCGCCCCGACACGCTGTTCGGCGCGACGTTCATGGTCGTCGCCCCCGACTCCGACCTCGCCGCCGAACTCGTCGCCGACGCGTCTCCCGAGGTGAAGGCGGCGTTCGCCGAATACCTCGAGCAGGTGCAGCGCACCACCGAGGTGGAGCGGCAGGATGCAGGCCGCCCGAAGACCGGCGTCTTCCTCGACCGGTTCGCGGTCAACCCCGTCAACGGGGAGCGGCTGCCGATCTGGGCCGCCGACTACGTGCTCGCCGACTACGGCCACGGCGCGATCATGGCCGTGCCCGCGCACGACCAGCGCGACCTCGACTTCGCGATCAAGTTCGACCTGCCGGTGCGGGTCGTCATCGACACGAACGCCCCGGTGACCGGCTCGATCCCGATCATCACCCCCGAGATGCTCGAGTCGGGCGACATCCCCGCGCTCGACCCGAAGAGCACCGGCGAGGCGCTGCACGGCGACGGCCGGCTGATCAACTCCGGGTCGCTCGACGGACTGAGCAAGGCCAACGGCATGCTCAAGATGATCGAACTGCTCGGGCAGAAGGGCGTCGGGCGGGCCGCGAAGACCTACCGTCTGCGCGACTGGCTGATCTCCCGGCAGCGGTTCTGGGGCACCCCGATCCCGATCCTGCACGCCGAGGACGGGTCGCTGCACCCGGTACCGGAAGACCAGCTGCCGGTGCGCCTGCCGTCGACCGAGGGGCTCGACCTCAAGCCGAAGGGCTCCTCGCCGCTCGGCGCGGCCACCGACTGGGTCGAGACCACGCTGCCCGACGGGCGGCCCGCGCGCCGCGACCCCGACACGATGGACACCTTCGTCGACTCGTCGTGGTACTTCCTGCGATTCCTCGCGCCGAACGACGCCACGAAGGCGTTCGACCCGGCGGATGCCGCCAAGTGGGCACCCATCGACCAGTACGTCGGCGGGGTCGAGCACGCCATCCTGCACCTGCTGTACGCCCGCTTCATCACCAAGGTGCTGTTCGACCTCGGCTACCTCGACTTCACCGAGCCGTTCAGCGCCGTGCTCAACCAGGGCATGGTGCTCATGGACGGCGCCAAGATGTCGAAGTCGAAGGGCAACCTCGTCGAGTTCGCGAGCGAGCTGAACTCGTACGGCGCCGACGCGCTGCGCCTCACGATGGCGTTCGCCGGGCCGCCCGAAGACGACATCGACTGGGCGGATGTCTCGCCCACCGGCTCCGCGAAGTTCCTGGCGCGCGCCTGGCGGATCTCCGGCGAAGTGACCACGGCGCCCGAGGTCGAGTGGAAGGGCGGCGACAAGGCTCTGCGCCGTGCCACCCACCAGTTGCTCGCCGACGCCCCCGGGCTGCTCGAGGCGTTCAAGTTCAACGTCGTCGTCGCGCGACTGATGGAACTGGTCAACCTCATCCGCAAGACCATCGACGCGGGTCCCGGCGCCGGTGACCCGGCGGTGCGCGAGTCGATCGAGATCGTCGCGATCGTGCTGTCGCTGTTCGCGCCGTTCACCGCCGAAGACATGTGGGAACGCCTCGGCTACGAAGGCAGCGTGGCGTTCGCCGGGCTGCGCAAGCCCGACCCGACGCTGCTCGTCGCCGACCAGGTGACCGCGGTCATCCAGGTCGACGGCAAGGTACGCGACCGCATCGAGGTCTCGCCGACGATCGACTCGGGTGACCTCGAGGCGCTCGCGCGTTCCTCCGAGGCCGTGCTGCGCACGATCGGGGACCGCGAGATCGCGAACGTCATCGTGCGCGCTCCTCGGGTCGTGAACATCGCGACCCGCTGACCTCGCGGGTTGAGTGCCCGCCGTAGGCGGGTGTATCGAAACCCCCACTGCTGGCCATTTGCCCGAAATGGCCCCTTCGCTCGCGTTGAAGGGGCCATTTCGGGCAAACAGCCTCGCTTCCCGACCGGGGCTGCCGTCCTCCCCCGCACCGGCAGGGGCACATCATCCCGCGATCCTCCGCCGGCGTGTGGGCGGGTGGGCGCCCTTTCGTAGCGTCGCGGGGTGAGCGCGACTCCCGGACCCGACCCGCGCCGCGCCCGTGTGAGACGGGTGGCGGGAGTCGCGCTCACCCTGGTGCTCGGCGGGCTCGGCATCGCCGTGTTCGTGACCGCCGTCACCCCTCACGGGTCGTCGACGGTGATCGCGCCCGATGATCCCGCCGAGGTGTCGTCGGCGCCGATCGCGTCCGAGATCT
>NZ_JBIIAW010000184.1:0-2777 GCF_044239695.1 Pseudolysinimonas sp. | reverse complement strand
GGCAGGCCGATCAGCTTGCCGACGCGTCCGAGGCCGTACGCCAGGACGAACAGGATGCCGAGCGTGATGAGTTCGGGACCCAGATGCGCGTCGGGGGCGGCCAGGTGCACGCCTAGCTCCCGGGCGGCGCGGCGGCGTCCGCGGGGGCCTTGGTGAACTCCCCCGTGCGGAAGAACTGGAACGCCTTCGCGACCTTCTCGGGCGCGCCCGCGACGACGAGGGTGTCGCCCGGGAAGACCTTGAAGTCGCCGTCCGGAGCCGGGTTGGCGGACTCGCCGCGCACGACGGCCACGACCGTCACCCCGGGAAGACCCTTGCTGGTGAGCGACCCGAGCTGCTGCCCGGCGATGTGGTGGTCGTAGTCGACCGGGAACCAGTCGATGCTGAGGCCGGGGATCTCGTCCATGCCGGAGAGCGTCTCGGTGATGCGCGTGCCCCCGAGCAGCTCGGCGAGGGTGTGCGCCTCGTCCTCGTCGAGGCGCAGCGACACCTTGCGGGCGTCGCCGTCCTCGGCGTCGGCGAAGGTGATGAGGTCGCTGTGGCCGGACCGGTGCGTGATCACTCCGAGCTTGCCGCCGTCGTCCGTGACGAAGGTATGGAGCACCCCTACGCCGGGGAGTTTGACCCGTCTGACATCGACCATGCCTCCAGTTTAGTTCTCGCCCGGAGCGCCGGCCGGGGCGGACCCGACATCCGGGGCGGCGAGGCGCACCCGATCGGCCGACGCGTCATCGGGCTGTTCCTGGCTCGCCCGTTCCGCCTCGACCCGGGCCAGGTAGAACGCGACTTCCCGCTCGATGCGCGCGGCATCCCAGCCCAGCGCCCCGCCCATCAGTTCTGCGGCGACGGGGGCGGCGGCGACACCGCGGTCCCACGCCTCGATCGAGATACGGGTGCGGCGGGCGAGCACGTCGTCGAGGTGCAGAGCCCCCTCGTGGGTCGCCGCGTAGACGACCTCGGCTCCGATGTAGTCGTCGGCGCCGGGCAGCGGCTCCGCCAGCTCGGGGCGGTCCTGGATGAGTTCGAGCAACTCGTCGGTCATCACCCCGTAGCGGTTGAGCAGGTGCTCCACGCGCACGCGGTGCACGTTGTAGGCCTTGGCGATCTTGGAGCGCTTGTTCCAGGCCGCCTCGTAGCCTTCGGCCCCGAGCAGCCCGATGTTCTCGGTCACGCTCTCCGAGATGGCGCCGTCGAGTCCGCGGACGGCTTCGTCGACGGCATCCTTCGCCATGATGCGATAGGTCGTCCACTTGCCGCCGGCCACGACCACGAGGCCCGGGACGCTGTGCGCGACGATGTGCTCGCGGCTGAGCTTGCTCGTCTCGTCGCTCTCGCCGGCGAGCAGCGGACGCAGGCCCGCGAACACGCCCTCGACGTCGTCGCGGCTGAGTTTCGTGGCGAGTACCGAGTTGACGTGCTCGAGGAGGTAGTCGATGTCGGCCGCCGTCGCCGCCGGATGGGCCTTGTCGAGGTCCCAGGTCGTGTCGGTCGTGCCGATGAGCCAGTGGCGCCCCCAGGGGATGACGAAGAGCACGCTCTTCTCGGTGCGCAGCAGCAGCCCGACCTTGCTCTGGAACCTGTCGCGCGGCACGACGAGGTGCACCCCCTTGGAGGCCCGCACCTTGAACTGTCCGCGCTCGCCGACCATCGCCTGGGTGTCGTCGGTCCAGACGCCCGTCGCGTTGACGACCTGCTTGGCGAGGATCTCGAACTCCTCGCCCGTCTCTTTGTCCTGGGCGCGCACCCCGGTCACCCGCTGGCCGACCTTGAGGAAGCCGGTCACTTCCACGCGGCTCGCGACATGGGCGCCGTAGAAGGATGCCGTGCGCGCGAGCGTCGCGACGTAGCGGGCGTCGTCGACCTGGGCGTCCCAGTAGGTGAGTCCGCCGGTGAAGGCGTCGGGATGCAGACTCGGTGCCGCCCGAAGCAGCTGTCGCCGGCTGAGGTGGCGGTGGTGCGGCACGCCCGGCGGTCGGCCGCCGGTGTACGAGAACGCGTCGTAGAGCAGCATCCCGGCGCCGATGTAGGCGCGCTCGAGCGGCCCCTTCGTGAGCGGGTACAGGAACCGCACGGGCTTGACCAGGTGCGGGGCGAGCCGCTGCAGCAGCAGCCCCCGTTCGATGAGCGCCTCGCGCACGAGACGGAAGTCCAGCTGCTCGAGATAGCGGATGCCGCCGTGCACGAGCTTGCTGCTGCGGCTCGAGGTGCCGGAGGCCCAGTCGCGCGCCTCGAGCATCCCGGTGCGCAGCCCGCGGGTCACCGCGTCGAGCGCCGCCCCGGTGCCGACGATGCCCCCGCCGATGACGAGGATGTCGAGCTCCTTGGCGCGCATGTTGGCGATCGCCGACGCGCGCTCCTCGGGGCCGAGGCGGGTGGAGCGGGTGACCGTCTTACGCGGTGGCATGCGCACAGCCTAGGCGCGCGACCCCCCCTGTTTCTGAACGGCTCAGCCCTGGTGATACGGGGCGATGACGACCTCGACGCGCTGGAACTCCTTGAGGTCGGAGTACCCCGTCGTCGCCATCGACCGGCGCAGGGCGCCGACGAGGTTCATCCGGCCGTCGGCCGTGTCGGCCGGGCCGAACAGCAGCTTCTCGAGCGGGGCGACCGAGCCGACCTCGACCCGGTGCCCGCGCGGCAGTTCGGGGTGCCGGGCCTCCGAACCCCAGTGCCAGCCGCCGCCGGGGGCCTCGTCGGCGCGGGCGAGAGTCGAGCCGAGCATGACCGCGTCGGCGCCGACCGAGATCGCCTTCACGATGTCGCCGGAGGTGCCGAGA
>NZ_JBIIAW010000094.1:0-11088 GCF_044239695.1 Pseudolysinimonas sp. | reverse complement strand
AGGTGGACGCGTGAACGTGCGCATCGAGCCGAGCATCCTGTCGGCGGACTTCGTGAACCTCGAGGCCGAGGTCGCCCGGATCGCGTCGGCCGACGCGGTGCACGTCGACGTGATGGACAACCACTTCGTGCCCAACCTCACGTTCGGCCCGCAGATGGTCGGTCGGCTGCAGGCGGTGTCGGCCATCCCGCTCGACGTGCACCTGATGATCTCCGACGCCGACCGCTGGGCCCCCGGGTATGCCGAGCTCGGGGCGTTCTCGGTGACCTTCCACGCCGAGGCCGCGACCGATCCGGTGGCTGTCGCCCGTCGCCTGCGCGAGATCGGCTCCCGGGCGGGAATCGCCGTCAAGCCCGGGACCGACCTGACCCCGTACCTCGACCTGCTGCCCGAGTTCGATCAGATCCTGGTGATGACGGTCGAGCCCGGCTTCGGCGGTCAGAGCTTCATGGCCGACATGATGCCGAAGGTCGCCGCGGCCCGCGCCGCGATCGACGCGGCGGGGATCGACGTCTGGCTCCAGGTCGACGGGGGGATCTCACTCGACACGATCGGCGAGGCCGCCGAAGCGGGCGCGGACACCTTCGTGGCGGGCTCCGCCGTCTACGGCGCCGACGATGTCGAAGTCGCGATCGGTGACCTCCGCGCGGCGGCCGGAGCCCACCGGCACTGACGGAACTCGGAGACGGGGTCTGGTTGACTTGAGGCATGACTGACAAGAACAAGCCCGAGATCGACTTCTTCGAAGGCCCCGCTCCCACCGAACTCGTCATCACCGACCTCGAGGTCGGCGACGGCGCGGAAGCCACCCCCGGTGCCAAGGTGACCGTGCACTACCTCGGGGTCGACTTCGAGAGCGGAGAGGAGTTCGACTCCTCGTGGAGCCGCGGTCAGTCGATCGAGTTCCCCCTCAACGGGCTCGTGCGCGGCTGGCAGGAGGGCATCCCGGGCATGAAGGTCGGCGGACGCCGTCAGCTGGTCTGCCCGCCGGAGTGGGCGTACGGCCCCGTCGGCGGCGGTCACCGCCTCTCCGGCCGCACCCTCGTCTTCGTGATCGACCTGCTCGGCGTCGCCTGAGCCGTCGGTCGAGCCGCTAGCCCCAGGGCAGCGGTAGCACCTGCGCGTCGCCCTGCGGCGGGACCACGAGGATTCCCGTCGCAGCGGCGAGGCCGCGCATCATCGCCGCACCCGTCCAGCCCACTTCGTCGAGTCCGGCTCGAACCGGCACGAGCCGGGTGGCGTCGGGATGCCGGCGCACCGATTCCGGAACCGGCACCGTGACCAGCGGGGCGACGTCGCGTCCCGTGTAGCCGGCCACGAGCACGTCGCCGAGCGAGAGCAGCCCGAGCATCGCGGCGAGCGGATTCCCGGCCAGCCCGAGCACGAGCCGCCCGTCGGGGAGGCGGGCGAGCAGGGTCGGACCGCCGGGGCGGGCGTCGAGTCCGGGCACCAGGTAGAACGCGCCGAGGTCGTCGAGCGCCCGCCTCACGTGATCCGCGGACGAGCCGCCGGTCCCTCCCGTCGTGACGACGAGGTCGGCATCGGCGCCGTCGAGGGCCGCCACCGTCGCGGCGCGGTCGTCGCCGATGCGAGCACTCCCGGCGGGTGAGGCGCCGAGCATGCCGAGGATCGCGGGGATGGTCGCCCCGAAACTGTCACGCACCCGACCCGGCGCCGGGATGCCGGCGAGCACCACCTCGTCGCCGGTGAACACGGTCGCGACCCGGGGCGCGAGCGCGACCTCGAGCCGGTCGAGCGTCGACGCCGCGGCGAGGGCGACGTGCGCGGGGGAGAGCCGCGTCCCGGCGGCGACGAGCATCTCCCCGGCGCGGGCCTCCTCGGCGGGCGGCCGGACGTGGCCGCGGGTGTCCGGCGCGTCGAGCACCAGGCGATCCCCGTCGGGGTGCGCGTTCTCGCTGCGCACGACGGCGTCGGCCCCGACGGGGAGCAACCCGCCGGTCACGATCGGCGTCGCGTCTCCGGCGACGAGCGGTCCGGGTTCGCGCAGGGTCCACGGCGCGGGGCCGGCGACCGCCCAGCCGTCCATCGCGGCCGACGCGTAGTGCGGGATGTCGACCGCAGCGAGGATCTCGCGCCGCAGCACGCGACCGACCGCCCCGTCGAGCGGAACCGTCTCGGTGCCCAGAGTGGTCGCGGCGTGGCAGGCGCGGTCGCGCGCCTCGGCCCAGGGGAGGCGCCCCTCGTGGCTCACGATCGGCCGGCCGCGAGGTCCTTCGCGATCCGCGTGGCCTCGGCGGCCGCTGCGGCGGGATCCTCGCCCCTCGCGGCGGCCCGTCCGGCGGCGAAGCCGACGAGGTAGGTGGTGAGCGGGGCGGCGGGTCGCACGACGGCGTGCGCGGCGACGCCGGCGAGCCCGAGCACCGCCTTCACGTCGACCTCGGCGTCGATGCCGAGGGCGGCACGCACCTCGTCCGCCCAGACGTCGAGGATGCCCTCGGTCGGATCGTCGCTCATGAACGTGCCCCGGTCACGGCGACGGCGCCGAGTCGCGCCGCGTCGTCCCAGGTGTCGACGTCGTCGGTCGACCCGTCGGGCACGGTCGTCTCGGTCACCGCGAGTCCGTCGAGCAGGTCTCGCATCGACGCGTCGACGACGGTCGGCAGCCGGTCGAGCGCCGTCTGGAGGGCGGCCCGGTCGACCAGGAGCGCCAACTGCTGACGGCGGCCGGCATCGACGGCGATCGACCCGTCGCCGGAGAAGCCGGCGAGAAGCGCGGGCAGCGCCTGCGCGATGTGCGGCATGTCGCAGGCGAGGACCAGGACCGCGTCGGCCGTCCCGGGAAGTGCCCGCATCCCGGCTGCGATCGCGGCGACGGGGCCGGCGAAGGCGGGGTCCTCGCGAACGGCGACGACGGGTGCCGGGGCCTCATCTCCGACGACGATCACCGAGCTCACCCCGGCGCTGCGCACGGCACGCAGGGAGCGTTGCAGCAGCGTCTCGTCGTCGATGCGCAGGTTCCACTTGTCGGAATGTCCCAGCCGCGACGACCGACCCCCTGCGAGAATGAGAGCGTCGACGATCATGCCGAACACTCTAGGACGCGGGTTCGGAACAATCACTATCGTGATAGGTATTGCACATGGGAAGAATCACCGCGAGGAAGCGGATCACCCGGATCACCCTGGCCGACGACGGCGCTGACGCCACCGTCTCCCGGCGGGAAGACCTGCTCGCGGTCGAAGAACCGCTCGAGATCCGCGTCGGCGGGACCTCGCTCAGCATCACGATGCGCACCCCGGGTCACGACTTCGATCTGGCGACCGGCTTCCTGATCTCCGAGGGCGTCGTCGCCCACGCGACCGACATCGCCGCCATCCGCTACTGCGCCGGCGTCACCGAGGAAGGCGAGAACACCTTCAACGTGCTCGACGTGACCCTCGCGACGGGCGTCGCGGCGCCGGATCCGAGCCTCGAGCGCAACTTCTACATGACCTCGTCGTGCGGGTTGTGCGGCAAGGCGAGCATCGACGCCGTGCGCACCGCATCCCATCACCCGGTCGCCGGCGACGAGCTCGTGCTCGACGCGCACCTGCTGGCGACCTTCCCCGACCGGCTGCGCGCCGGGCAGGACGTCTTCGACAAGACCGGCGGACTGCACGCGGCCGCCCTCTTCGATGGACGCACCGGCGAGATGCTCGTGCTCCGCGAGGACGTCGGGCGGCACAACGCCGTCGACAAGGTCATCGGCTGGGCGCACGGCGAGGGGCTGCTGCCGCTCACCGGGATGGTGCTGCAGGTCTCGGGCCGGGCGAGCTTCGAGCTCACCCAGAAAGCGTCGATGGCTGGCATCCCGGTTCTCGCCGCCGTCTCGGCCCCGTCGTCGCTCGCCGTCGACCTGGCTGACGAACTCGGGATGACGGTCGTCGGCTTCATGCGCGGCCGCTCGATGGTCGTGTACGCGGGGGAGCAGCGGGTCGCCGTTCCCGAATTCGTGACGGCCGAGGCGGCGGGATGAGCGCCCGCAAGCCCCCCGTCGGCGCGAAGATCAACCGCGGTGCCGAGCCGACCGAGCCCGCGGCGTTCGCCGACATCTACCCCGACATCGAGATCGGCCACAACGAGCCCTGGGCCGTCGGAGTGCCGGCGATCCTCAACTCGATGGAGCCGGCGCTGCTGGAGATGGGCGTGGCGCGCACGGCGAAGCTCGCGCTCACCATCAACCAGAAGGACGGCTTCGACTGCATGAGCTGCGCGTGGCCCGACCCGGGCCACCGCAACACCCTCGAGTTCTGCGAGAACGGCATGAAGGCCGTCACCTGGGAGGCGACGCCGATCACGGTTCCGACCTCGTTCTGGACCGAGAACCCGATCCCGGTGCTGCTGGAGAAAGACGAGTACTGGCTCGGTCAGCAGGGTCGGCTCACCGAGCCGGTCTACAAGGCCGCCGGATCCGACGTCTACGAGCCGGTCTCCTGGGAGCGCGCGTTCGAGATCGTCGCCGAAGGCCTGGGCCGACTCGACAGCCCCGACGAAGCCGCGTTCTACACGAGCGGCCGCACCGCGAACGAGACGGCGTTCCTCTACCAGCTGTTCGTGCGCGCCTTCGGCACCAACAACCTGCCCGACTGCTCCAACATGTGCCACGAGTCGACCGGCACCGCGATGGGCGAGACGGTCGGCATCGGCAAGTCGACGGTCTCCTACGACGACTTCGGCAAGGCCGACCTGATCATCGTGCTCGGGCAGAACCCGGGCACCAATCATCCGCGGATGCTGTCGGCGCTCGAGGAGTGCAAGCGAGGCGGCGGGAAGATCATCGCCGTGAACCCGCTGCCGGAAGCCGGGCTCATCCGCTACAAGAACCCGCAGAAGGTGCGCGGCATCCTCGGCAAGGGCACCGCGATCGCCGACCAGTTCCTGCAGATCCGGGCCGCCGGCGACATGGCACTGCTGCAGCGCACCTCGAAGCGCGTGCTCGAGGCGGAGGCCCGCCATCCGGGAACGGTACTCGATCACGACTTCCTCGCCGAGCACGTCTCCGACTTCGACGCATTCGCCGCGCACATCGCCGACGTCGACGAAGCCGCGGTGATCGCCGCGACCGGGCTCACGAGCGACGAAATGGATGCCTTCGCCGACGCGTACCTCGCGGCCGACCGCGTGATCATCACCTGGGCGATGGGCATCACCCAGCAGAAGAAGGCGGTCGCGACGATCAAGGAGATCGTCAACCTCCTGCTGCTGCGCGGCAACATCGGCAAGCCCGGCGCCGGCGCCTCGCCGATCCGCGGCCACTCCAACGTGCAGGGCGACCGCACGATGGGCATCTTCGAGAAGATGCCCGAGTCGTTCATGGACGCCCTCGAGGCGGAGTTCGGCTTCCCGGTGCCGCGGGAGCACGGCCACGACGCCCTCAAGGCCGTGACCGGGCTCGCGAAGGGCGACGTCAAGGTCTTCGTCGCACTCGGCGGCAACTTCGTGGGCGCGATCTCGGATACCGCGATCGCGGAGGCCGCCATGCGCGGCGCGCAGCTCACCGTGCAGGTGTCGACCAAGCTCAACCGCTCGCACGCCGTCACCGGGCGGGAGGCGCTCATCCTGCCGACCCTCGGGCGCACCGAGGTCGACCTCCAGGCGACCGGCGCTCAGTTCGTGTCGGTCGAGGACAGCGTGTGCGCCGTGCACGCGAGCCACGGCGCGGTGAAGCCGGTCGCTCCGGGATTGAAGTCGGAGGTCGCGATCGTCTGCGGCATCGCGAAGGCAACCCTCGGCGACCGCTACGGCATCGACTGGGACGCGTTCGTGAACGACTACGACGTCATCCGCGACCGCATCTCGCGGGTCGTGCCGGGCTTCGAGAACTTCAACGCCGACATCCGCAAGGCGGCCGGGTTCATCCTGCCGAACGGTCCGCGCGACTCGCGCACGTTCAACACCCGCACCGGCAAGGCGATCATGACGGTCAACGAGCTCGAGCACCTGGAGCGCCCGGAGGGCCGCCTGATCCTGCAGACGTTCCGTTCGCACGACCAGTTCAACACGACGATCTACAGCCTCAACGACCGGTACCGCGGCATCAAGAAGGGCCGTGACGTCGTGTTCGTGAACCCCGACGACATCGCCGAGCTCGGCCTCGCCGACGGCCAGCGGGTCGACATCTTCTCGGAGTGGACCGACGGGGTGGAACGGGTCGTGCGCAACTACCGCGTGGTCTCGTATCCGAGCGCACGCGGCTGCGCGGCGGCCTACTACCCGGAGACCAACGTGCTCGTCCCGCTCGAGAGCGCGGCCGACGAGAGCAACACGCCGGTCTCGAAGGGCGTCATCGTGCGACTGGAGCCGGTGCAGGTGCCGGCCCGGTAACCTGGGCAGGTGAAGACCTTCGACGGGCTGTTCGAGGAGCTCTCGCGGACCGCGGCCGAGCGTCCCGAGGGGTCCGGCACCGTCGCGCAACTCGACGCCGGCGTGCACGCGATCGGCAAGAAGATCGTCGAAGAGGCGGCCGAGGTCTGGATGGCCGCCGAGTTCGAGAGCGACGAGCGCACGGCCGAGGAGATCTCGCAGCTGCTCTACCACCTGCAGGTGCTCATGCTCGCGAAGAACATCAGCCTCGAGGACGTCGGGCGACATCTCTGACCACGCGGGTTGAGTGCCGCGCGCAGCGCGGTGTACCGAAACCCACACTCCCGTCAGACCTTCCGACTGAAAGACTCATCCCGTGCTTCGAATCGCCGTGCCCAACAAGGGCACCCTCTCCGAGACCGCCGTGGACATGCTCCGCGAAGCGGGGTACGCGGTGCGCCGCGACCCCAAGGAACTCATCGTCTCCGACCCGCGCAACGACGTGGAGTTCTTCTACCTGCGCCCGCGCGACATCGCAACCTACGTGGGCTCGGGCGCGCTCGACGTCGGCGTGACCGGTCGCGACCTGCTGCTGGACTCGCACTCGACCGCGGTGGAGATCGAGGCCTTCGACTTCGGCGCCTCGACGTTCCGGTTCGCCGGACCGGTCGGAGCGTTCACGAAGCTCGGCGACCTCGCCGGCACGCGCGTCGCGACCAGCTATTCGGCGCTCGTCGGCGACTTCCTCGAGGCCGAGGGCGTCGCCGCGACCGTGGTTCACCTCGACGGGGCGGTCGAGTCGGCGGTGCGGCTCGGGGTCGCGGATGCCGTGGCCGACGTCGTCGAGACCGGCTCCACGCTGCGCAAGCAGGGACTGGAGATCTTCGGCCCCGTGATCCTGGAATCCACCGCCGTGCTGATCGCGGCGCGGGAGGACGTCGAGGGTCTCGCCACCTTCCGCCGCCGTCTGCAGGGAGTGATGGTCGCCCGCCGCTTCGTGCTGATGGATTACGACCTCCCGGCCGAGCTGATCGAGCAGGCGTCGAAGATCACGCCCGGCTTCGAGTCGCCGACGGTGTCGCCACTGCGCGACACCGGCTGGGTCGCCGTGCGGGTGATGGTGCCGCGCGACGACACGAACGAGATCATGGACACGCTCTACGCCCTCGGCGCGCGCGCGATCCTGGTGTCGTCGATCCACGCCGCGCGGATCTGACCGTGTCGGTCGCGGTCCGCGTCATCCCGTGCCTCGACGTCACCGAGGGGCGCGTGGTCAAGGGCGTCAATTTCGAAAACCTGCGTGACATGGGCGACCCGGTCGACCTCGCCCGCGCCTACTACGAACAGGGCGCCGACGAGATCACCTTCCTCGACGTGACCGCCACGGTGGATGCTCGCGACACCATGTACGCGACCGTCACGGCGACGGCCGAGCAGGTGTTCATCCCGCTCACGGTCGGCGGCGGGGTGCGCAGCCCCGAGGATGTCGCCCGGCTGCTCGCGAGCGGAGCCGACAAGGTCGGCGTCAACAGCGCGGCGATCGCCCGCCCGGAGCTCGTGGGCGAGATCGCCGACCGCTTCGGCGCACAGGTGCTCGTGCTGTCGCTCGACGTCAAGCGCAGTGCGCGCACGCCGAGCGGCTTCGTCGTGACGACGCACGGCGGACGCACCGAGACGGATCTCGACGCCCTGGCCTGGGCGCGGGAGGCGATCGAACGCGGAGCGGGCGAGTTGCTCGTCAACTCGATCGACGCCGACGGTACGAAGCAGGGCTTCGATCTGGAACTCGTCGGCCTGGTCCGAGAACTGAGCAGCGTGCCCGTGATCGCCAGCGGGGGAGCGGGCGCGGTCGGTCACTTCGCCCCCGCGGTCGCGGCCGGCGCCGACGCCGTGCTCGCCGCCTCCGTCTTCCACGGCGGGGAGCTGACCGTCGGCGACGTGAAGAATGCCCTCCGGGCGGAAGGGGTGGCGGTGCGATGACCCTTCGAGAGCCTCAGGACGGCGCTCAGGACGTCCTCGACAGAGTGCGCTTCGACGAGAAGGGGTTGCTGCCCGCGATCATCCAGGAGGAGTCGACGAAGCAGGTGCTCATGCTCGGCTACATGGATGCCGAGGCGCTGCGCCGCACGCTCACCGAGGGGCGCGTGACGTTCTGGTCGCGCAGCCGACAGGAGTACTGGCGCAAAGGCGACACGAGCGGCAACGCGCAGTTCGTCCGCGGGGCCGCGCTCGACTGCGACGGCGACACCCTTCTGGTCACGGTGCATCAGATCGGGCCCGCCTGCCACACCGGAGCACACGCGTGCTTCGACGTGGACCCGCTCGACCCGTTCGTCGACCCCCCGACCCTCGGTACAGTCGAAGGGTGACCACCACGACCTCCTCGGCGGGGACAACCTCCCGCGCCGAGTTCGCTGCGGCCCTCGCCGCGGGACACCGCGTCGTGCCGGTGCTGCGCCGCCTGTTCGCCGACGGGGAGACCCCGGTCGGCGTTTATCGCAAGCTCGCGGTCGGCAAGCCCGGGACGTTCCTCCTGGAATCCGCGGAGCAGGGCGGCATCTGGTCGCGATGGTCGTTCGTCGGGGTCGGCTCCCGGGGCGTGCTGACCCAGGACGGCGATCGCGTCACCTGGATCGACTACGGGCTGTCGGCATCCCGTGCCCTCGGCGACGACGTGCCCGCCGCGCCGCTCGACGCGCTCGCGCACCTCTATCGCCGGTGGAGCACGCCTCAGGTCGACGGGCATCCGCCGCTCACCGGAGGTCTCGTCGGGTTCATCGGCTGGGAGGCGGTGCGACAACTCGAGCGGCTCCCGCAGGTTCCCCCCGCCGACTTCGCGGTGCCCGGCCAGGCGCTCTCGTTCGTCTCGGAGCTGGTCGCCCTCGACCACCGCACCGGGTCGGCGATCCTGATCGCCGCCGCCCTCAACGACGGCGTCGACGACGAGCAGACCCTCTGGGCCGACGCTCAGCGACGTCTCGACGAGCTCCAGACCGGACTCGCCGCGCCGAGCGAGGCGTGGCTCGCCGAGGTCGACCTCGACGTGACACCCGAGCCGCGGCCGCGCACGAAGCGCGAGGACTTCCTCGCCGCCGTCGAACGGTCGCGGGAGTACATCCGCGACGGGGACGTCTTCCAGGTCGTCATCTCCCAGCGCTTCGATCACGAGATCACCGCCGAACCGATCGACGTCTACCGGGTGCTCCGCACGCTCAACCCGAGCCCCTACATGTACCTGCTCACGCTCGAGGCGCCGGACGGCTCCGACTACTCGATCGTCGGCTCCAGCCCGGAGGCCCTGGTCAAGGTCGCCGACGGTCGGGTCATCACGCATCCGATCGCCGGGTCCAAGCCGCGCGGTGAGACCCCGGAGAGCGACGTCGACCTCGCCGACGAGCTGCTCGCCGACCCCAAGGAGCAGGCCGAGCACCTCATGCTCGTCGACCTCGCTCGTAACGACCTCTCGAAGGTCTGCGTCGCCGGGTCGGTCGAGGTCACGGAGTTCATGCAGGTCGAGCGCTTCAGCCACATCATGCACCTCGTGTCCACCGTCGAGGGCGACCTCCGACCGGACGCGACAAGCATCGACGTCTTCCGGGCGACCTTCCCGGCCGGCACCCTGTCGGGAGCCCCGAAGCCGCGGGCGCTGGAGATCATCGACGAGCTCGAACCTGCTCAGCGCGGGGTCTACGGCGGTGTGGTCGGGTACTTCGGCCTCGCCGGCGACTCCGACCTCGCGATCGCGATCCGCACCGCGACGATCGTCGGCGGCATGGCGCGCGTGCAGGCGGGTGCCGGACTCGTCGCCGACTCCGATGCCGCGAGCGAGCATCAGGAGGCGCAGAACAAGGCCGCAGCCCCGCTGCGCGCTGTCGCGATCGCCAACGCGATGCGGCACCTGCGCTGAGCGGGAGCCGACCATGACCCCGTCCCGGCTGCGTCTGCTGGCGCTGTTCGCGCTGGCTGTGCCGATCCTGCTCACCGCCATCGCGAGCGGCGAGAGCGCCGCGTTCGGCGCCCTGGCGCTCGCGTCGGCGGCCGGCGGGTTCGCCATGCTGCTCGCCGGACCGGTGTTCCGCATCATCCTGTCCGTCCTCATCGCCTTGCTCGGCGCCTGCGTCGTGCTCGTCGCCGTGGTCACCCCGGAGAGCAGCGGGCTCGAGGCCCTCGCGCTCGTCGCGGGCGTGCTCCAGGTTCTCGCCGGGGGGTGGGTCGCGACGACGGTGCGCCGCTGGCCGACCGGGGGATCGAAGTACTCGCGCACGCGTCTGGACGGGGATCCGGCCAGCGACTGGGACTCGCTGAGCGCGGGCGACGACCCCACCGACGATCGATAGACCCCGCCGACCATCGATAGACTGGCTGCGTCCGCTGCGCGATCAGCGCGCCCGCCGGAAGAAGGAGCACCCCGAAGTGAGCGACGAGAACGAGCCCGGCCACGGCAATTCGCCCGCGGCCTGGGTCGCCGTGATCATCATGTTGGTCGGTATCGCGGGCGGCACGCTCGCCTTCTGGTTCGACCAGCCGGTGCTGGTCTTCGCCTCGGTGGGCGTCGTCGTGCTCGGACTGATCGCCGGTCTCGTGCTCGCGAAGCTCGGTTACGGCGTCAACGGGACGCGCTACGCCCCGAAGAGCCATTCCTGACCTGCTCGCGGAGCTCGTCGCCGGGGCGATCGACGACGCTGCCGGTCGACGCGCCGCCCTGCCGCTGACCGCGGTCGAGGCCGCCGCGCTCGCCCGCCCGGCCGCCCGGGACGCTCTCGCGGCCCTGGCGCCGAGCGACCG
>NZ_JBIIAW010000019.1:0-38010 GCF_044239695.1 Pseudolysinimonas sp. | reverse complement strand
AGCCCGGGCTCTACGACCCGACCGACGGCATCGATTTCGAAGCTATCAGCGACGCCGCCCCCGACGTCATCCTCGCCGCCTACTCCGGCCTGAGCGAGGAGGAGTACGAGACGCTCTCGAAGATCGCGCCGACCATCGCCTACCCCGACGTCGCCTGGGCCACCTCCGTCGAGGACACCATCACGATGAACGCCACCGCGCTCGGCTTCCCCGCGGAGGGTGAGGCCCTGATCGACGACCTGCACGCGCAGATCGCCGACGCCCTCGCCGCGCACGCCGATCTCGAGGGCACGAAGGTGCTGTTCTCGTACCTCGATCCTGCCGACTTCAGCAAGATCGTCTTCTACACGAGCCACGACACGCGCCCCGGATTCCTCGCCAGCATCGGACTGCCCATGCCGTCGGTCGTCGAGGAGGAGTCGGCCGCAACCGACGCGTTCTACGTCGAGGTCAGCGCCGAGGAGGCGGACCGCTTCGCCGACATAGACGTGTTCGTGACCTACGGCGACGACGCGGAGACGTTCATCGCGGCGCTGCAGGCCGACCCGCTGCTCTCGCAGATCCCGGCGATCGCGGAGGGCCGGGTGGCCGTGCTGCCGAATTCGACACCGCTCGCCGCCTCGGCCAACCCCTCCCCGCTCTCGATCGGCTGGGGCATCGACGACTACTTCGCGCTGCTGGCCGCGCCGCTGGCCGGGTGAGGTCTCCCGCCTCGACGGCACTACCGCCGGTCGCCGCACGCTCCGAGGGGCTGCGGCGGCCGGCGGCCGTCCGCGTGTCCTGGCTGCTCGTCGGATCGGGCGTCCTGGTCGTGCTGGTCGTCGCTTCGGTGGCCTTCGGCAACCGCGTGGTGTCGTTCGACGACGTGCTCGCCGGGCTGAGCGGCAGTACCGCCGGTGTCGACCAGGCGGCGGTCGTCGCACGGCTGCCGCGCACGGTGCTCGCGATCCTCGTCGGCGCGGCTCTCGCCCTCTCAGGTGCCGCCTTCCAGGCCATCACCCGCAATCCCCTCGCCGACCCCGGCATCCTCGGCGTCTCCAGCGGTGCCTCCCTCGCAGTGGTCTGCGGCATGGCGTTCCTCGGTCTGACCACTCCGTACGCGACGATCGCGCTGGCGACGGTCGGCGCGGCCGCGGCCGCGGTGTTCGTCTACGCGGTCGGCTCCCTGGGCCGCGGCGGGGCGACGCCGCTGAAACTCGCACTCGCGGGAGCGGCGACGGCGGCCGCGCTCACCGCGCTGATGAGCGCCATCCTGCTGCCCCGCGTCGATCTGCTGTCGACGTTCCGGTTCTGGCAGATCGGCGGCGTCGGCGGAGCAGCGTGGGAACGCATCGCGATCGTCGCACCGGTGCTCGCCCTGGGCGCTGTCATCGTGCTGCTCACCGCGCGCGGGATGAACTCGCTCGCGCTCGGTGACGACCTGGCCGCCGGACTCGGCGAGAACGTCGGACGCACGCGGCTTCTCGCCGGCGTCGGCGCCGTCGTGCTGTGCGGCGCGGCGACCGCGATCGCCGGCCCGATCGGCTTCGTCGGCCTCGTCATCCCGCACCTGTGCCGCCTGCTCGTCGGCACCGACCACCGCTGGCTGCTGCCGTTCTCCGCCCTCGCCGGCGCCTCACTGCTCGTGCTCGCCGACACCCTCGGTCGCGTCATCGCGCGGCCCGCCGAGATCGAGGTCGGCATCATGACCGCCCTCGTCGGCGCCCCGTTCTTCATCGCGATCGTGCGCCGGCAGAAGGTGCGCGAGCTGTGACGACTCTCGATGCCGTGCGACTCGGCCGGCGCTCGCGCCTGCGCCGCCGCGTGCTGATCACCGCCGCGATCGGCGTGGCCGTGTTCGTCGTGTTCGCGGTGACGCTCATGGTGGGCAACCGGTTCTACGGGCCCGATGACGTCATCCGGGTGATCCTCGGCCAGCAGGTTCCGGGGGCGTCGTTCAGCGTCGGCGAACTGCGGCTCCCCCGCGCGGTGACCGCGGTGCTCGTCGGCTTCGCCTTCGGGCTCGCCGGGGCGTCGTTCCAGACGATGCTGCGCAACCCGCTGGCGAGCCCCGACATCCTCGGCATCACCTGGGGCGCGAGCGCCGCCGCCGTGGTCGGGATCGTGCTCCTCTCGCTGAGCGACACGGCGGTGTCGTTCCTCGCCCTCGGCGGGGCGCTGCTCACCGCGCTCGCGATCTACCTGTTCGCCCACCGCCGCGGCTTCGCGGGGGCTCGGTTGATCCTCATCGGAATCGGCATCGCGGCCCTCATGCAGAGCGCCGTGTCGTACGTGCTCTCCCGGGCGTCGAACTGGGAACTCTCGACCGCGATGCAGTGGCTCGCCGGCAGCCTCAACGGAGCCACCTGGGATGCCGTGCGCCCGCTGGCGATCGCGAGCGTCGTGCTCATCCCCCTCGTGCTGCTCAACGCCCGCGCCCTCGGCGCCCTGCGGCTCGGCGACGACTCCGCCGCGGCGCTCGGCGTGCGCGTGACGGCGACCCGGCTGCTGCTCATCGTCGCCGCCGTCGCGCTGCTCGCGTTCGCCACTGCCGCGAGTGGACCGATCGCGTTCGTCGCCTTCATGGCCGGCCCGGTCGCCGCGCGGCTGGTCGGCACCGGGGGCTCGCTCCTCGTGCCCGCGGGACTCGTCGGCGCGCTCCTGGTGCTCGCCGCCGACCTCGTCGGGCAGTTCGCCTTCGGTGCCCGCTACCCGGTCGGCATCGTCACCGGCGCGCTCGGCGCGCCGTTCCTCATCTACCTGCTCGCCAGGACCGCCCGATCGGGAGCCTCGATATGACCACCACACACCAGTTGTCGGCGGATGCCGTCACGCTCGCCTACGGCGATCGCACGGTCGTCGAGCAGCTCTCGCTCGACCTCGCGCCGGGCAAGATCACGGCGATCGTCGGCGCGAACGGCTGCGGCAAGTCGACGCTGCTGCGCGCGCTCGCCCGGCTGCTGAAGCCTCGCGACGGCCGGATCGTCTTGGACGGCGCAGCCCTCGCCTCGCGCAACACCAAGGAGGTGGCTCGCACCCTCGGGCTGCTGCCGCAGAGTCCCCTGGCGCCGGAGGGCATCGCCGTCACCGATCTCGTCGGGCGCGGCCGGCATCCTCACCAGAAGCTGCTCGCCCGCTGGACCGCGCACGACTACCAGGCCGTCGCCGACGCCCTCGAGGCGACGGGCATCGCCGACCTGGCCGACCGGTCGGTCGACGAGCTCTCGGGCGGCCAGCGTCAGCGGGTGTGGATCGCGATGGCGCTCGCGCAGGAGACCGACATCCTGCTGCTCGACGAGCCGACCACGTTCCTCGACGTCGCCCACCAGATGGACGTGCTCGACCTGCTCACCGATCTCAACCACTCGCGGGGCACCACGATCGTGATGGTGCTGCACGACCTCAACCTCGCCGCCCGCTACGCCGACGAACTCGTCGCCGTGCTCGACGGGCGCGTTCACACACTCGGCGCGCCCGCCGACGTCGTCACCTCCGACCTGGTTCGGGATGTCTTCGGCCTCGAGTGCACCGTCATCCCCGACCCCCTCACGGGCAAGCCGCTCGTGCTCCCTGAAGGAAGGCATCATGTCCGTTAGCACTGTGTCCCCGTTCGTCATCGCCCGGGCCTCCGTCGTCGCGGTGGAACGGATCTCGCCGACCTTCTCCCGCATCACGTTCGGCGGCGACTCCCTCGACGACTTCGGCACTCCCGGCGCCGTGCTCGATCAGCGGATCAAGCTGATCTTCCCCGCGCCCGGCCACCCGCTGCCGGCCATCCCGGAGGGCGACTGGTACCAGGCCTGGCTCGCCGTGCCCGAGCAGGAACGCGGCTCGATGCGCACCTACTCGATCCGCTCGCTGTCGGTGGATGACGGCGGCACCTCGGTCGTCATCGACTTCGTGCTGCACCTCGAGCCCGGCCTCACCGGCCCCGCGGCGACGTGGGCGTCGACGGCGGCGGTCGGCGACGAGCTGCTCGTCATCGGCCCGCGCCGCGGCCGCGAAGGAGGCGGCGGCATCGAGTACTCCCCCGGCGACGCGCGCGAGATCCTGCTGGCCGGCGACGAGACGGCGGCCCCCGCGATCGCCCGCATCCTCGAGGATGTCGCCCCCTCCGTACGTGGAACGGTGTTCATCGAAGTGCCGCACGCCGACGACATCCTGCCGATCGCCGCCCCCGCGGGGGTCGCCGTGAACTGGCTGCCGCGGTCAGGGCGCTCGCACGGCGAAGTGCTGATCCCGGCGGTGCTCGCGCACCTCGGCGACGTCGTCGACACGATCGAGATCCAGGATGCCGACACCGAGAACCCGCTCTGGGAGACACCGCAGTACTCCGAGCTGGGCGAGGCCGTTGTTCCGGAGACGAACCACGCCGACCGATACTTCTGGATCGCGGGCGAGTCGGGCGTCGTCACGACGCTGCGCCGGCACCTCGTGAAGGATCTCGGGATCGACCGCGCCCAGGTCGCGTTCATGGGGTACTGGCGCAAGGGTGTCGCGATGCGGGGCTGACCCGCCGGACCTCTCAGAGCAGGCGGCGCTCCAGTGCCCAGGCGGTGAGCTCGTGGCGGGACGAGAACTGCAGCTTCCTGAGCACCGCCGAAACGTGGGTCTCGACGGTCTTGATCGAGATGAAGAGGTGCGACGCCACCTCCTTGTAGGCGTAGCCGCGAGCGATGAGGCGCATGACCTCCTGCTCGCGCGCGCTCAGCCGGTCGAGTTCGTCATCGGTCGCGGCGATCGCGGGGGCGCCGGCCGCGGTGCCGAAGGCGTCGAGCACGAAGCCCGCGAGTCGCGGCGAGAAGACGGCATCCCCCGCCGCGACGGTGCGCACGGCGGCGGCGACATCGGTGCCCGAGGTGGCCTTGGTGATGTAGCCGCGCGCACCCGCGCGGATCACCCCGACGACGTCCTCGGCGGAGTCCGACACCGAGAGCGCGAGGAAACGCACGTCGCCCAAGAGGGCCGCCGAGCGGCGCACGACCTCGGCTCCGCCGCCGCCCGCACCTCCGGGAAGATGCACGTCGAGCAGCACGACGTCGGGCCGCAGGTCGTCGACGGCACGCACCGCGGCATCCACGTCCCCCGCTTCTCCGACGACCTCGACCGCGTCGCCGAGGTCGGACCGCAGCCCCGAGCGGAAGATCGAGTGATCGTCGACGAGCAGCACGCGGATCACGCCGGCACACCCGTCCGCCGGGGCAGCCGCAGGTGCACTTCGGTGCCGTCGGCCCCGGGTTCGACCGACGCCGTCCCACCCGCGCGGGTCATGCGTCCCAGGATCGACTCGCGGATGCCGAGGCGCCCGGCGGGCACGTCGGCGGGGTCGAAGCCCGGCCCGCGATCGCGCACGAAGACGTCGACGGCATTCTCCGTCGCCTCCGCGTAGACGGTGACCTCGCCGCCGGCATGCCGTGCGGCGTTGGTGAGCGCTTCGCGCGCCGCCGACGCGAGCGCGTGACTCTCCACTCCCCCGACGTCACCGACGGTGACGACCTCGATCCGCGCGGGGTGCTCCAGTTCGAGCTCGCGCGCCATCATGCGCAGTTCGGTCGCGAGATCGCGCGCGAAGGGGTCGGTGCCGGCGAAGAGCCAGTCCCGCAGCTCGCGCTCCTGCGCGCGGGCGATGCGCGCGATCTCGGATCCCGTTCCGGCACGATTCTGGATGATCGCGAGCGTCTGCAGCACCGAGTCGTGCAGATGCGCCGCGATCTCGGAACGCTGTTCCTCGCGCGCGAGGGCGGCCCGTTCGGTCGAACGTTCCGAGAGTCGCGCCAGGACCGCCGGCAGGACGAGAACGGCGACGCCCGCGACCCCGAGTGCCGCCGACAGCACGGCGACGACGGGCCGGCCTTCGAGCAGCGTGAAGGGGAACAACCCGATCCCGAGCACGAGCAGCAGTCCCGCCGCGACGACCCGGGAGGTCGGCGCGGACGGCGCGTGCCGGGGGTCACGCGGGTCGACGATCGATGCCCAGGCGGCCGCACCGACGGCGAGCAGGCCGCTCTCGACGGCGCCCACCGGCAGCAGAGTCGGCAGGTTCCAGGTGATCGCCGAAGTCACGGCGGCGATCCCGGAGGCGATGAGCAGCAGCCCGGCCACGGGAACGGCGCGCGTCGGCGGACGCGCGGGCTCGCCCCGGTCACGAGGAACGAAGACCCAAAGCCAGAGGTAGAGCAGAACTCCCGCGCCGCCGAGCACCGCGAGCACGACCGCCCCGAGGCGGATGCGGGCGACGGGCACCTCGAAATGATCGGCGAGCGCGACGCACACGCCCCCGAGCACGACATCCCGCGGGCGAGCGAGGGGCGGGCGGGCGGGCATGACTCGATCCAAGCACGCTGGCTCGAACACGTGCGGGCCGGTCAGGGACAGATCAGGGGTTCACCCCATAGAACGACGACCCCGGGCGGGCCACGATCGGATCATGCCCACTCGCACCACCTCCCCGGATCCCGTCGACTCTCCGGATCCCGTCGATCCGACGCCCGAGCACGGATTCTTCACCTGGATCCGCCGGCTCGACCTGCCGCGGCGACCTGGCTGGCTCGGCGGCGTCTGCGCCGGTGTCGCCGAACGCATCGGCGTCGACCCCGTGCTCGTGCGCGGCATCGCCGTCGTGATCGCCGTGCTCGGCGGCCCGGTCGCCCTGCTCTACGCCCTCGCCTGGTTCGTGCTTCCGGACGAGCACGGAACGATCCACGCCCAGCAGCTCGGACGTGGCCAGGTGACCCGGGCGATTCCCGGCATCGCCGCGGTGTTCCTCTTGTCGTTCCTGCCGCTCGCCCAGGGGTTCTGGTTCGCCGGGGCGTCCTACTGGTCCGATCTCGGGGCGGGCGGCGTCGTGCTGCGCGTGCTGTGGACCGCCGCCTTCCTCGCCGCCGCCGTCGTCGTGGTCGTCTGGCTCGCGCGGCGATCGTCGGCGAACCCCGACATCACCGTCACCCCCGCGACCACCGACGACCAGCCCGACACGGTTCCCTCGGCGCGCGCGGCGAACGCCGCCACCGCGACGACGGTGCCGGCACCCGGGGAGCCGCCCGCGCCGCCCGGCGATGCCTCCGCCGACGAACTCGCCGCCTGGAAGCGGGGCCAGGACGACTGGCAACGCCAACGCGCCCAATGGGCGGCCGAGCAGCGCCGGAGCGAGCGCGAGCGCCGCTCCGCGGAGGCCCGGATGCGCAGTGACGCGGCTCTCGCCGCCGCGCGGGAGCGGGCGCGGGTGGAGAGGCTCACCCGGCCGTGGGTGCACCCGGGCGTCGTCGCCCTCGTTCTCGGGGTGGCCCTCGTCACGGCCGCGATCGCCGCGGCCGTCGCACAGGCCCAACCCGCGACTCGCGGAGCCCACTGGGTGGTCGGCGCGGCGACCCTCGTGCTCGTTCTCGGCGTGGGGATCGTCGTCGTCGGGCTGGCACGGCGCCGCAGCAACGGCCTCACCTCGCTGAGCATCACGTCGCTGTTCGCACTGGCTCTCGCGACCACGCTGCTCGTCGTGCCGATCGATCGCGAGATCCTGCCGATCGGCAGCAGCTATGGTCTGCCTCGCGACCACGACGGCCGCTACCTCCAACTGGCCGGAGCGAGTGAGCTCAGGGTGCTCGACCGGCCCGACGCCGAGGGTGGCGACGCGCCGGTGGTCGATCTGTGGCAGGTGGGCGGGAGGGTCGAGGTGCGGTTGGAGGACGGTGCGTCCGCGCGCATCGAGATCGTGAGCGACCGCGCGGACGACCAGATCGCCGTCATCGAGGACCTGGGGTCGGGTAGCGGGCAGACCTCGTTCTTCCTCCTTCGCGACGGCCGGCGGCAGTTCACGGCCGGCGGCGGAGTCGTGGATGTGGTCTTCCGCGTGCACCTGGTGAACAACGCCTACCTCACGGTCTGGACAGCGCCCACGGCCGGCGATCCGCTCCTGCTCGATCCCGCTCCCGACGGCGTCGAGTCCTGGGGCGACCAACCGACTCCGACCCCCGTACCGACCGAAGGACCCACGCCATGACCACGACCGAACCCACCCCCCTCGACCTCACGATGGATGCCGAGCAGCTTCCCGGCCCGCGCATCCGCACCGGAGCCGTGATCTGGGGCCTGCTGCTCGTCGCGATCGCCGCCATCACGCTGTGGACGGTCATCGACCCCGGTCGACGCGCGGCCGCGATGGACGCGGTGACCGCGCTCGACGGTTTCGGCTGGACGATCGTCGGCGTCGTGACTTTCGGCGGCATCCTGACGCTGATCGCCCTCGGGGCGGTCATCCGCCAGGGCCAGCGGCGGCTCGCGCGACGGGTTCAGAAAAGCCTCTGAGGTACCTGCCTCACCCCTTGCCGGGGCGTCAAGGATCGATCAAGCCGCCGATCCCGAGCGCCTCGGCCGCTTGGCGGGCACGAACGGGCATCCACTCCACGAGGCGGGCGACCGTGTCGGTCTGCAGCAGCGGCGGCATCGCCGATGCCTCGATCGCGACGACACCCGAGATCTCATAGAGCATGGTCGCGGTGAGCGCGAGCAGGTGGTCGGCCGGCATCCCGCATCGCTGTGCAATCATCGCGATCTCGAACGTCCCCACGTCGCCAACCCGATCCGTGCCGCCGTAGGCCACCGACATTCGCTGATCCGCAGCCCGCGCGAGAAGGGACGGTCGGTCGATCCCACGGTCTGCGGCGAGATAGGGAAGAACCGATGAGGCGTCGTAGAGGGGCGTGAGCGCGGCACCTTCCGAATGGATGAAGACCGAGCTGTTCTTCGCATGCGCGTCCGTCGACATCACGATCCACGAGAACATCAGTGTCGCCGCGTACCGCTCGAGCGAGTGTCGATCGGTTTCGACTTTCAGAACACCGCTGATCTCGTCGATCCCTGGCCCCCCGAACCGCTCATATTTGCGCAGACGCGGAACTCCGAGGACTTGCAGCAGATCCTCCTGATGGAGCCGGACAACCCGTCCGTCGTCGATACGGCGATCGAACCGCGTGACGATCAGCGAGTGCTCTCCGTCGTGATCGAAGAGATCCACCGGGGCAGTCGGCAGGCCGAGGATGAGTGCGCTCCGCATGATGAGGTACTCGACCAGCTCGCCGTCGCGAACTCGTTCGACCTGGGGCTTGAAGATGTGCGTCGATGGGTCAGCACCGCGGGTCTCCCACCATCCGTCGTCATCATGGGCCAGCGAGAACTTGCGTTGAGCGCCACCGAGAGAGAACTGGCCCGACGCCGGACCGTCGTCGTGCCAGGCTGAGGCGTCGGCGCGGAGCGCTCGCACCCGCTCCGCGATCTGGGCCTCATCGATCCGCCACCGATGCGATCGCGGGGGTTCGCCGGCGGGGCGGAAGGAGGCGGCGCCGGCGACATCCTCCCCGTACTCGCGGAGCAGGAAGAACGGCTCGGTCGTATCGAGCCCGGCGTCGGTCGCCCATCGCTGCCGCACGTCGGGGTTATCGGGCAGCAGGTTGTCGAGGAAGTTCGCGACGACGCGCCCCCGGTGCGTGCGGCTGCGCAGAGGAAGCGAGAGCGAGAGCGGGACAGCGACATCCTCCGCTGTCCATGCGCGATCGTAGGCGAATTCGTAGTCCTCGACACCGGTGCGCACCAGCTGGCCGATCGCGTGCCCGTACAGTTCGACGTCGAGCCGGTCATCCACTGTGCTCGGCCTCCCCGGTCGACGATTCGACGTGCCGTTGCGGGTACTTCGAACGGATCTCGGCGAGAGTCGTACTCATGTCCATCGATTGGATCGCGAGGCGCCGGGAGATGTCGGCCCAGTCGATGTTCGGCAGTGTGAGCTGCGGGACTTGGATGGGCGGAATGGAGAGGGTGAACTGAGTGCCCCGTCGCCCGGAGGCCGACCGCTCTGAGGGCTCGTTGACTCTGACGTTCAGATCGAGCGCATCGAGCACAGCGAAAGTCTTCGAGAGCGACACGTCGGAGGTGCCCTTCTCGAATCGGACGACCCATTGGCGCGTCACCCCGGCTCGCGCGGCGAGATCGGCCTGCGAGAGTCGCAGACCGCGTCGCCGGTCGCGCACGACCGCGCCGAGTTCGTCACTCGATCTGACTTTCACGACGGCTCCTCTCATGTCTGCTCTGTGCGACATCGGCAAGTATGTCACGTATAACGTACATTCTCCGAAATGTACGCAGGATGCGACATCCGCCGCGACCGCGTACAGTTCCGACGTGACCTCCCCACTCGTCGTGCTCCCGTGGCGCCCCGCACCCTCGCGCCTGGACGCGTTCGACCGCGTGCGCGACTGGTACGCGCGGATGTTGCCGGAGTTCGCGCTGACGACGATCGACTCGGGTGACGTGCCGTTCAACCTCGCCCGCTGCCGCAACCTCGCCGTCGCCGAAGCCGGACTGGATGACGTCATCGTTCTGAACGACGCCGACACCCTCCCCGAGCCGGAACCTCTTCGGGAAGCCGTCGCCGCGGCGGCCACGAGCGGACGCGTGCACCTGCCCTACACCGCGTACCACTGGCTCGGCGCGGAGGGCTCGGCGCAGTTCGCCGCCGGCATCCCGCTCGAGGAGTGCACGTTCGAACTCGTGAACGGCGCCTGCTCGGGCGTCTACGTCACGACCCGCCGCGCCTGGGAGGCGCACGGCGGGCAGGACGAGCGCTTCCGCGGCTGGGGCTTCGAGGATGCCGCCTGGTACCTCGCGCACTCGACGATCCTGGGTGAGCCGCCGCGGCGTCACGAGGGCCGGGTCTACGCCCTGCACCACGTCGCGGCCGAGCGGGCCGGCGAGCAGTACAAGGCGAACGCCGCGCACATGGAGCGCTACCGCGCCGCGGCATCCGATCCGGCGGCGATGTCGGCGCTCGTGGATGAAGGTCTCGCCGAGAGCGTGCGGAACGCGAGCACCGGGCCGGGCTCCGCGGCCTGACGCGCGGCGATCGCGGCGAGCAGCGCATCCCGTGACGCGTCCGGCGCCGTCAGCGTGAGCAGCGCCGATCGCAACTCGGCCACCGTCGCGGCGTTCGGGTCGAGCGCGAGACCGACCCCGGCATCCTCGATCGCGGCGGCGCCGGCGAACTGGTCGGTCGAGAACGGCAGTACGAGCAGCGGCACCCCCGCGCCGAGCGCCTCGGTCACCGAGTTGTTGCCGCCGTGGGTGACGGCGAGGGATGCCGACCCCAGCAGTCGCACCTGCGGCAGGTACTCGCGCACGAGCCAGCCGTCGGGAATCGGGCCCAGCTCGTCGAGCAGCGTCGAACCCGAGGCGACCGCCGCCGGGATTCCCGCGGCCGCGAGCGCTTCGACGACGCGGCGCAGCACGTCGCCGCGCACCGAGAGGAAGCTGCCGAAACTCACGTAGGCGAACCCGTCGGTGCGGGAGAGCCACGCATCGACCTCGGCATCCGCCGGTTCCTCACGGCGGGTCGAGCCGAGGAACACGTGCGGCGGCAACCCGGCGGAGTCGGCGAGCTCACCCGGGTAGTTGTAGAGCACGAGCGGTCCGTGCTCAGCGAACGCGTCAGCGCTCGGCACCGCGGCCGGGTCGAGGGCACGCGCGGTGCGATTCCACTCGGCGGTGAAGTTCGCCGACACCCGGTCGCAGAGTTCGGCGAGCGCATCCAGTTCAGCCGCAGAAGGCTGGAACGCCGCGGGCCACGTCGGCGGAAACCCGTACTTCTCGTCACCGACCGGCAGCGCGCTCGGATGACCGAGCACGACGTCGCCGTACGGGATGCCGGCGACCGAGAGCGCGAGCCGGGCGCTGAACGCGAGATGGTCGATGAGGATGTCATCGGGCTGCAGCTCGTCGACGAGGCGCAGCACCTCGCGCCCCGCCCGCTCCGGCTCCCACATGAGGTCCACGAGCCGCTCGCGCGCCTGGTAGCTCAGCGTCTCGACCATCCCGCGGCGGGTGGCGTCGAAGAACCCGCGCAGCGAGTCGGCCTCCTCGTCGACCTGGTCTTCCGCACGAATGACGCCGGCGTTCGAGCCACGGCCGAGCTGCAGGTTCACCCGCTCGAAGCCGAACTCCGCGACGATTCCGGCGGTCGCCGGGCCCGAGGCGACGACGACGCGCTCCCCCGCATCCCGCCACGCCGTCGCGAGCGTGACGAGAGGCAGCAGGTGCGAGGCGTAGTCGGGGCTGATGACGAGCAGCGTCACCGCACGGGCTCCGCGAGGGCGAGGAGGGCGGCCTCGTCGCGGGCGACCCCGCGGTAGACGGTGCCGAGGGCCGACGACATCCGCTGGATCGTGAAGTTCTCGCGCACCATGTCGCGCGACCGGTCGGGGCGCGAGGCGTCGCGCTCGAGAGCGGCCTGATCGAGCGCGAACCCGACCGCCTCGCGCAGACGCGCGACGTCCCAGGTGGCGGTGAGGTGACCGGTCACGCCGTCCTCGACGTAGGTCGCGGGGCCGCCGCCGTCGGGGGCGACGACGAGAAGCCCGGTGGCCATCGCCTCGAGAAGGGCGATGCCGAACTCCTCCTTGATGCTCGCGCAGGCGTACACGCCGCCCGGCGCCGAGAGGCCCGGAAGACCGAGGCGCGCGGCAGCGAGCCAGCGCGCGGCGACGTCGTTCGCCCGGTGTCCCGGCAACAGCAGTCCGGCGGAAGCACGGCGGTCAGCGGGGACGATCGCGTCGATCAGGGCGAGCTGCTCGCGTTCGTCGAGCGACGGCGACTCGAGGGCGCCGCCGACGATCAGCAGGTTGGCGCGCGCGGCGAGCGGACCCTGGGCCCAGGCCTCGACGAGCGACGCCATGCCCTTCACCCGGTGCATGCGCCCGACGCTGACGACGAGCGGCAGCGCACGACGGGCCGGGTCGAGTTGCTCGACCAGGGCGCGTAGCTCGGCGAGCGCCGGAGCCGGCTCGGAGCCGGCGGCGTGAGCGGCGGCATCCGCGACGGCGGCGTCGATCGTGTCGAGGTCGACGCCCTCGGGCACGATCGTGTGACGCTCGGGATGCGCGGTGAGGTCGATGCCGACGAGCCGCTGCATGTCTTCCCGCAGCTTGGGCCGCGGGAAGAGCACCGTGTGCGCGGCGTTCGCGGCGAGGCTCTGCACGAGCCGGGCGCGGAACCAGAAGTGCTCCTCGCCGTCGACGGCGCCGAAGCCGGCGCGGGTCAGCCGACCCGAGCGGTCGAGCGACTCGATCACGCCGTGCGGGTCGGGCGCGACGGTGAAGACCACGGGGATGCCGAGCTCGCGGGCGACGTCGGCGGCGGCGAGGCTGCCGACATCCGCCATGCGCAGGTGCAGCAGGTCGACGTGTCCGGCGGCGCGCAGGATGCGGCGGATGCCGCGGCGGGCCATCACGCGCAACGGCCAGGCGGCGGCCGCCGGCACCGGGTCGCGCAGCAGCGGGATGCGCCCGTAGACGTGGCCCGCGTCGGCGTCATGGAGCCCCAGCAGATCGGAGGCTGCGCCGTCGACCGAGCCGCGGGAGAGCGTGATGACCCGTTGCACACCGGTCTCCGGGTCGGCTGCGAGGGCGTCGCCGAGCCGCACGAGCAGGGTCGCGATGCCGCCGTTGTCCCCCGCACCGGCCGAGCTGAGCTGCGGGTCGATGTCGGCGTGCAGGAACAGTTGCGCGACCGTCAGCCCGTTCTCGCGGGCGAGTCGCGGCAGCGGCGTCGCGGTGGAGTCGATGACCGCGAGGCGGGCGACCTCGGCGACGAAGTCGTCGCCGCCGACGAGACCCTCGAGCGCCTCGGAGATGCGGGAGTCGCGCGGCCGCTGGCCGAGAGCTGCCACCGCGGCGACGCGTACCGGCTCCGGCTCGCCCGGGTCGAGCGCGAGGCGCAGAAGGGGCTCTTCGGCGATCGCCGAGCGCACGAGACCCAGGGTCTCGACGAGGCGGGCACGAGCCGCCGGCTCGTCGACGCCGAGCAGCCCGGCTTCGATCCCGACGACGAGGTGGTCGCCGGTGGCCGACGACCACTGTTCCAGGGAGCGCTGGGCGAGCATCCCGGCGAAACCGCCGCGCACGGTCATGCCGAGGAGGCGGCCCATCGCGTCGGGTCGCGGCAGCACGGTGCCGAGCGCCCAGGCGGCGTGTTCGCGCACGAACGGGCGCTCGTCGGAGAGCAGGCGAGCGAGCAGGCGAGCGGCTTCGGCATCCCGGATCTCGGCGAGCGCGTGCGTCGCGGCGATCGCGGCGAGTTCATCGTCGCCGGCGAGGGCGACGCCGAGCACGCGCAGCGTGCGCACGCCGGGGTCGCGACCGGACTCGAACGCCAGGTCGTCGGCGAGGCGCATGGCATCCACGATCGTCGGAGCCTCGAGCACCTGATCCAGGGACGTCTGAACACCCATCCGTACACCTCCCAGCCGACCCGAACGCGGCTTCCGATCGGTCGCGGCGCACCGATGATAGCCCGCGGACCTGACATCCGATCCGGGGTAGCGTTGTGCCCCGATCCCCCGCTAAGGAGTTCCGTGAAGATCGTCGCCCTCGGGGACGTCGGCGTCGTCGACGGCATGATGCACATCGGCGACGAAGCGATGTTCGAGGCGCTCGTCGCCGAGCTTCGCACCCGGGGAGCCACCGAGATCACCGGGCTGAGCTCCGCGCCGGCCGAGACGGCGTCCCGCTATGGGGTCGACGCGGTCTCGCGGCTCGGCTTCCCCGGCGATCGGGCGGCGGGCCGGGAGCGTTTCGACGCGGTACTCGCCTGCGTCGCGGGCCGTCGTGCGCTGCCCGGCGACGACCCGATCTGGGCCGTCATGGATGCCGTGGAAGCGGCCGACGGGGTCGTGATCGCCGGCGGCGGCAACCTGGCCTCCACCTGGCCGTCCCACGTCTTCGAGCGCGCGGCGCTCGGGGCGATCGCGACCGCCGCCGGGCGCCCCCTCGTCGTGAGCGGGCAGACCCTCGGGCCCGACCTGGTCCCGGAGGATCGCGACCTCGTGCGCGGCCTCCTCGCCGGCGCCCGCCGGATCGGCCTCCGCGAGCCCGCCTCCGTGCGGCTCGCGGCCGACCTCGGCGTGCCGGGCACCGCGACCCTCGACGACGCGTCGTTCCTCGGATTCGACGACCCCGCGCCGGCGGTCGAGCCGGTGCTGCTGGTGAGCCTCTCGACCCACCTGGGCGGCCGCCCGCGCGACGCCGTGGTCGCCGGACTCGCCCGCGCGCTCGACGCGGTGCACGCCGAGACGGGGTTGCCGATCCGCTTCCACGCCCACTTCGGCTCACTCGAGCCGGGCGTGACGCGCGGCGACGCGGTGCTGCACGACGAGGTGCGGGCGGCTCTGCGCAGCGACTCCGCCGTCGTGCCCACGGGCGACTCCCGGGCGGCCGCCCACCTCGCGCGATCCGCCGGGATGCTCGTCACCGGCCGCTACCACCCCGCGGTGTTCGCGGCCCCCGCGGGGGTTCCGATCGCGGCGCTCGTCGTCGACGCGTACACCGACGTCAAGCTCCGGGGCGTGCTCGGGCACTGGGACCAGACCGGGATCGTCCAGCTCGACACCGTGGCGAGCGGGGATGCCGCGGGCCCGCTGCTCGCGATCGCCGACCGCGGTGACGACATCCGATCGTCGACGGTCGCGGCGCTTCCTGTTCGACGCCGAGACGCGGCGGACTGGTGGGGCCTCGTTGCGAGCGACCTCGCCGGGTAGCGGTCAGACCGGCGTCGTCGAGGGCGCAGTCGTGAGCGACTCGACGCCGATGAGATAGGCGGCCTCGACGTCGGCGAGGAACCGCTCGATGACCTCGTAGTCGTCGGGCGTGTAGTCCTGCCCGCGACGCTGCAGTTCCGCGATCATCGGGCCGAGAAGGCCCGCCACCGAGCGGAACGAGTCGGGATTCGGAACGACCTGGATGCTGCGCCCGTCGCCGGCGTGCGGCACGCGCGAGGCGTGGCCGGTCGCGACCAGTCGGTCGATGACGCCGGTGACCGCGCCGGGCGTGATGTTGAGGCGCGCCGCGAGCTCCCGGGCGGTGAGCGGACCTTCCCGCCCGAGCCATTCCATCGCGTCGAGCGACGTGCCGTTGAGTTCGACCGCGACGGCCAGCGCCGCGTGGATGCGCTGGGAGAGCGCGCCGATCCGGCGCAGGCTGTCGAGATGGGTCGGCGTGCGCTGCTCGGCCATCGGACCTCCTCTCCCCCCGATTCTAGGCGCCCCCCGACTTTGATTTAGTTGCCTTGCTAAACTAGATTCGCCTCATGCGCCTCCCCTCTCTCGTCGGACGTCTGCGTTCCTGGATCGTTCTCGCCTTCGCCGTGCTCCTCTCCGGAGCCGCCTTCGCGCTCATCCCCGCCGAAGAAGGAACGAGCTTCCCGGCCTCCGGTCTCGCCGACACCGTCGAGTCGGCGCAGGTGGCCGCGCTCCTCGAGGAGGCTCCGAGCGGCGACACCACGGTCGGCATCGTCGTGATCACCCGCGCCGACGGCGACGACCTGGACGCCGGCGACATCGCCGATGCCTCCGCCGCCGCCGAGCGCCTCGCCGACCTGGCGATCGAGCCGCGCGCGGTCGTGCCGGTGCCGTCGGACGACGGCTCCGCCGTGCTGATCGTCGTGCCTCTCGAGCAGGAGGCGGTCAACGATGACGTCGCGGCCGCCGCGACCGAGCTGCGGGATGCCGCCGCCGACGGGCTCCCCGACGCACTCGAGGCGCGCCTCAGTGGACCCGTCGGCTTCCAGGCCGACATCTCCGACGCCTTCGCCGGCGCCGACTTCCGGCTGCTGGCGATCACCGCCGCGGTCGTCGGCATCCTGCTGATCATCACCTACCGCAGCCCGGTGCTGTGGATCGTCCCGCTGCTCACGGTCGGCATCGCGGACGGCCTCGCCCGGGTGGTGGTGGGTTGGCTCGCGCCGCTCGTCGGGATCGACCTCGACCCGTCGGTGTCGGGCATCCAATCGGTGCTCGTCTTCGGCGCCGGCACCAACTACGCGCTCCTTCTCGTCGCCCGCTATCGCGAGGAGCTGATCCGCCAGCAGGATCGCGTCGCGGCGATGCGCACCGCCCTGCGGCACGCCGGCCCGGCGATCCTCGCCTCCGGCGGCACCGTCGCCGCCGCGCTCCTGCTGCTCCTCCTCGGCGACCTGGGCGGCACCCGCGCCCTCGGCTTCGCCTGCGCGGTCGGCATCGGCATCGCACTGCTGTTCGGCCTGCTCGTGCTCCCCGCCGCCCTCGTCGTCTGCGGACGCGGGTTGTTCTGGCCCCTCGTGCCGAAGTACGACCCGGAGGCCGACCCGCAGAGCCGCAGCCTCTGGGCGCGCATCGGACGCCGCGTCGCGGCCCGGCCCGCCGTCGTCGCGGGCGTCGCCGTCCTCGGACTCGCGGTGCTCGCGTCGGGCCTCGTCGGCGCGAAGGTCGGGCTCTCGCAGACCGACCAGATCCTCGGAGACCCGGAGTCGGTGCAGGCCCAGCGCATCATCGAAGAGGCCTACCCCGCGGGTCTCACCGCACAGACCGTGGTGCTCGCGCCGAGCGCTGGCGCCGACGACGTCGTCGCGCTGGCCCAAGGGGTCGACGGGGTCGAGTCGGTGCGCGCCGGCGAGAGCTGGGACGACCTGACCCGCATCGACGTGACCCTCGACGCCGAACCGCAGAGCGACGACGCCTTCGCGGTCATCGCCGATCTGCGCACCGAGCTCCGCGACGCCGGGGGCGAGGTGTCTGAGGCTCTCGTGGGAGGGTCGGACGCGACCGCCTTCGACGTGCGAACGGCGTCCTCGCGTGACCAGGCCCTCATCCTGCCGCTCATCGCCCTGGTGGTGCTCGTCATCCTCGCGCTGCTGCTGCGGTCGCTCGTCGCCCCGTTCATCCTGGTCGCGACCGTGCTGACGACGTTCTTCGCCAGCCTCGGCGCCTCGAACTTCGTGTTCCAGCAGATCCTCGGCTTCCCGGCGTTCGACACGAGCGTGCTGCTGTTCGGCTTCCTCTTCCTGGTGGCTCTCGGCGTGGATTACAACATCTTCCTGGTGACCCGCGCGCGGGAGGAGCGAGTCGCCCTGCCGACCCGCCCGGCGATGATCCGCGCCCTCGGCGGGACCGGGGCCGTCATCACGAGCGCCGGCATCCTGCTCGCCGCCGTGTTCGTCGTCCTCGGCGTGCTGCCGGTCGTCGCCCTCGCGCAGATCGGCGTCATCGTCTGCATCGGCGTGCTGCTCGACACCCTCGTCGTGCGCACCGTGCTCGTTCCCGCGCTCGTCTTCCTCCTCGGTGACCGCTTCTGGTGGCCGGCGAAGGTTCCGAGCGTCGACGCGGCGTGACGGCAGACCGTCAGCCGGTGCCCGGCGACCTGAGGGCGGCGCTCGCGCTGTTCTCGCGGGCGACCGAGGCCTTCGACGCGCTGGACAGCGCTCAGCGAACGGCGCTCATCGAGTGGATCGACGCGGCCCCGACCGAACGGGAGCGCGCGGACCGGGTCGCCGAGATCGCGGTCCGCGCGAACATCGGGGAACTCGCCGACCTGGCGGCGAGCGGCTGACCCGACAGCGTGCGACAACGGCGAATGGTGGAGATGGGGGGAATTGAACCCCCGTCCATCGCTGAGGACCTGCGCCTTCTCCGGGCGCAGCTCGTGAGAGCGTTCTACTCGGCTCCGACCTTTGCCACGAGCATCTAGGTCGACGAGCCCAGCCTCAGTGAAAGTCCCGCGAACCCCTGAGACTCAGGTTCGCAGCAAGTCCTCTAGATGACGCCAGGATCCGGGGCGAGAACATACCCGGACTGACGGACTCGGTCTACGCCTTAGGCGGCGAGAGCGAAGTCGGTGCGCTTAGCATTGGCACCTGTTTTTTGAGGGGAGCGTTGACGAGATAACCCCTCATCCTCGGCCCGCTTCTCGCAGCTTCACAGACGATGTCGAAACCGATCATCCCCATGGAGTCCTTCCGTGGAGGGGAAGGCGCCGTTGTCGCACGCTGTGGAGTTGTGAATCGGCCTCGGCGAACCGTGGCCAGCCCTTGAGTCTACGCCGGATGCGACAATGACGCCATGAGCCTGAACGACGCAGCCGAGACGATCATCACGGTGCAGGGCACGGCGTCGGACTGGTTCGAGGCGGAGCGCGCGACCGTGAGCGTGACGGTCTCCCACGACGGCCCGAAGCGCGAGCCGGTGTTCGCGGCCACGACCGCGGTCGGCGCGCAGGTGACTGCGGCACTGAACGCCCTCGAGGAGTCGGGCGCCGTCACCCGCTGGTCGAGCGACCGGGTGAGCGTCTGGTCGAACCGACCGTGGAACAACGAGGGCAAGCAACTGGCGCCCGTGTACTACGCCGCGCTGTCGGCATCCGCTCGCTTTCAGGATTTCGACGCGCTCAGCTCGTTCGTCGAGCAGTTCGCCACCGTGACCGGCGTGACGATCGCGTCGATCGCCTGGGACCTCACCGAGGAGCGTCGTCTCGCGGTGACGACCGACATCCAGACCCGGGCGGTTCAGGATGCCACCGTCAAAGCCACCACCTACGCGCGGGCCGCCGGGCTGTCGAACGTGACCGCCGTCGCGATCGCCGACCCCGGGATGCTCGGCGACGCGGGCTCCGGAGGCGGTGGCGCGATGCCGATGGCCCGCGGCGCCGGGAAGATGATGATGGCGATGGACACCCAGGGTGGGTCGCAGCTGACTTTCACGCCCGACCGCATCGAGGTGTCGGCGAGCGTCGACGCGCGGTTTCTGGCCCGCTGACCCTCAGCCGACGATCGCGAACAGCGAGACGACGACCCCGCCGAGGAACGCGCCGGCCCCACCGATCGCGAGACCGAGCGAGACCTTGAGCGAGGCGTTCGCGCCCGAGACACCCAGCAGCAGCAGGGCGAGCGCGAAGATCGCCGACGCCACGGTGATGAGCAGCCCGCGGCCGCCGATCTCGTCGGACGCCGCGAAGGCGACCGCCGACGCCCGGTTCGCCGCGTAGGTCGGCGCGAGCCCGGACGCCATGTAGTCGGAGCTGACCAGCGGATAGAACTCATCCGTATAGCCGCTCTCGACCCAGGCGTCCCAGGCCGTGGCGAGTCCGGGCGATCCGGCCTCGAGCAGCACCGTCTGCCGCTCCCGCAAGGGGTCGACGTCGGCGGCCCCGTTGTCGATGTCGAACTGGATCGCGAGCGCCTGGCCCAGCCGGTCGGCGTCGTCGAAGGAGGCGAGCTGGGAGGCGATGTTCGTCGCGAGGCTCTCGTCGCGCAACTGTCCGGCGACGCCCGCGTACTCCCCCGACTGCCGCGACCACTCCGACGCCTGGTACGCGCCGGCCGCCGTCGCGACCGACACCAGACCGAGCAGGATCGCGGTCGCGATCTCGAGCATGCTCCGCAGCCGCGTCTCGTCTCTCATCGCGGCCCCCTCAGTACGCCGTCGACATCAGGAACAGACCGAACACGAAGACGAGAGATCCCATCGCGAGCGTCACGTACCGGGCCGCTCGGAGGCGGTTGATCCCGGCGACGCCGTACAGGAAGAGCGCGAGGGCGAGCACGAGGGAGGCCTGGCCGAAGACCGCCGAGCGAGCCTTCAGCGTCGACGCCTGTTCCCCGAGTTCGCGCGACGTCGCCGTCAACGCGTCGACGTCGCCGTAGAGCGCGACCCGGTAGTCGGGCAGGTCGGTGGGGCGGGCGTCGTCGGGGAACCCCGCGGCCCACCACGCGTCGAAGGATCCGTCGGGAAGGTAGAACGCGGTCGCCACCTTCGTGCCCAGGTCGCCGTAGACATCCAGGGCGCGATCGAAGTCACCCGCGGCGAGCGCGAGGTCGTACTCCTGGGCGAGCGGGCGGGCCTCGAGGATGGCCGCGAGGTCGCCGCGTTCGCGCAACTGGGAGACGACCGCGATCGAGATGCTCTGGTCGCGGGCATCCGCGGCGTCGGAGGCGAGGCGGTCGGCGGTGTCGTTCCACAGGCTCGACTGGAGCACCCCGAGGGCGGTCACGAGCGACACGACACCGAGGGCGACCGCCGTCGCGATCTCGAGGCCGCGCCCTCCGGTCCGGGTGTCCACATCCGATACCGTATCGCTGTGACCGACGCCGTCGAAGCCCGCCCCCGTCACTGGTCCGCGCTCCCCGGATGGGCCCGGATCGGCATCCTCGCCCTCGTCGTCGTCATCGTCGGGCTCGTCGCCTTCGTGGTGGTGCGAGTCGCGACGCGCGTCCCTCCCGTGCCGCTCGGCGTGACCGCTCTCGACGACCTCCGCCCGGGTGCCTGCCTCGAGGAGTCGGCGCGCGATCTCGACGAGTACACGGTCGTCGCGTGCGGCACCGCGCATCCCCAGCAGGTGTTCGCCCCGGCCGAGCTCGAACTCGACCAGGCCACCTACGACCTCGTCGACTCGTCGCTGGCGATCTTCGCCGACAAGCTCTGCCTGCGCTACCTGGAGTACCGGCTCTTCCTCATCGAGGGGCTCCCGTCGGGCGACTACACGGCGTACGCGATCGCGATCCCCGACTCGGCGGCGTACCTCGCCGGCGACACCGAGGCCCTCTGCGTGATCGCGCCGGAGACCGACGGCAGCACGATCACGGGCGACCTCCACCGCCCGCTGCCGTAGCGGCGGGCCCTCGCGCCGCTACTCGCCGAGGTGACGGCGCGACGAGATCGCGCGCTGGGCCTCGCGCTTGTCCTGCCGCTCGCGCAGCGCCTGACGCTTGTCGTACTCGCGCTTGCCCTTCGCGACCGCGAGTTCGACCTTCGCGCGGCCTTCGGAGAAGTAGATCGAGAGCGGGATGAGGGTGTACCCGCCCTCCTTCGTCTTGTGCGAGATCTTGATGATCTGCGCCTTGTGCAGCAGCAGCTTCCGCTTGCGCCGGGTGGCGTGGTTGGTCCACGACCCGGATCCCCACTCGGGGATGTGCACGGCGTCCAGCCACATCTCGGTGCCGTCGATGAACGCGTAGCCGTCGACGAGCGAGGCCTTGCCCTCGCGCAGCGACTTCACCTCGGTGCCGGTGAGCACGAGACCGGCTTCGTAGGTGTCCTCGATCGTGTAGTCGTGACGCGCCTTGCGGTTCGTCGCGACGACCTTCTGACCCGATTCCTTCGGCATCTCGACTCACCTCCTTCGCGTTCGTAGCCCGAGCAGCCGCCCAGTCTAACCCGAAGGCGGCGGTCTCACGCCTGGAGGTAGCGGCGGATGGCGACGGATGCCGACAGCGCGGCGAGCAGGGCACCGAGGCCCAGCAGGATGGGGGCGACGAGCAGCGCGTCCGCCGTGCCGACGAAGCCGATCGTCGGGAGCGCCTCGACGAGGTACCCGCCGACGAAGAACTGGGTGAGCGCGAAGATGGCCGCGCCGGCGAGCGCCGCACCGATGAGCGCGGCGAACACACCCTCGAGGATGAACGGCGTCTCGATGAACCGGTTCGAGGCGCCGACGAGGCGCATGATCGAGATCTCCCGGCGTCGGGAGAACGCGGAGAGCCGGATGGTCGTGGCGATGAGCAGGGCCGCCGCGACGAGCATCAGCGCGGCGATGCTGACGGCACTGAGACTCAGGGTGTTGATCAGGGCGAAGATCGGCTCGAGCGCCGCGCGGTCGTCGCGCACCTCGAAGACACCGGGCATCCCACTGATCTGGTCGACGATGATGTCGGCCTGGTCGGGGTCGACGAGCTTCACGCGGAACGCCGACGGAAGCGCTTCGGGCGTCACCACGTCGGCGATCGGACTGTCGCCCAGTGAGCCGACGAAGGTGTCGTACGCCTGCTGGCTGGTCTCGAACTCGACGCGTTCGACGTACGGGGCGAGTGTGGCCCCGTTCAGCTCGTCCTCGACGTCATCCATCTGGCTCTGGGTCACCTCCTCGTTCGCGCAGTCGTCCCCGTCGAACTGGGTGCAGAGGTAGACGGCGACCTGCGCCCGGTCGTACCAGTAGCCCTTCATCTGGGTGATCTGGAACTGCAGCAGGATCGCGGCGCCGACGAAGGTCAGCGAGATGAACGTCACCAGCACGACGGAGACGACCATCGACAGGTTGCGGCGCAACCCCTGCCCCACCTCGCCGAGCACCAGCCCGAGTCTCATCGGTCGCTCCGCAGCGAGTCGGGGGCTTTCGGCCAGACGAATCCGGGCGGCGGACCCGACCCGGGTTCGGGGATGACGGCGGGACGCCGGGTGGTCGGCGCGACCGGAGGAGCGGATGCCGGGGTCGCCTCGGCCGGTTCCGTCGCGTCCGCCGGGGGCTGGTCGTCGGTCGCAGCGGCGGGAGCCAGGATCACGTCGATCGGGTCGGTCGTCGGAGCGACCTCCTCGACCGTGATCGGCACGGCGGTCGACGGGGCGACGGCCGGGGTCGGGGTCGGGGTCGGCTGGGGAGTCGGGACGGCGGCGGCGAGGTCGTCGAACGAGGGTTCGGCCTTCCGCACCTTCTGCATCGGCATCGACTGGGTCTGGTAGCCGCCCTGCCGCTCGTCGCGCACGATCTGACCACCGACGAGTTCGATGACGCGCCGCTTCATCGAGTCGACGATCCCGACGTCGTGGGTCGCCATGAGCACGGTCGTGCCGTTCGCGTTGATCGTCGCGAGCAGCGTCATGATGCCGGCGCTCGTGGCGGGGTCGAGGTTTCCGGTGGGCTCGTCGGCGAGCATGATGGCCGGCTTGTTGACGACGGCCCGGGCGATCGCGACGCGCTGCTGCTCACCGCCGGAGAGTTCGTGGGGGTAGCGGTTCTGCTTGCCGCCGAGGCCGACCATCTTGAGCACATCGGGCACGGCTTCCTGGATGAAGCCCTTGCTCTTGCCGATCACCTGAAGCGTGAACGCGACGTTGTCGAAGACGGTCTTGTTGGGCAGCAGCCGGAAATCCTGGAACACGACCCCGAGGCTGCGCCGGAAGTAGGGGACCTTGCCGCTGGAGATGGCGGCGAGCTCTTGCCCGAGCACGAAGATCTTGCCCTTCGTCGGCCGATCCTCCTTGAGGACGAGGCGCAGGAACGAGGACTTGCCCGATCCGGAGGCCCCGACCAGGAACACGAACTCGCCTTTGAGCACCTCGAGGTCCACGCCGTTGAGCGCAGGACGGGAGGTGCCCGGATAGGTCTTGGTGACGCCCTCGAACCGGATCATGACCGGACCAGGCTAAGTCGGCATCCTCTTTCTCACGGGTGCGACACTCCCCCTAAGCGAGGGTGCGCGCGACGGCCGCCGCGAGGTGCCGGTGCCCGATCGCCTCGAAACCGACGATCGTCACGACCGGGGCCAGCATCACCACGACGAGGCTCCAGCCCAGCGACATCCCATTCGCGGCCAGGAGGACCGCGAGGCCGAGCACCGCCATGGTGCCCAGGAACAGTCCGACGTGGAACGGGTCGAAGCCTCGAACCAGGAGGCTGTAGAGCGCGAAGTAGAGCAGCGATGCGATGGCGACCGGGATCGCGGTGGCGAGCACCGCCCCGACGACGCCGATCGTCGCCTCGCCCTCGACCACGTAGGCCGCGACGTGCAGACCGGCGCCCACCGCCGCGGTGGCGGCGAGCAGCGGGATGTGGACGTATCCCCAGACGAAGGAGCGCTGCCGATGGCGCCCCAGCACCGCCGCCGACGGGATGATGAAGTAGTTCCACCACAGCCCGAAGGTGAGCCCCACCCCCGCGATCGTGACGAGCACGGCCTCGGAGCTCCAGCCCACCCGGTCCACGAGCACCGAGACTGCAGCGATCGTGCCGAGGATGCCTTCCCCGAGGGTGATGATCATCAGCAGCCCGTAGCGCTCGGCGATGTGATGCGCGTGCCACGGGGTGCCGCCGGTGCGACGCTCGGCGAGGATCGGCCCGACCAGCTCGATCGCGTAGAGCAGGGTGAGCACGGGGACGGCCGCCGCGATCGGTATCTCGAGGAAGATCGCCGCGACCCAGCCGACCTGGGCGACGCCGAGCGACACCGCGTAGGCGAGCGCGACCGGCCGATGCGCCGGATCCTGCACCGCGACCCGGATCCACTGCGCGAGCATCGCGACCCGCATCACGACGTATCCCGCGACGACGACGGTGTTGTCGATCGTCTCGCCGTGATCGATCGAGTGGAAGACGGCGGGGATGCCGAGCGCGAGCACGATCACGCCGACCATCTGCACCATCGTCGTCACGCGGTAGAACCAGTCGTCGGTGTCGAAGGCCGACGCGAACCACGAGAAGTTGATCCACGCCCAGATGACGGCGAACGAGATGAACGCGAACGCGAGGATCGCGGCCGAGACGTGACCTTCGGCGACGAGGTGGGACATCTCGTTGCCGGCCTGGGCGAAGGCGACCACCAGAGTCAGATCGAAGAGCAGTTCCAGCGGGGTCGCCGCGCGGTGGCCTTCCTGCGGGTCGCGCCCGGTCATGCGGCGCAGACGGTGGTGGGCGCCCGGGGCGCGGGGCGCGGCGAGCGGGGAGGCGGCGGTCACCGCACCAGATTAGGCGGCGCGCGCCCGCGGACGACGGAGCTGGATAAGCAGCCCGACGGCGGCGAGTACGACGATCAGCGCCGTCCAGCCGACGATCACCGTCAGCAGCCCGAGCGGCGCGATGAGCTGGCCGGCGACCACCGCCGGGATGCCGAGGGCGAGGTAGGCCGCGACGTACACGGCGGCGAAGGTGCCGGCCCGCTGGTGTTCGGGGGCGAGGGGGGCCAGCCCGCGGAAGATGGCGCCGAACGCGGCCCCGAAGGCGAGCGCCTCGATGACCCCGCCGATCCAGACGAGCGCGATGGTGGCCGTCAGGATGCCGACGACGATGACCCCGACTCCGACGACGAGCCCGGCCGCTCCCCCGCGCAGCGCGTACGGCACCGCGACGCGGCCGAAGACGACGCTGCCGATGCAGACCGAGAGACCGTGGATCGAGCCGGTGAAGCCGTCGATGAATCCGGAGTCGACGTGCAGGATGCCGTGCACGACGGTCGGCGCGAGCCCGAGGAAGAGCGACCCGGTCATCCAAGCGGCGACGAGGATCGGCAGCATCCGCACGAAGAACGAGCGCGCTTCGGCCGGGACGACGACCTGCGGGATGAGCGACCTCAGCACACCCGGCACCCGGGTCGTGGTCTCCGGAGCCAGCACGGTGATCACGAGTCCGAGCACCAGCAGGCCGGCGACGACGGCGAACAGCACCTCGTCGGCGTTCTGGTCGAAGAGCTCGACGGCGATCCCGCCGAACAGGGCGCCGAGCCCGAGTCCGCCGACCGGGGCCGCGGCCGCGACGACCGGGCCGACGCGCGTTCCGGGCTTCGCGAGCTCGACGAGCGCCGCCGTGTACGCCGCCGTGACGACGCCGACCGCGAGGCCCTGCACGGCCCGCGCCGCGATCACCCACTCGATCGACGGCGCGAGCATGAACATCGCGATCGAGCCGAGGGCGACGACGAGCGAGACCAGGATGACCGGCTTGCGTCCCAGGAAGTCGGAGAGCGAACCGCCGACGAGTAGCGCGGCGAGGAAGGTGAACGCGTAGATCGCGAAGGCGAGGGCGACGAGCGAATCGGGGAAGCCCCACTCGCGCTGCCAGACGATGAGCAGGGGCGTCGGCGCGCCGCTCGCGAGATAGAGCGACACGAGCGTCGCGGTGAAGCCGACGAAGGCGAGCGGACGGGGAAGCGTGATCAGTCCTCGACCCGCGACTTGCGCCAGCGGATGCCCGCGGCGATGAACCCGTCGAGGTCGCCGTCGAAGACGACGGCCGGGTTGCCCACCTCGTGGCCCGTGCGCAGGTCCTTCACGAGCTGCTGCCCGTAGAGGAAGTAGGAGCGCATCTGGTCGCCCCACGACGCGGTGATCGTGCCGGCGAGTTCTTTCTTCTTCGCGGCCTCCTCCTCGCGCTGCAGCAGCATGAGGCGGGTCTGCAGCACGCGCATCGCGACCGCGCGGTTCTGGATCTGCGACTTCTCGTTCTGCATCGACACGACGATGCCGGTCGGGATGTGGGTGATCCGCACCGCCGAGTCGGTCGTGTTGACACTCTGACCGCCGGGACCGCTCGAGCGGAAGACATCCACCCGGATGTCGCCTTCCGGCACCTCGACCTCCTTGGCCTCCTCCATGACGGGGATGACCTCGACCGCGGCGAAGCTGGTCTGCCGCTTGTCGGCGGAGCCGAAGGGGCTGATGCGGGCGAGGCGGTGGGTGCCCGCCTCGACGCTCAGGGTGCCGAACGCGTAGGGCGCATCCACTTCGAAGGTCGCCGACTTGATGCCCGCGCCTTCCGCGTAGGAGGTGTCGAGCACCTTGACCGGGTACTTGTGGCGCTCCGCCCAGCGCAGGTACATGCGCATGAGCATCTCGGCGAAGTCGGTGGCGTCGTCGCCGCCGGCGCCCGAGCGGATGGTGACGACGGCTCCGCGGTCGTCGTACTCGCCGTCGAGCAGGATCTGCACCTCGAAGTCGCCGAGCGTCTTCTGCAGGGCGACGAGTTCGTCGCGCGCCTCCTGGGCGGCCTGCTCGTCGTCGCCTTCGATCGCGAGTTCGACGAGCACCTCGAGGTCGTCGAGCCGGGACTCGATGCCGACGATGCGCGCGAGCTCGGACTGCCGATGGCTCAGCGCGCTCGTCACCTTCTGCGCGGCATCCGGGTCGTCCCAGAGGTCCTGGGCGCCGGCTTTCTCGCTCAGGTCGGCGATCTCGGCTTCGAGTCGCTCGACGCCGATGACGCTGCGGATGTCGTTGAACGTGCTGCGGAGGGCCGCGATTTCTGCGCCGAGGTCGAGGTCGATCATGACCGGTCCAGACTACGGCGTAACGTGAGCAGGGATGTCCGCCCTGGATCCGCCCTTCCGCTGGCGGTCGATCGTCGTCGTCGTGTTCCTGCCGACGATCGTCTTCTCGATGGGGCAGTTCGCGCTCATCCCGGTCATCCCGGCTCTCGCCAGCGGACTCGGCACCGACCTCGGCGGTGCCGCGCTCATCGCCTCGATGCTCGTCGTCGGGCAGTTGCTGGGCGACATCCCGAGCGGCGCGATCGTCGCCCGCATCGGCGAGCGGCGCGCGATGCTCGCCGCCGCCGGGCTCGCCCTGGTCGGGGCCGTGGCGCTGGTGGTGGCGCCGCATCCCGCGGTGCTCGGTCTCGGGGTGCTGCTCATCGGCATCGCCGGGGCCGCGTTCGGCCTCGCGCGACACGCCTTCATGACCACGTTCGTGCCGGTGCACATGCGGGCGCGCGCCCTGTCGACGCTCGGCGGCAGCAATCGGCTCGGGGCCGTCGCCGGACCGTTCGCCGGCGCCGCGCTGCTGACCCTCACCGGGCAGCCGGCGAGCGTCGTGGCGCTTCTGGCGGTCTGCTGCTTCCTCGCCGCGACCCTGCTGCTGGTGCTGAAAGACCCGGGGGCCGCGCTCTCCCGCGGGCCGCGCACGCCCGGCGAGGCCGAGATCGGTCTCGAGGGGACGAACCTCTGGAGCACACTCGCGAGCAAGCGGAAGGTGCTGCTCAGCGTCGGCGTCGGCGCGGCCCTGCTCTCCGGCCTGCGCCAGGTGCGCCAGGTCGTGCTGCCGGTGTGGGCGGTCAGCATCGGGCTCGACGAAGCGACCACCTCCGTCATCATCGGTGTGGCGGGGGTCGTCGACTTCTCGCTGTTCTTCCTCGGCGGCTGGATCATGGACCGCTTCGGGCGGCTGTGGGCGATCCTGCCGTGCACGATCGGCCTCTCGGCCGGGCTCCTCGCGCTGTCGTTCACCCACGACCTCGACACCCGGGTGGGCTGGTTCGTCGGCATCGCCCTCTTCCTCTCGGTCGCCAACGGGCTCGGCTCGGGCATCCTCATGACGCTCGCCGCCGACCTCGCCGACCGCCGCAATCCTGCGCCCTTCCTCGGCGCCTGGCGCTTCACCGTCGACCTCGGCGGGGCGGGGGCGCCGATCCTCGTCACGGCGATCACGGCGGCGCTCAGCCTGTCGGTCGGGGTCGCGACGCTCGGGGTCCTCGGGCTCGTCGGAGCGCTCATCCTGCGCATCTCCGTGCCCCGGTACGTGTCGTCGCGGCCCGGGCAGCCTCCGGCGTAGAGCGAACTCACGCTCCGCGTGCCGGAGAATATCCCGGTGCCCAGCCCGCTCGCCCTCAGCCCGTACACGGTGCTCGGGGTCGCGCCGACGGCGAGCGAGGCCGAACTGCGCCGCGCATACCGGGTGAAACTGCGCGAGACCCACCCCGACACGGGCGGGTCGGCGGTGCAGTTCCACCGGGTGCAGCGCGCCTGGGAGCAGGTCGGCACCGCCGAGGCCCGGGCCGCCTATGACTCGGGGACGACGCGCTCCGGCGGTTCCGACGAGCCCGAGCGCACGTTCGCCCCGCCCGCTCCGGCCGCCCGCACGACCTCCCGGCCGCAGGCGCGCACGCACGGGCATCCCGGCGGCTGGTATCGCGAGCAGTACCTCGACCTGCTGCAGGAGTGGGTCGGCCGGGGGGCCGCGATCCCGAACCCGTACGATCCGCAGCTCGTGCGCTCGGCGCCGCGTGAGATCCAGCATCTGCTCGCCTCGGCGATCGCCGAGGAGGACACCGCCGTCGTGCTCGCCGGGCTCGGCATCGGCTTCACGATCTGGAACGACGTGCGCACCGACCCCGGTCGCCGCCCCGAGAACGGGCTGACCGCGGGGCCGCAGGGGGCCGCCGGCAAGATCGACCACATCGCGCTCGGCCCGAGCGGGCTGTGGGCGATGCTCAGCGAGGACTGGGGCTCGAGCGTGTCGACGAAGCGCGGCGAGGTCATCGGCGCCGGACTCGCCCGCGACGAGAGGCCGTTCGCCGAACTCGCGGGCCGGGCCCGACGCTTCGAGAAGGAGGCGAAGGTGCGGTTCACGGCGCTGGCGATCGTCGTGCCCGACGGCGCCGCCCCCGAAGGCGTCGTCGCCGTCGGCTCGATCCGCGGGGCGAAGACCTTCCTCGTCGAGCGCCCGCGCCTGGCGAACCTGGTGGGCACGCGGGCATCCGGGGTCTCCTTCGGCGGCACCGACCATTTCGAGGTGCGCACCCGGGTGCAGGCCGCCGCACGCTTCGTCTAGCGACGACCCGTCAGCCGAAGACCGCGCGGGCCGTCGCCGTCGTCTCGATGCGCCAGCCCTCGGGAAAGAACACCGTCACGATCGGCGGACGCCAGATCGCCGAGAGGGTGACCGTCGCGGTCTCGCCGTCGCGGGTCGTCGCCTCTTCGAGCTTCAGCCCCTCGAACCCGCCGTTCGGCGTGCCGCCCAGGAACGCGGTGACGTCCCGGTGCACATCGGCCGGCTCGAGCAGGGCCTCCGGGCGGCCGGTCGCGACGCTCACCTCGGCGAGGTCGAACGCCTCCGCACCCACGAGGGCGGCGCCGTCGGCGAGCGTGAACAGCTGCTTGCGCTCGAGATAGAGAGAGGATGCCGCCGCCGCGACCAGCACGAGCGCGAGGGCCAGCGCGCCGAAACCGGCGACGAGGGGCAGCGTCGACCCGTCCTCCTCGGCGAGCCGCACCCGCCTCATCGCGACCCTGCTCATCGAGCCCCCGCGAACCGCGACACCTGCTCGGTCGACACCGCGTCGATCGGCACCCCCAGCGGAATGTCGGCCTCGAGCACCGCGGGGAAGAGCGGCAGCGGTGCCGCCGTCGAGATCGACACGGTGACGAAGCCGCGCCGCGTGAGGCAGTCCGCCGGGTCGGGCCGGCAAGTGATGACGACCCGGGCGTCGGCGGCATCGAGCCCGTAGTCGGCGAGCGTCACCGCGACAGCCCGGGATGCCGCGGCCTCCGCCTGCGCGAGCGACTCAGCCTGCACGAACACCCGCGACGCCTGCCGCGCAGCTCCTTCGACGGCGAAGGACGCGCTCTGGATCGACGACAGCGCGAGCACCAGGTAGACGGTCGGCACGAGCAGCAGGATGCCGACGGTGATGAACTCGATCGACGCGGAACCCTCATCCCGGGCCAGCCGCGCGAGCCGATCAGTCCAGCGTCTCGATCGCCGCATGGCCCGACACCTCCAGCCCGCCCCCGACGCCGATCAGCCCGATCACCGGAAGGGTCGTGCGCACCGTGACCGTCACTGCGGGGTGGCCCATCCACTCCCCCGTTCCGACGGCGACGTCGGTGGCGTAGTCGGGTCCGATCGCCTCGGTGATCAACTGCCGGGCGCGCACCACCCCGTCGGCGGGGACGTTGTCGGCGAGCGCCGCGAACCGCGCGCCTTCGGCGGCCGCATCCTGCACCGTGTTGCGCACGTGCAGCGCGAGACCGAGCTGGATCACGGCGAGCGTCAGCAACGTCAACAGCACTCCGACGAGGGTGAACTCGACGACCGCGGAACCGGTGTCGTCGCGGAGCCCGCGCATCGGCTCAGAAGCCGGTGACCCGGGCGAGCGCGCTCTCGAAGATCTCCCCGAGGGCCGGCCCGGCGATCGCCCAGATCGCGATCACGAGCCCGGCGGTCATGAGCGAGATCAGCACCCAGCCGGGGACATCTCCGTTGGAGTTGTGGACCAGTTCCGAAAGCTTTTCCCTGACCTTTTTCATGTTGAGCATGGTCGCTCGAAGAGCGAAAGTCGGGAGAAACATATCCACAGATCGATCGCTAGCCTGTCGGCATGACCGATGGCCCGTCTGGCCTCTCAGCGAGCGAAGCCGACGCGCGCTTGCACGGAGCGCAACTCGATCTGAGCACGATCACGCTCGAAGGCGGCAAGTTCTCCATCGACGGTTGGGCCTACGGAAGTCACGCCGGTCGCGGTGCGAAGTTCGACGTCCGCATCAGTGTGCTCGACGTCGGAGATTGGCGGCTGATCGATGAGGCCCGGATCGGCATGCTAGACATCCACGAAGTCACTGAAACCGGGACCGGCCTGAAAATAGAAGGTCACTTCCCGACCGAGATCCATCTGACCACCGAAGGTCGCCGGGTCGAGATCGAGCAGAACCAGCAGCCGTTCAGCGTGCGCCGCTGGTTCCGGTGGAAGAGCGTCTAGCCCGACCGCTTGACAAGTTGCGCGTCGTTAGCGCAATTACATGACAGCCCACCCGGGGACGTCGCCACGCTCATGACGGAGGAGATTCACAAGTCGTCGCATCCCTGATTTCATTCCTGCATCGTGGCGCGCCTGCGAAAGTGTCGTCAGCCGCTGTCCACAGGCGGTTGACCGCTACGCGGAGAGTCGAGAAGATCGGGCCATGGGCAGCGACTTGCACCTCACTCCGGGTGAGCGGGAGTTGCTGAGCGCGGCTGAAGACGACGAGATCGACGTCAGTTGGGCGTGCATCCATCTGGGTGTGCGCTCCAATGGCCCGCCAAGCCCGATTCGCGCGACTCCCGAGGAGATCGACGCGTGCTTCGTTTCGTTGAAGCGTCTGAACGACCTCGGGTTGATCAGCGTCGGTCGGATGGAATATGTCGACGGCGGGCCGCCAGGGCGGGTAGCGCCGGTTCACCACGTCAGCGAACCGATCGATCTGGTGAAGGGTCGTGTCCTGGATGTCGCGAGGACCGCGGTCGATGCTTGGGAGTGGGCCTTCTCGGCCTGGATCGTCCTCAGAGAGTCGGAGACTTGACTACTCCGCTGTCATAGGCGGATTGCGATGACAGCCCAACCCGCGAAATCCCCTCGGTCGTCGTCCCGCAGACGGGCGCCAATCTCGTGCCTTAGCGCTAGCCTCGCCCAATGCAGGTTGACCCGCTGCTCTCACTCCTCGTCGGCGCCCTCGGCGCGGCGCTCCTCGGACTCCTCGGTGCGTGGATTCAGTCGCGGCGCGAAGATCAGCGCTGGATACGTGAACAACGACTAATCGCGTACACAGACTTCTTGAGCGCCACACGAGGCTTCTCCGTCGACGTCGACGGCGCGGATGACCTAAAGATGCCCGGTGACATCCGAGAGCACCTGTCGCGGATCAACCTTCTGGGGCCGGATGCTGTCGCAGGTGCCGCAGGCTCGGCCGTGATGGCAATGAGGGAGATGGTCCGGTGGGAAGAAGTGACGGGAGGAAGGCCAGACCCGGTTGAGGGTAAGAGGTTGGTCAAGGCCCTGCGAGACCATAGCCGCGCGACGCTCGACTTCGAGATTCACGCTCGAAAGGCTCTCGGGATCAGGCGGCCCACGAGATCAGCGCTCGTCGCGGATATGCTGGAAGCGATGGACTCGACCCGCCGGTAGGGCCGCACCAAACGTCTTCGATCGCGTTGTGATGTTCATGCCCGCATCGAACGCCCGTCGACCAACCACTTCGATTTGGCACTCGCGCGCATCCAGTCTCGAACCAAGATCATTGTTGCCACCATCCCCGCGAGAGTAAGCCTCAACGAGAGCGTGATTGGCTTTCTGATCTGACGCGCCACACAGTGACTTCTACACCGCTGCGATCGGGTTATCTAGCGTGGATCGATTTCTTCGACCGGAGTCCGGTCAAGGAACTCAATCGCCCCGGCTAGGTCCTGGAACATTGGGTACACGGCGCCGAGATGGGGCCCGCTGAGGCCCCATCCACCAACTCCCTCCACCAGTTTGGCTAGGGGGTTGGGACTGGGCCTGTCCGCCCGGAAGATTGACCAACTCCCGTCGGTCTCCCGCTCGCACAGCCACTGACCGATCCGCTTCGCCATGTCGCCATAGTCGGCCCCGACTTGCAACTTCTTTGGGTGTCCGTGCGGGAGCGTGTACTGCCTTGCTAACGGCGGCTGTCGGCTTTCTCGCTGGCTCGCGGTCCGGCTGGTCACCGCATCGATGTAGTTGCCGAGCTCGAAGCGCACATCGTTCTCTAGCGCTTCTAGGTGAACCGGGTGGGCTTTCTTCGGCGTCGGACTAACTGCGTTGACCCCGGCGACGATTGCAAGAACCAGGCCTGCAGCGATTGCCACGCCGGCGCCGATCAGGATGGCCGCTTGCCACCAGTAAGCCCACCAAGGGTCCGGGGCTTTCAGCGACACGGCGATCGAGACGACTACGAAGTAGGTGCCGACAGCCGCCGACGCAGCTGCCCAAAGCCAACCGGCGGCCTTCATCATGGTGAGAGATTAGCGGTCTGAGCGCGCCCGGTTACCTGCCCCCGATGGCGCTGCGGGCACCTTCGGGTCGGGATGTCGGAGTCACACTGGCAGACGGTGAAGGGCGTGCGCGCAGAAGCCGACCGTGGGGCTACCTCGCGGCATGGAGCCCAAGGAGCACCCGTCCCCGCAGCTCAAAGTCCAACATTTCCTCGCGACCGTCGACGACTACGAGCGCCTAGAACGAACGTTCCCGATGCCGACCCAGATCAACATCTTCGGGCACCGAGAGGACGAGGAGTCCCGGTGGGCCGCAGTCCTCCACGGGGCACTTCTCAGGAAGTACTTCGCGCCGAACGATCGGCTGGAACTGAGCCGGGTTGTGACCGCCCTTCGGAGCTGCGTCGTTACGGAAGACCTCCCCGAGCAAGAGTGGGCCGAGATCGTCGAGAACGTCGGGAAGTACGAGACGACGACTCGCTACGGCGAGGAGGCCTACTCCGAGACCGACATCCTCATCCACTACCTCCACGGGCGATACCTGCACGGCGACTACGGCAAGTGGGCCTCGACCCTGGCACATCGGCCAGCGATCCCTGACGGCGCATTCTGGTCGGCGACCCACTCCCGAGCGCGTCGAGTGCTCACCCTCGCCGAGTGGATTCGTGGAGGGATCGACGCCGGGACCGTCCTCCTCTAGGTCGACCCCGGGCGCAGCAGACGGCCCCGGGCCAACTGCTCCCGGGGGCCGCTGCTACGCGGTGACCTAGACGCGCACCTGGCGTCCACAGTTGCCACAACGCATGATCCCGTGACGGGTCACGCGCACACCATAGAAGGTGTGGTGGCAGTACGGACAGGTCAAGGTGGGGATGGAAGCCATCTCCGTGCCCTTCCGGTGCACTGCGCTCACCCCCTCTGTCTGACCCGGCGTGTATATACGACGTGTGTAATACAAAGGGAGCTAGGATCTTTGGTTGAGAGGACCTGGAAGAAATCTCGGCCGTGACCCCGGAGCGCTTTGACTGGTTCGCCAGCAACTTGCTGTCGGGGTCGTGTGCTACCTGGGACAATCTTACGAACGCCGGCCGACGTCGACTGGGACGACACGCCCAAGCTCAATGCGCGCTTCCGGCCACCTGACACGCTACCTTTCGTCTCCTCGCCCGCCCCCCAAAGGGAGGACACGGGCTAAGAAGGTTACCGAGTCGCCCTCAAAAAACTGATTCGGGATCGTTCAGCGACGTCACGACTCGTCGGGACGATCCTCACCCGTCCGGGGCTCCGTCCGGCCGACACCTCGACGTCCAATGCTTAGATACACGGCGGCTCTCGTCGGCATGGCCGGAGGTACCCCGGATGTGTTGCTCTATCGCATGGTCTCTATCAGCACCCAACCCGGGACATCCCCTCGGTCGTCGTCCGCAGCCGGATGCCGATCTCGTGGCTGATGTGACGAACCCTGATTTGCATGCCGACAGGCTCCCCCGTCGCCCCATGCGGTGCGTCCCGTTGTCCACAACCCGCCCGAGGAGCGTGACGCTCAGGGCAGGGGCGCGCGGTCCGGGTCGGCGAAGGCCGCTCGGGCGGCGTCCGAGTTCAGCAGCGCCGGGGTGTAGTAGTCGTCGAGCAGGTCCCGGCGGCGCAGCTCCGGATGCGCGGCGAGTAACGCGTCGAAGCCCCCCTCGAATCCCGCGCGGGCCGCGACGACGATCCGGATCCACGCGACGGTGCGGGTGTCGTGATACGCCTCGGGTTTGCCGTTCGCCGCGGCCATCCGGCGGATGCCGTCGCGCACGAACGCGATCGTCGCGTCGAGGTCCGCCCGCCTCGTGTGGGCGAACACCACCCGAAGGTGCTCCTCGTGCGGGAACGCGCGCAGGGTTCCCGCGGCGAAACGCTCCAGCAGCTCGTCGTCGTTCATGCGGTCATTCTGCCGAAACGGCGGGCCCCTACGCCGGCCAGCCGTGCTGCGCGGCGATGCGCGGCAGCCGCTCATGCAGCTTCGCCGCCGCCTCCGCCGCAAGCGGGTTCGCCGACACGACGCCGTCGTGCTGCCGCACTCCCCCGACGTACACGGCCTTGAGGTTGCGCAGCGAGCAGGCGAGCACATACGAGTCGAGCGGATGCCAGAGCGGACCGAGGTCGGGCTGCCGCGGGTCGACGACGACGAAGTCGGCGAACTTGCCCGGTTCGAGCGACCCGACCCGGTCGGCGACGCCGAGCACCTCGGCCGAGCCGAGGGTGTGCATCCGCAGCATGTCGCGCGGCATCATGCTCAGCGGATCGCCGGTCGCCGCGCGCTGGGCGTAGATGCCGATGCGCATGTTCTGCCAGGGGTCGGAGACGTCGGTGCAGGCCTGGTCGTCAAGGCCGACGCCGATCGTCATGCCGCGCTCGCGCATGTGCGGGATGTCGGCGATGCCGCTCGCGAGGCGACCGTTCGACGCGGGCTGCCACGACATCCCGGCCCCGGCCTCGGCGGCGCGGTCGATGATCTCGGGCGTCGTCTGGATGAAGTGGCCGAAGATCAGCGACGGCCCGAGCGCGCCGGCCTCGGCGTACCACTCGAACTTCGAGCGCTGCAGTTCGACCTCTTCGCGGGTCTCGAGGAAGTGGGCCTCGTTGATGACGCCGAACCGCCGCATCGCTTCGACCTCGAGCTCGGCGGTGTCGCGGCGCGGCGACCACTGCACGGCGCCGAAGATCGCCGAGCCGAGCCGCAGATCCTGGTCCGCGGCGTCGTCGTGAGCGAACGCCGCGCCGAGCCTCTCGAAGATCTCGTCGTCGGAACCGACCGTGGCATCCATCCCGACCGCGTTGATGTAGCGGATGCCGGCGTCGGCCTTCGCATCCGCCTGCCGGGTGAGGTACTCCAGCGGGCGCATCTCGCCGACCCCGGCCCGTTCGCCGTTCACCATCGCGACCCACGACAGCCGCGGATCGGTGAAGTCGAACGCCGTCGTGACCCCGTTGGCGAGGAAATCGAGCGAGCCGTGCAGCGTCGACCAGTAGAGGTCCTCGGGCGAGCAGTGCGCCGTGAAGCCGAGCATCGAATCGCACCAGCCGTACAGCGTCTGGTCGACGCCGAGCCCGCGCAGCCCCGACGTGAACAGGTGGCTGTGCGCCGAGACGAACCCGGGGGCGACGAACGCGCCGGCGACGTCGAGCACCTCGGCCTCGACGACGGGCGGGGTGCCCGACCCCGTCGACACGATGCGCCCGTCGTCGCCCACGAGCATCCAGCCCCCCTCGACCACATCGGGGCCGTCGGCGGCGATCGGGATGAGCAGGGCGTTCACGACGAGCAGCATGGGCACATGCTGTCAGCCGTGCGTTACGACGACGTGTCGGGGACGTCGCCGAAGGTGCCCCAACTCAACTCGGGTCCGTTCGGGCCGAGCACCGAGAGCTGGAACGGGATCGAGTACCCCTCCGGGTCGGCGTCGGCGAGGGCGGGGTCGCGCAGTTGCGCATCCACGCGCACCCGCTGCTCGTCGGTCAGGCGCGCCACCCACAGCTCCGGCCACCGGTTCCCGGGCGTCGTCAGCGACTGCAGCTCGACCTCCGACTCGGGATTCTCGACGGCGATCCGGATAACGGCCTCGATCGACTCCGCCGACATCCGCTCGGGGAGGTGCACGATGTGCAGCCGCGGTTGCTCGCCGGCGTAGGAGTAGGTGCCGCCGTCGGCGAAGGCGGGCAGCGCGCTCAGCGTTCGGAAGGTCGCCGCAAAGGTGTCGAGCGAGGAGAGCTGCACCGTCGGCCACCCGTCGGCGGCGATGTGAACGCCGGCCACGTCGGGCACCTTCTCCAGCGCGAGCAACAGGGTGAGCGTCGCCTCTGCCTCGTCCGGGTCACCGGGGTAGACCTCCTGAGTCCAGGGCGCGAGCGGCGTCACGTCAGTAGCGGGGTCGGGGCCACCGGTCGCGCGGACGAGCGTGACCCTGCCGGGCCAGACGCCCTCCTCGGCGAGCGCCGCCGACGCGCGAGCCGCGGCGAGAACGGCCTCGTCGTCGGCCTCCTGAGCGATCACCACCGTCAGATACTCGTCGTCCGCTGACGCGTCAGCGGAGAGCACGCCGTCGAGGGCGGTGATTCGCTCGAGCAACCACGCCGCGGGCGACGGGGACGGCGCCGGAGCACCCGGCATTCCGGCGCAGCCGCCGAGACCGAGCAGCACACCGACGACCGCGAGGACCCTGATCCGATTCCACACGGCGTGA
>NZ_JBIIAW010000093.1:0-11430 GCF_044239695.1 Pseudolysinimonas sp. | reverse complement strand
CCACGACGGCGACTACCGGCTCGGCTCGCTCGAGATCGAGGTGCGGGGCGGCATGGCGATGGTGGCCGGCACCGAGACGATCGCCGGGTCGACCCTGACGCAGGACGGGGCCCTCGCCGTCGCCCTCGACGGCCTCGGCATCCCGCGTCCGGAAGCCATCGAGGCCCTCACCGCGACGCCGGCCCGCATCCTCGGCCTCGGCGACCGGTTGGGGTTCCTGCGCCCGGGCTACGCGGCGGATGTCGTCGTGCTCGACGACGAGCTGCTCGTGCAGCACGTCTGGGCGGCCGGCCGCCCCGTGGGTTGAGTGCCGCCGGAGGCGGTGTATCGAAACCCACCGTTCGAGTGACCCGGGGTGGGTTTCGATACACCGCGCTGACGCGCGGCACTCAACCCGCGGAGTGATCCAGGCGGTGGGCCCACGCCAACCGGTAGTAGTCGGCGTAGCGCAGCTTCGACGCGGCCTCCTCATCGACCAGCACCGTCACGTCGGGGTGCAGCTGGATGACCGAGCCCGGCAGCGACGCGGAGACCGGCCCTTCCACCGCACCGGCGACGGCCTCCGCCTTCGTCGCGCCGAACGCGAGCAGCACGAGCTCGCGCGCGTCGAGGATCGTGCCGAGCCCTTGCGTGAGACAGTGCCGCGGCACCTCGTCGGGGGAGGCGAAGAACCGCGCGTTGTCGGCGCGGGTCGCGTCGGTGAGCGTCTTCACGCGGGTGCGGGAGGCGAGCGAGGAGCCGGGCTCGTTGAAGCCGATGTGCCCGGTGCGCCCGATCCCGAGGATCTGCAGGTCGACGCCGCCGGCATCCCGGATCGCCGCCTCGTACCGCTCGCCCGCCGTCGCGACCGGACCTCCGTCGTCACCCGGCACCCGCACGAGGGCGGGGTCGAGCCCGAGCGGCGCGACCACCTCGCGGTCGATCACGGCGCGGTAGCTCTCGGGATGGCCGGACGGCAGGCCGAGGTACTCGTCGAGCGCGAAGCCGCGCGCCCGGGACAGGTCCACCCCCCGCTCCCGGAGGGCCGCCCAAACCGGGAGCGGGGTGGATCCGGTGGCGAGTCCGAGCACGGGGTCCGGTGTGCGGGCGACGAGCGCCGCGATCCGGTCCGCGGCGAGCGCACCCGCCTCGTCGGCCGATCCGAGGATGATCACCTCGGCCATCAGTCCGCCGCTCCGATGAGCGCCGCCCCGACGGCGGCGGCCGGGAAGTCCCGCGGCAGCACCTCCACCCGATCGGGCAGGTCGAGCATCGCGAGGAACCCGCTCGTCGCCGCCCAGCCGCGCAGGACCTCCCGCACCGCGCCGAGCAGCTCGTCGCCGAGGGAACTCAAACCGCCGCCGATGACCACGCGGTCGGGGTCGACGGTGAGCACGAGCAGACGCACCGCGGCGGCGACGTGCTCGACGAAGCCGGTCCAGACGCCCTGCGCCGCCGCGTCACCGCTCGTCGCCCTCGAGAAGAGGTCCCGCACCGAGTCGCCGCCCGGCCACGAGCGCGCCAGACCCGAGCCCGACGCGGCGAGTTCGAGGCACCCGCGCTGCCCGCACGGACACAGCGCCCCGGCGGGGTCCACCGGGATGTGCCCGATCTCCCCGGCCACCCCGCGCGACCCGCGCCACAGCCGGCCGCCCAGCACGAGCCCGGCGGCGAGTCCGGTGCCGAGGTTGAGGTAGGCCATCGAGTCCGACGAGCCCCCGCCGAGCGCCTGCCAGGCACCGAGGGCCGCGGCGTTGACGTCGTTCTCGACCCGCACCGGGCGACCGAGACGCGCCGCGAGTTCCGCGCCGAGATCGAGATCCTCGAGCCCGAGGTTGACGGCGTGGGCCACCCGACCGCTGACTCGGTCGACCGCTCCGGGGATGCCGACGCCGATTGTCGTGAACTCCCCCGGTGCGACGCCGAGCGTCGCCGCGAGGGCGCGCACGGCGGACTCCGCCGACTCGAGCACGGCGGCCGCGCCGAACCCGGTCGCGAGTCGGTGCTCGGCCGCGACCGCGCCGTCGGCGGCGAGGGCGACGGCGAACGTCTTCGTGCCGCCGATGTCGATGCCGATCCGCAGGCTCATCCGCGCCACCCCCGCGCGCGAAGCCAGTGCAGCAGGGCGATCCCGACACCGCGCGACGCCCCGTAGGTGGCCACGTCGACCGACCCCGAAGGCCAGCCCATGTCGACGATGAGACTGCCCGGGCGCGTGGCGCGCACGAGCTCCGCGAGCGCGGCGACCTCGCGATGACGGTGCACGTCCTTCGCGACGAGCACGATCGGCGCGTCGGGGGCCAGGCCCGGAGGCAACGGGTCGCCGGCGTTCAGGCGCACCACAGTCGCTCCCGCCGCCGCCGGCCCCCAGGGGGCGAGCCCGACCGCGATGTTCGCGATCGTCTCCACGACGACGAGCATCGCGTCCGGTGCCGGCACCGCGCCGTCGACGACGGCGAACGCGTCGGCGAGATCGTCGGTCGAGATGCCCCACGACTCCCGGGGTGCGGGGCCCGCGCGCAGCGACTCGACGAGCGCTCCCACCCGGGCGACCGCGTCGCCGAGTCGCACCGGATCGACCGCGCGCACGGCGTCGGCGATCGCATCCAGCTGCTCCGGCGTGCCGCCGGTGCCGAGGCAGAGCAGATCGCACCCCGCGGCGAGCGCCTTCGCGGCGGCGGCGGGGATGCCGATCTCACCGGATGCCCCCGCCATGTCGAGGGCATCCGACACGATCACCCCGTCGAATCCCAGCTCGCCGCGCAGCAGGTCGCCGAGGATGCGGGACGAGAACGTCGCCGGCCCGTCGGGGTCGACCTGGGGAAGCAGGATGTGCGACGTCATCACGGTGCGGGCACCGGCCTCGATCGCGGCGCGGAAGGGCGGCAGGTCGCGGGCGCGCAGCACGTCGAGCGGGACGTCGACGACCGGGAGAGCCAGGTGCGAGTCCGCGGCGGTGTCGCCGTGGCCGGGGAAGTGCTTGACGCTCGTCGCGACCCCCGCCGACTCGTGCGCGGCGGTGAACGCGGCGATGTGGCGGGCGGCGAGCTCCGGGTCGGCCCCGAACGACCGCACCCCGATCACCGGATTGCGCGGATCGGAGTTCACGTCGGCGACGGGGGCGAGGTTGAGGTCGACGCCGATCGCGGCGAGGTCGTTCGCGACGGCGCGGCCCACGACGGCCGTCAACTCGACGTCGTCGATCCGCCCGAGCAGCGCGGCGCCCGGGTACGGGGATCCGTCGAGGTAGTGCAGGCGCGTGACATCCCCGCCCTCCTCGTCGATCGCGATCAGCGCGTCGGGTCTCGCCTGCCGGATCTGCCCGACCAGCGTGTGCAGCTGGGCGAGCGACTCCACGTTCTCGCCGTACAGGCACACCCCGGCGAGACCGCCCCGCAGCCGCTCGGCGACCCAGGCGGGCAGGGTCGTGCCGACGAATCCGGGCAGGAGCACGGCATCCACGCTCATCCCTTCACCGCCCCGGCCGCCATGCCGCCGACCATGCGGCCCTGCACGATGAGGAAGAACACGATCACCGGCACCGAGATCAGCGTCGAGCCGGCCATGATCGCCGCCCAGTCGGTGGCCTGCGTCGCCTGCACGAACGCGCGCAGCCACACCGGCAGGGTGCGCACGTCGGGCTTCTGCATGATGACGAGCGCGAACAGGAACTCGTTCCAGGCCTGGATGAACGCGAAGACGCCCGTCGCCGTGAGGCCCGGCCAGAGCAGCGGCAGGGTCACCCGGAAGAACGCGCCGAAGCGCGAGCAGCCGTCGACCATCGCCGCCTCCTCGAGCTCGACCGGGATGCCGGCGACGAATCCGCGCAGCGTCCAGATCGTGAACGGCAGCACGACGGCGAGGTAGACGAGGGTGAGCCCGACGATCGAGTTGAGCAGCTGCCAGCCGTCGAGCACCCGGAAGATCGAGACGATCATCGCCTCGGCGGGGATCATCTGCGCCACGAGCAATGCCACGACGAGCGCCCGCTTCGAGCGGAACCGGAACCGCGACAGGGCGAGGGCCGCGAAGAACGCGAACACGGCCGCGAGCACGACGGTGCTGAGCGTCACCGCGAGCGACGTCAGCAGCGCCGGGAGGAACTCGATCGTGCCCGACGGCTGGGTGATCACCCGCACGAAGTTGTCGACCGTGAACTGGTCGGGGAAGAAGTGCGGCACCTGCTCGCGGATCGCCCCGTTCGGAAGGAATGCCGAGTTCACCATCCAGTAGACCGGGAAGGCGGAGGCGACGAAGATCACCACCGCGATCCCGTTGAGCGCGACGCGGACGGGGCGGGAGCGCGGCTGCCCCGGCTGGAGCTCGGCGCGGGTCATGACTCCTCCTGCTTCAGCAGCGAACGGATGTAGTAGCCCGACAGGCCGAGCATGAGGATGACGAGCAGCACCGAGATCGCACCGCCGGCACCGAGGTCGCCGGCGCCGATCGAGACCTTGAAGATGTAGACCCCGATCGTGTTGGTCTCGGCGGCGATGCCGCCGACGGTCTGGAGGGCGTAGATCTGGGAGAACACGCGCATGTCCCAGATGATCTGGAGGATCAGCAGGATGACGAGCACGCCCCGCAGGTAGGGCAGCACGATCAGCCGGAAGCGCTGCCAGCCGGTCGCGCCGTCGATCTCGGCGGCTTCGAGCACCTCGTTCGGCACCTGGGTCAGCCCGGCGAAGACCGTGAAGGCGACGAACGGGATGGCCTGCCAGGTGACGATGATCGTGGCGACGAAGAAGAAGGAGAGCGGGTCGATGAGCCAGGAGTGCCCCTGGAAGTCGACGCCGGTGATCTGGGTGAGCAGGTAGTTGACGACGCCGCGGTCGGTGTCGAAGATCCAGCCCCAGACGACGCTCGCGGTCACCGGAGGCATCGCCCAGGCGAGCAGCAGGCCGACGGAGACGAGCAGTTTGAAGCCCTTGCCGAGCTTCGTCATCAGCACACCGATCGCGATGCCGAGCAGCATCGTCAGCAGCACGTTCACGAGACAGAACGCGACGCTGCGTCCGAGCACCTGCCAGAACTCGAGGTCGGTCAGCACGTCGACGTAGTTGTCGAGGCCGACGAACGTCGGCGGGGCGCCGAAGATCTGGGCGCGGCCGAACTCGAGGAACGACGTGACGACGAGCTGGATGAGCGGCCAAGCGGTGAGGGCGAGCAGCACCACCCCCGCCGGGATCAGCAGGAACAGGGGGGTGAGGTCGCGCCGTCGCCGTCGCCGCACGGGGACGATCTGGGACATGGCGGAGCCTTTCGGATAGTTTTTCAAGCGTGCCCCCGAGTCTTCCTAGGGCGACGGGCGCCGGCGGCGCGGCACGGTCGAATCGTGCCGCGCCGCCGTACTTCTCCCCGTGAGACCGACTCAGCCGTTCAGGATGTCCTCGATGTCGAGGTCGAGCTGCGTGGCCAGGGCCTCGATGTCACCGCCGGTGGCGATCTTCACGAAGAAGTCCTGCAGCAGACGTGCCGACTCGACATCCGCCCACTTCGGGCTCGCCGGGGTGAGCTTGGCGTTCGCCGCGGCCTCCGCGATGATCGCCGCGAGCTCCGGGGTGGCCGCCGCGACGTCGCCGCCGAGCGCCTGCTTGGCCGGCACGAGTCCGTTCGCCGCGAGGATGCCCTGGTACTCGTCGCTGAAGATGATCTTCAGCGCGCTCTCGGCCAGCTCCGGGTGCGCCGACTTCGCCGAGATGGCGATGTTGGAGCCGCCGGCGAAGACCTGCGCCGCGCCGCCGTCCGCGCCCGGGAGCGCGTAGTAGCCCAGCGTGTCGGTCACGGCCGTCGGCGCCTGGTCGGCGTCGGCGATGATCGACCAGTAGGCCCAGCTCGGAGCCGACAGGGTCGCACCCTGCGCCTCACGGAACGGCACCCAGACATCCGTCTCGTCGCCGTCCTTCGGGGCGGTGGAGGACGCCATCACCGCGGCGACCTGCTCCAGACCGGCGAGCGACTCGGGGCTGGAGAACTGCGCGTCCCACTCGTCGCCGTCGAGGACGGCGATCTCGCCGCCGTTCTCCCAGATGAAGGGAAGCGCGTTGTACCAGTCCTGGCCGGGCCAGTACACGCCCGAGACGCCCGGGATCGCCGAGGCGATGGCGCCGGCGTTCGAGACGTACTCGTCGAGCGTCTCGGGAACCGCGACACCCGCCTGCTCGTACTGGGCGGTGTTGTAGAACACGACGCGCGCGCCCGAGTAGTACGGAGCGGCGTAGAGGGTGCCGTCGTAGGTCCCCGCCTCCACGAAGCCCGGGAGGAGGTCGTCCCCGCCGAGGTCGTCGTAGATGCCGCTCAGGTCGCGGAAGGCGCCGACCGAGGTGAAGGCCGGGGCCTGCGTGTTGCCGACCTCGACGATGTCGGGGCTGTCGCTCGACGAGAGCGCCGTGGTGAGCGTGTCGACGAGACCGGTCCACTGCTGCTCCTCGATGACGAGGGTGGAGCCGGGGTTCTCCTCTTCGAAGGTCTCGATCAGGTAGGTGCGGGCGTCCTCCGGGGTGTCGGCTCCGACGAGCCAGACGCGGATCTCGGCGGGCTCCCCGTCTCCGCCGGAGGGCGTCGAGCACCCGGCGAGCACGATCGCGCTCGCGGCCACAGCCGCGGCGAGAGCGAGTTTCCTCATTGTCGTGTTTCCTTTCCTAGGGCGACGGTGCCGCAGGACTGCGGGCACCCTGTGGTGCGGTGGTACAGCGGTGCGTGATACAGCGGTGCAGTGGTGCGTGGGTCAACTGACCCCGAGCCTCCCGGAGAGCACCATGGCGGCGGCGCCGCGCATGACGATGTCCTCTCCGAGGGCGCTCCCCCGCAAGCTCAGATCGCCGTGGAATTCGGCCATCGTGCGCGAGCGGAGGGTGTCGAGGGCCGCGCGGGCGAGCGGACCGTCGAGCAGGTGGGCGGGGCCGCTGAGCACGACCTCCGCGAGATCCAGGGCCCCGACGACCGGGGCGAGGGCGATGCCGAGACGTTCTCCGGCACGGGCCAGGATGTCGTCCCGCTCCGCGGGCGCGGCCGCGATGCGGGCTTCGAGGCGGGGAATGGCGAGCCAGGTCTCCAGGCACCCGTGCTTGCCGCACGCGCACGGCTCGCCGCCGTCGGTGCCGACGACGACGTGGCCGATCTCGCCCGCCGAGAACCGGGCGCCGGAGAGCAGGGTGCCGCCGACGAGAAGGCCGGCGCCGACACCGTTGCCGATCTTGACCACCATCGTGTCGCTGAGCGCGTCGCCGAAGGAGTGCTCCGCGAGCGCCGCGACGTTGGCGTCGTTGGCGACGAGCACCGGCAGGCCGAGTTCGGCGACGAGCACGTCTTGCAGGGGCAGGTCGTGCCAGCCCAGGTTGGGGGCGGTGAGCACGATGCCGGCGAGGTCGACGACGCCGGGCGACCCGATGCCGACGCCGAGGATCGGCACCGTCGCCCGGGCGATGAGCTCGCGCGCGACCGCGACCACCTTGGCGACCGCGGCCTCCCCGGTCGCACCGTCGAGCGCCGCGATGACGCGGTCGTGGACGCCGCCGTCGAGGTCGAGCAGCGCGCCGCGGAAGGCGTCGTGCGCCGAGAGGTCGATGCCGAGGATGCGGAAGCCCGTGCGGTCGATGTCGACGAGGGTCGCGGGCTTTCCGGGGCGAGCCTCGTCGCGGGTGCCCTGTTCGACGACGAGCGCCTCCCCGAGCAGCTCGGCGACGAGGTCGGAGATGGTGACCCGAGTCAGCCCGGTGGCCCGAGCGAGGTCGGCTCGGCTCATCGCGCCGTCGGAGTAGAGCGTCTGGAGCACGAGCGACCGGTTGTTGCCGCGCGCGTGCTCGGGCAGCGACTTGGCAGTCGTCCGCAGTGAGGCGCGAGGAGGCATGCGGGTTAGTAAAGCGCACGAACAAACTCTCCGCAACATTTGAGTGGACGGTTAACAAACTTGTTACCTGGACGCCGCGTGCGCAGCCTCAGCAGATTCATAGGGTCGTCAGGGACTTCGGCAAGCCGAAATCCGCCAGGATGAAGCCATGGCCACCACGACCGCCCCCCGCCTCCTCGCTCTCGGCTTCGCCGGACTCGGTCTCACCGCCGCTCTCGCGGGCTGCTCGACCGCCGCCACCGTCGACTCCGGGGGCGGCTCCGACACCGCCGTCGACGACACCGCCGACACCTCCGCGGAGTACGCCGACGGCGTCTACACCGCCGAGGGCGACTACACCTCCCCGGCCGGCCCGTCGAAGGTCACGGTCGAGATCACGATCGAGAACGACACGATCGCCGCCGTCACCGTCACCCCGCTCGCGACCGATCCCACGTCGAAGGGATTCCAGACCCAGTTCGCCGACGGGATCGCCGACGTCGTCATCGGGCAGGACATCGACACCCTCGACGTCTCCCGGGTGGGAGGCTCGTCGCTCACCAGCGGCGGCTTCAACGACGCGATCGCGCAGATCAAGGCCGAGGCGCTCGTCTCCTAGGTCATGATCACCGATCCCCTGCCGGTCGCCTGGGAGTTCGAGGCGATCGGCACGCACTGGAGGATCGACACCCGGGATGCGCTCCCCCGCGCGATCGCGGAGGCCGTCACCGCACGGGTGGAACGCTTCGATCGCGACTGGTCGAGGTTCCGCTCCGACGGGCGGATCGGCGCCCTCGCGATCCCCGGCCGCCACCGTCTCGCCGACGACGCCGCCCCGTTGCTGGAGTTCTACCGCCGGCTGTTCGACGCCACCGCGGGCCGGGTGACCCCGCTCGTCGGCCGCACACTCGAAGCGCTCGGCTACGACGCCGCCTACCGCCTGCGCCCCGCCGCCGACATCCCGGCGGTGCCGTCGTGGAACGCGGCGATCGCCTGGGACGGCGAACACCTGGAGGTCGTGACGCCCATCACGCTCGACGTCGGCGCCGCCGGCAAGGGCTACCTCGTCGACCTCGTGAGCGACCTCCTCGCGGACGTCGGGATCGAGGAGCACATCGTCGACGCGAGCGGAGACCTGCGCTCCCGGGCGGTTCCGATGCGCATCGCCCTCGAGCATCCGCTCGACCCCCGCAAGGCGGTGGGTGTCGCCGAGCTGAACGACGGCGCGTTCTGCGCGAGCGCGACGACGCGGCGCGCCTGGGGCGACGGGCTGCATCACGTACTCGACCCGGCCACCGGCCTCCCGGCACGCGGCGTGCTCGCCACCTGGGTGCTCGCGCCGACCGCTCTCGTCGCCGACGGGATCGCCACGGCGCTGTTCTTCGACCCCGATCCCGGATTCATCGCCCACGAGGCGACGGGGTTCGCCAGAATGTTCGACGACGGAACCGTCGATGTATCGCCCGACTTCCCCGGGGAGATGTTCAGATGACCGCGTGGCTCGATGCCCTCCTGGGGCGCTTCACGATGTACCGCCTGGTGCTGTACAGCCTCGGCATCCTCTTCGTCGTCGGCCTGGTGTTCACGACGCTCGGCGTCGTCACCCCCGGCAACGCCGGGGCGCTCGGGATGCTGGCGAGCGCCGCCGTGCTCGTCGTGGTCTGCCTGCTGACGAGCCTGCTGTTCGCGGCGATCTTCCGCCTGAAGGCGCACACCGAGTCGACGCTCATCACGGCGGGCCTGCTCTACTTCATCCTGCCGCCGAACCTCACCCTCCCCGGGCTGGGCGGAGCGGCCCTGGCCGGGGCGATCGCCGTCGCGAGCAAGTACCTCCTCGCGATCCGCGGCCGGCACGTCTTCAACCCCGCCGCCGTCGGCGCCTTCGCGATCGCCTTCACCGGGCTGTCGTTCGGCGCCTGGTGGCCCGGCAACCCGTGGATGCTGCCGTTCGTCGTCGTGCTCGCCTTCCTCGTCCTGTTCCGCACCCGGCGGCTGCCGATGGGCGCGGTCTACGTCGTCGTCGGTCTCGCGGTCGCGTCGCTCAACTACGTGCTGCTCGGACTCTCGCCGCTCGCCGGGCTGCAGTACGCGGCCACCCAGTCCGCGCTGTGGTTCTTCGCCGCCTTCATGATCACCGAGCCGCTGACGATGCCGCCGCGCCGCTGGCAGCAGTTGCTCTACGCCGGTCTCGCCGCCGTGCTGTACTTCCTCACCTTCCACTTCGGCCCGTTCTACAACTCCCCCGAGTTCGCGCTTCTCGTCGTCAATCTGCTCGCGTTCCTCGCCGGGCAGCGCCGCGGCATCCGGCTCGAGTACGTCGCTCGGCGGCAGCTCTCGCCCTCGTCGTGGGAGTTCGACTTCCGCCCGCTGCGACCGGTCGCCTTCCGCCCGGGGCAGTTCCTCGAGCTCTCGCTCCCCCACGGCCGCACCGACTCCCGGGGGTGGCGGCGGGTGTTCAGCATCGCGTCGGCACCGGGCGAGCTGCTGCGGTTCGGCATCCGGCTGCCGGAGAAGGCGTCGTCGTTCAAACGCGCGCTGCTCGACCTCGAACCCGGGACGCGGGTGTCGGCGACGAGCGTGGGCGGGGACTTCCTGCTGCCCCGGGATGCCGAGCGCCCCCTGCTGCTCGTCGCCGGCGGGATCGGGATCACGCCGTTCATCGGCCACCTCGAGCAGGCGGCCGCGGAGGCCGCCGCCGGGTCGCCGGGCCGCGACATCGCCGTCGTCTACGCGGTCTCGTCGGTCGACGACCTCGCCTACTCCGCGCAACTCGAGGGTGCGGGCTGCCGCGTCGCGCTCGCGTCGCCCGAGAAGCCGCCGCGGATGCCCGCCGGCTGGACGTGGATCGGGCCCGACCGGGTCACCGGCGACTCGCTGCTCGCCGCCGTTCCCGACGCCGCGAGCCGGGAGGTGTTCCTCTCCGGTCCGCCGTCGATGGTGGCGGCGCTGAAGAAGGCGCTCCGCCGAGCCGGCGCACGCCGGATCCACACCGACGTCTTCGTCGGCTACTGACCCGCCCGCCCCGTTCGCCGAAGGCGATCGGACGGATCTGGCACTCGACATACCCGAGTGCTAATCTCCTGAATAGTTGAGCCACAGGGGCTCAAGTTATCGATTCCAGGAGGATCTGATGGCCATGTTCTTCGACCCGTTCCGCGACGTGGACCGCGTCGCAGGGCAGCTTCTCGACGCCCGCCAGGGGCCCCGGCTGATGCCGATGGACCTGTACCGGGACGCCGACCACTACGTGCTGAACGCCGACCTGCCGGGCATCGACCCGGGCAGCGTCGACATCGACGTGGACGGGCAGCTGCTCACGATCCGCGCCGAGCGCACCCCGCGCAGCCAGGAGGGCGTGAAGTGGCTCGCCCGCGAACGCAACTCCGGCACGTTCCTGCGCCAGCTCAACCTCGGGCAGGGCATCGACACCGCTGCCATCTCGGCGTCCTACGAGAACGGCGTGCTGAGCGTCGTCATCCCGGTCAGCGAGAAGGCGAAGCCGCGCAAGATCGCGGTGCAGGCCGGAGCGCCGGCCACCGAGGTCGCCGTCGAGGCGTAACCCTCGCCGAGAAGGCCCGTGGATGTCGACATCCACGGGCCTTCTCTACGCGGCGGGGCTTCTC
>NZ_JBIIAW010000018.1:0-38172 GCF_044239695.1 Pseudolysinimonas sp. | reverse complement strand
GACGCCGACGTCAAGCTCGATGTCGGCCGAGAGTTGACCCGCGGCCTCGGTGCCGGTGCCGACCCCGAGGTCGGCCGTCGCGCCGCCGAGGACCACGCGGAAGAGATCGAGGAAGCCCTCGCCGGGGCCGACATGGTCTTCGTCACCGCGGGCGAGGGCGGCGGAACGGGAACCGGCGGCGCCCCCGTCGTCGCGCGCATCGCGAAGTCGATCGGTGCGCTCACGATCGGCGTCGTGACCAAGCCGTTCGCCTTCGAGGGCAAGCGCCGGTCGGCCCAGGCCGAGACCGGCGTCGCCGCGCTCAAGAACGAGGTCGACACGCTCATCGTCGTCCCCAACGACCGGCTCCTCGAGATCAGCGACCGCGGCATCAGCATGCTCGAGGCGTTCGCGACTGCCGACCAGGTGCTGCTCGCCGGTGTGCAGGGCATCACCGACCTGATCACCACCCCCGGGCTCATCAACCTCGACTTCGCCGACGTCAAGAGCGTCATGCAGGGCGCGGGCTCCGCGCTCATGGGCATCGGAGCGAGTCGCGGCGCCGACCGGGCGATCAAGGCCGCCGAACTCGCCGTCGCGAGCCCGTTGCTCGAGGCGTCGATCGACGGCGCGCACGGCGTGCTGCTCTCGATCCAGGGCGGATCGAACCTGGGCATCTTCGAGATCAACGACGCTGCCCGCCTCGTGCAGGAGGCCGTGCATCCCGAGGCCAACATCATCTTCGGCGCGGTCATCGACGACACCCTCGGCGACGAGGTGCGCGTCACCGTCATCGCCGCCGGCTTCGACGGCGGTGAGCCGAGTGCGTACCGTGCCGCTCCCGCACGCCGGGACTCGTTCGTCGCCGCCGAAGCGCCCGTCGGGGTCGGCGCGGGCCTCGCCGCGACGCAGGCCATGGACACGACCGGGTGGGCTGCGGAGCCCGACGCCCCGCTGGGGGCGCCGCTCGACCGCGACTTCGACGACGACGGCGACCTCGACATCCCGGAGTTCTTGAAATAGCCGGTCCGGGAACGGGCAGCGCCGGCCCTGCCTCGTCACTCGCCGACCGGCTCGCGGCGGTCGACGCCGCGATCGCCGACGCGGTCCGCGACGCCGGAACCGCGGCACCGACGCGGATCGTCGTGACGAAGTTCCATCCGGCGTCGCTCGTCCGCGAGCTGCTGACCCTGGGCGTGCGCGACGTCGGTGAGAACCGGCACCAGGAGGCCGTCGCGAAGGCGGCGGAGGTCGCCGACGATCGGCTCGCGTGGCACTTCGTCGGGCAGCTGCAGAGCAACAAGGCGCGAGCCGTGCGTGGCTATGCCGCGACGGTGCACTCGGTCGACCGCGAGTCGCTCGTGCGAGCGCTCTCCGCCGAGGACGGTCGCGTCATCGGCGTCTTCCTCGAGATCGGGCTGAGCGACGAGCCGGGTCGAGGCGGCATTCCCCCGGCGGCCGCCGAGTCGCTGGCCGAGCAGGTGGTCGCCGCGGCGGGGCTCCGACTGCTCGGGGTGATGGGGGTGGCGCCGCTCGGCACCGAACCCCGGCCCGCGTTCGCTCGGTTGCGGGAGATCTCGGAGCGAGTGCGCACCGTCGACGCGGGAGCCGTGGGGATCTCCGCAGGGATGTCCGGCGACTTCCGGGAGGCGATTCTCGAAGGCGCGACACACCTCCGCATCGGGACGGCAATCACGGGGAAACGGCCGACCGGCGGTTAATGTCGGAATCGACGCCGCGCCTGTGACCGCGGCTGCGATCCTTCGGAGGACGACATGGCGAACCCGCTGCGCAAGACGATGGTGTACCTCGGCCTGGCCGATGAGGACTACGACGACCACGTGCCGGCGGCGCCCGTCGCGCCGGTGGCGCACCAGGGGCCCGGTCGCGCGCCGGTCACCCCGCTGCGTCGACCCGCGGCGGTGAGCACCAAGCACTCCGCCGCCTCCGGGATGAACGAGATCCTCACCGTCAACCCGCGCCAGTACAAGGACGTCCAGTCGATCGCCGAGGCGTTCCGCGAGGGGGTGCCGGTGATCATGAACCTCTCCCAGATGTCGGAGCCCGACGCCCGACGCCTCATCGATTTCGCCAGCGGCCTCGCCTCGGGGCTCTACGGCAAGATCGAGCGCGTCACCAACAAGGTCTTCCTGCTCTCGCCCGAGCACGTCGCGGTGAGCGGCGAGTCGGACGAGGTCGAGCCCGAGGTGGATGCGGCCTTCTTCGGTCAGTAGACCGTCCTGCCCGAGAGACTCGGGCCGACGACGTCCCCCGGTTCGCGGGAAGTAACCCTACGAACCACCAGCCACGGCGATGTACTCTGAAGTACGCCCCCGGGACGGAGGGTGCAAGTCGATGTCGCCATCGAGGCGCGACGGAGGTCGCGGGGGTGATGGCGGATAATGCGTGAGGTGAAAGACATGGCCTTGACTCCTGAAGATGTGGTCAACAAGCGGTTCAACCCGACCAAGTTCCGCGAGGGCTACGACCAGGACGAGGTCGACGATTTTCTCGACGAGGTGGTCGTGGAACTGCGTCGCCTGAACCAGGAGAACGAGGAGCTACGTCAGCGCCTCGTCGCCGGTGAGTCCCGTCTCGCGGAACTCCAGCGCTCCGCCGCTCAGCAGGCGCAGATGCCGCAGCAGGCCCCGATGCCCGCGCCGGTCCCCGAGCAGCCCGCCTTCGCGCCCGCCGGTTTCGACCCGAATGCCATGGACCCGGGCAACACCAACAACCTGCTCCAGCTCGCCCGTCGGCTCCACGAGGAGCACGTGCGCGAGGGCATGGAGAAGCGTGACGCGCTCATCGCCGAAGGCCACGCCGCTGCCGCGCGCGTCGTCTCCGAGGCCGAGCAGGGCGCACGCGGCCAGCTCGGGGCGCTCCAGCAGGAGAAGAACGAACTCGAGCGCAAGGTCGAGGAACTGCGTCAGTTCGAGCGCGACTACCGCACGAAGCTGCGCGGCTACATCGAGGGTCAGCTCCGCGAGCTGGAGACGTCGAACGCGTTGAGCGCCGCGCCCGCGCAGCAGGCCGTCGCCGCAGCCCCGCAGGCCGCCGCTCCTCAGTACGACGCGCCGCAGGCGGCCGCTCCGCAATACGCGGCCGCGCCGGCCTACGGTCAGCCTCAGCAGCCCGACTACGCCGCGTACCCGCAGCCCACCGAGTACCCGGGTTTTGGCTCGGGCAACTGACCCGGACGCGCCCGAGGCTTCTCCGCGTCGGCGGCTGAGCCCGCGCGCGCTCGGGCTGCTCGCTGCCGTCGCGCTCGTCGCGTACGGGGTCGACCAGATCACGAAGTACCTGGTCACCTCGACGCTCGAGATCAACGACGTCGTGCCGCTGCTCGGCGAGGTGCTCCAACTGCACTACGTGACGAACCCCGGAGCCGCGTTCTCGCTCGCGACGGGATTCACCTGGATCCTCTCGATCGTCGCGGTGGGCGTGATCGTGTTCATCGTCTGGTTCGCGCCGCGCATCCGCTCGCTCGGCTGGGCGACGATGTTCGGGCTCGTCCTCGGGGGGGCCTTCGGCAACGTCACCGACCGGCTGACCCGACCGCCCGGTTTCGGCGTCGGTCACGTCGTGGACTTCATCCAGGTCTGGGGATTTCCGGCGATCTTCAACTTCGCCGACGTCGCCGTGGTGTCGGCGATGGGACTGTTCCTGATCCTGTCGCTGCGCAATGTGGGACTCGACGGCACCCGTCACACGGAGGCGCCGAAGTCCGACGCGGCCGCGACGGCCGACGACTGAGCGCCGGCACCCTGTGACGGAGAGCCGCAGCCTGCCGGTCCCGGAGGGACTCGCCGGCGAACGCGCGGATGCCGGTCTCGCCAAGCTGCTCGGCTTCTCGCGCAGCTTCGCCGTCGACGTGCTCGAGGCCGGCGGCGTGAGGCTCGACGGCATCCTGCTCGGCAAGTCCGACCGCCTGCGGGCGGACAGCTGGCTCGAGGTCGAGTGGATGCCGAAGGAGGCGCCGCGCGTCATCCCGCAGCTCGTACCGGGCTTCCGGATCGTGCACGACGACGACGATCTCGTGGTCATCGACAAGCCGGTCGGGATCGTCGCCCACCCGGCCCCCGGCTGGGGCGGACCCACGGTGCTCGGCGCCCTCGCCGCCGCCGGCTACCGCATCGCGACCTCGGGCGCCGCCGAGCGCCAGGGCATCGTGCACCGGCTCGACGTCGGCACGAGCGGGCTCATGGTCGTCGCGAAGTCGGAGTCGGCCTATACCGAGCTCAAGCGGCTGTTCCACGACCGGGAGGTCGACAAGATCTACCACGCGGTCGTGCAGGGGCACCCCGATCCGCTCTCCGGCACGATCGACGCGCCGATCGGGCGCCACTCGAGCAACGACTGGAAGTTCGCCATCCGCGCCGAAGGCAAACACGCCGTCACGCACTATGACGCGCTGGAAGCGATGCGGGCGGCGAGCCTGCTGGAGGTGACCCTCGAGACCGGTCGGACGCACCAGATCCGCGTGCACCTCGCGGCACAGCGGCATCCCTGTGTCGGCGACACGCTCTACGGCGCCGACAAGGCCCTCACCGCGCGTGTCGGCCTCGAGCGGCAGTGGCTGCACGCGCACAAACTCGGTTTCCGGCATCCGGCGACGGGGGAGTACGTGCTCTTCGAATCCCCGTACCCGGAAGACCTCCAACACGCTCTCGACGTCCTGCGCGCCGACTGACCTCCGCTTATCCTGAGGGTCGACCCCGGAGCGACGCGTGACAGGTAGTTCAGACAAACAGTCCTTCGTGCACCTGCACGTCCACACCGAGTACTCGATGCTGGACGGGGCCGCGCGGATCGGCGAGCTCATGGCGACCGTCGCCGAGCAGGGGATGCCGGCGGTCGCGATCACCGACCACGGGAACAACTTCGGGGCCTTCGACTTCTGGAAGCAGGCGACCGAAGCCGGCGTGAAGCCGATCATCGGCACGGAGGCCTACCTCACCCCGGGCACCCACCGGTCGGACAAGACCCGGGTGCGCTGGGGCAACGGTGGCGAGGACGACGTCTCCGGCGGCGGCGCATACACCCACTTGACGCTGCTCGCCGAGACCACCGAGGGCATGAAGAACCTCTTCCGTCTCAACAGCCGTGCCTCGCTGGAGGGGTACTACTTCAAGCCGCGGATGGACCGGGAGCTGCTGCAGAGCTACGCCACGGGGCTCATCGCGACGACCGGCTGCGTCTCGGGCGAGGTGCAGACCCGCCTCCGGCTCGGCCAGTACGAGGAGGCCCGCCAGGCGGCCGCCGACTTCCGCGACATCTTCGGCAAGGACAACTACTTCGCCGAGATCATGGACCACGGCATCGGCATCGAGCGGCGTACGATGGGCGATCTCGTCCGGCTCGCGAAGGATCTCGGCCTCCCGCTGGTCGCCACCAACGACCTCCACTACACGCACGCGGCCGACGCGAGCGCCCACGAGATCCTGCTCTCGGTGCAGTCCGGGTCGACGCTCGCCGACCCCAACCGGTTCAAGTTCGAGGGCACGGAGTTCTACCTGAAGTCCGCCGCCGAGATGCGGCACCTCTTCCGCGACCACCCGGAGTCGTGCGACAACACCCTGCTCATCGCGGAGCGGTGCGAGGTCGAGTTCGATACGGGCGCGAACTACATGCCGCGGTACCCGGTGCCGGAGGGCGAGACGGAGCAGTCCTGGTTCGTCAAGGAGGTCGAGCGCGGCCTCGTCGCGCGCTACCCGAACGGGATCCCCGCCGAGGTGCGGGCGCAGGCGGAGTACGAGATCGGCGTCATCCTCCAGATGGGATTCCCGGGCTACTTCCTCGTCGTCGCCGACTTCATCAACTGGTCGAAGAACAACGGCATCCGGGTCGGACCGGGCCGCGGATCCGGGGCCGGCTCGATGGCCGCGTATGCGATGCGGATCACCGACCTGGACCCCTTGCGGCACGGACTCATCTTCGAGCGCTTCCTCAACCCTGACCGCGTCTCGATGCCCGACTTCGACGTCGACTTCGACGAACGTCGACGCGGCGAGGTCATCAAGTACGTCACCGAGAAGTACGGCGACGAGCGGGTCGCTCAGATCGTCACGTACGGCACCATCAAGTCCAAGCAGGCGCTCAAGGACGCGGGCCGGGTGCTCGGCTTCCCGTTCTCGATGGGCGAGAAGCTCACGAAGGCGATGCCGGCGCCGGTCATGGCCAAGGACATCCCGCTGTCCGGCATCACCGACCCCACGCACGAGCGTTACAAGGAGGCGGCCGACTTCCGCGCGATCCTGGAGACCGATCCGGATGCCCGCACCGTCTACGAGACGGCCCGCGGACTGGAGGGGCTCAAGCGCCAGTGGGGCGTGCACGCCGCCGGTGTGATCATGTCGAGCGAGCCGCTCATCGACATCATCCCCATCATGCGTCGCGAGCAGGACGGCCAGATCGTCACGCAGTTCGACTTCCCGGCCGCCGAGGCGCTCGGCCTGGTCAAGATGGACTTCCTCGGGCTGCGCAACCTCACGATCATCGACGACGCCCTCGACAACATCCAGTCCAACCGCGGCTTCCGACCGGTGCTCGAAGAGCTCGAATTCGACGACGCCGAGGCGTACGCGCTCCTGGCCCGCGGCGACTCGCTGGGGGTCTTCCAGCTCGACGGCGGGCCGATGCGCTCCCTGCTCAAGCAGATGCGCCCCGACAACTTCGAAGACATCTCCGCCCTCATCGCGCTCTACCGGCCCGGCCCGATGGGGGCCAACTCGCACACGAACTACGCGCTCCGCAAGAACGGGCAGCAGCCGATCAGCGCGATCCACCCGGAGCTCGCGGAACCGCTCCGCGACATCCTCGACACCACCTACGGCCTCATCGTCTACCAGGAGCAGGTGATGGCGATCGCGCAGAAGGTCGCCGGATTCTCGCTCGGCCAAGCCGACATCCTGCGGCGTGCCATGGGCAAGAAGAAGAAGTCCGAACTCGACAAGCAGTACGCCGACTTCGAGGCGGGGATGCTCGCGAACGGCTTCTCGAAGGTGGCCGTGTCGACGCTCTGGGAGATCCTGGTGCCGTTCTCCGACTACGCCTTCAACAAGGCGCACTCGGCCGCGTACGGCGTCATCTCCTATTGGACCGCCTACCTGAAGGCGCATTTCCCCGCCGAGTACATGGCGGCGCTGTTGACGAGCGTCGGCGACGCCCGCGACAAGCTCGCGATCTACCTCAACGAATGCCGGCGGATGGGGATCAAGGTGCTGCCCCCGGACGTCAACGAGTCGATCGCGTTCTTCGCCGCGGTCGGCGACGACATCCGTTTCGGCCTGGGGGCGGTCCGCAACGTGGGCTTCTCCGTCGTCGACCAGATCAAGCGCACGCGCGAGGAGAAGGGCGCCTTCACCTCGTTCCACGACTTCCTCACCAAGGTGCCGATCCAGGCCGCCAACAAGCGGATGGTGGAATCGCTCGTGAAGGCCGGCGCGTTCGACTCGCTCGGCGACACGCGCCGGGCGCTGATCGAGATCCACGAGAGCGCCGTCGAGCAGGAGGTCAAGCGCAAGCGGGAGGAGGCGAACGGGCAGGTCGGATTCGACTTCGACAGCCTCTGGGACGAGCCCGAGCAGTCGACCCAGGTGGTGCCGCCCCGGCCGGAGTGGAACAAGCGGGACAAGCTCGCCTTCGAGCGCGAGATGCTCGGACTGTACGTCTCCGACCATCCGCTCGCCGGGCTCGAGCAGACCCTCGCGAAGCATGCGAGCGTCGCGATCAGCGACCTGGTGAGCGGCGAGGCGGCCCACGACGGCGAGCAGGTGACGGTGGCCGGGCTGCTCACGAGCGTGCAGCACCGCACCGCACGCAACTCCGGCAACCAGTACGGCATGGTCACCGTCGAGGACTTCGGCGGCGAGGTCACGGTGCTGTTCATGGGCAAGACCTACCTGGAGTTCTCGCCGTCGCTCCAGAACGACTCGATCGTCGTCATCAAGGGTCGGGTCGCGACCCGTGACGACGGACTGAACCTGCACGCGGTCAGCCTCTTCGTGCCCGACACCGGAGCCTCGCTCGGCTCCGGGCCTCTCGTGATCTCGGTGCCCGAACACCGCGCCACCACCGAGGTGGTGTCGGCGCTCAACGAGGTGCTGATCCGCCACCGCGGTGACAACGAGGTGCGGCTGCGGCTCGTGCGCGGGGAGAGCGCGCGGATGTTCGAGGTGCCCTTCCCGGTCACGGTCACCGCGGATCTCTACGGCGAGCTGAAGAGTCTCCTCGGACCCAACTGCATCGTCTGATCGAGGCCGGAACGGGTCGGCTGTCGTCACTAGCATCGTCGCATGCATGAACTCGCTGCCCAGATCGAGGGTGTCGTCCTCGAGCCGTCCGACCCCGGGTTCGCCGCGGAGGTCGCCGGCTTCAATGCCGCCGTCAGCCACACACCGACGCTGGTGGTCGGCGCCGCTTCCGCCGCCGATGTCGTCGCCGCGGTCCGCTACGCCGCCGAGCACTCGCTGCCCGTGCGCGTCCAGGCGACCGGGCATGGCGCACACGTCGCCGTCGCCGACGGCCTGCTGATCACCACGACGCGCATGGATGCCGTGACCGTCGATCCGCGACGTCGCGTCGCGACCGTCCAGGCCGGTGCCCGGTGGGCGGCCGTGGTCGCGGCGGCATCGCCGCACGGGCTCGCGCCGATCACCGGGTCGGCCGCGTCGGTCGGGGTCGTCGGGTATCTGCTCGGCGGAGGTTTGGGCCCGCTCGCGCGCAGCCACGGCTTCTCCTCCGACCGCCTGCTCGCCGCGACCGTCGTCACGGCGGACGGCGACATCGTGGACGCCTCTCCGACGGGCGACGCCGAGTTGTTCTGGGCCCTGCGCGGGGGCAAGGGCGGTCTCGGCGTCGTGACCGAGATCCGGGTCGGCCTCGTCGACCTCCCGCAGCTCTACGCCGGCTCGCTGACGTTCGACGGTGCGCACGCCGAAGCCGTGCTGCGCGGCTGGATCGACTGGTCGGCGAGCGCCCCCGACGACGTCACGACCTCCGTGGCGCTGATGAGGTTCCCCGACCTCGATGTCGTCCCGGCCGAGGTCCGCGGCCGCTTCGTCGTGGCGCTGCGCCTTGCCTATCCGGGTGCCGCCGCGGACGGTGAGCGGCTCGCGGCACCCCTGCGGGCGCTCGCACCGGTCGAGATCGACGCGCTCGACGCGCTTCCGATCGCCGACGTCGCGCGCATCCACGGCGACCCGTCCGGCCCGCTGCCGAGCTGGGGGTGGGGCGCGCTGCTGACCCCGCTCGATCAGGAGTTCGCGTCGACCCTCACCTCGCTGTTCCACCCGAGCGCGCCGCTGCCGTTCCTGGGGATCGAATTGCGCCACCTCGGGGGAGCGGTCGCACTCGACGTCGAGGGCGGTTCCGCGGTCGGAGGCCGCGAGGGCGCCTTCGCGATCCACGTCCTCGGGGCTCCCGACCCGTCGCTCTTCGCCGAGGTGCTCCCGCGCGCCGCCGCGGGATTCGCCGAGGCGATCCGGGCGTGGATCGCGCCCGCGACCAACATCCATTGGATCTCGCACCTCCCGGAGGCGGTCGAGTTCGCTTCGGCGTGGCCGGAGGCGACGTTCACGCGGCTCGCCGAGGTGCGTCGCCGCGTCGATCCCGCGGGAGTCTTCGCCTACGGGCCGCACGCCTGACGGGCGCGGCGAAGACCGGGCTCAGCCGGTGACCGGGACGCCCGGCGTCAGGTAGGTGCGTTCGTGGTAGAGCAGGGCGTCGTCGTCGGGGCCGAGTCCGCCGTCCTCCACCTGCACGACGACGACCGCGTTGTCCGCAACGGGGACGCGTTCCACGATCCGACCCAGCATCCAGGCCGGCACGTCTTTCAGGAGGGGGAGACCGAGCGGTCCGGGGGCCCAGTGGTCGCCGGCGAACCGCGCGTCATGGGGGCCCGAGAGACGGTCGGCGAGCGCGCGGTTGCGGGCGCCGAGCAGGTGGATGACGACATGGCTCGTGCCCTCGACGGCGGGCCAGGCGGTCGAGACCCGCGCCATGTTGAACGTCGCGAGCGGCGGCACCGCGGCGAGGGACGCCAGCGACGTGGCGGTGAAGCCGACCGGGGCACCGTCGGGAGTCAGCCCGGTCACCACCGCGACCCCCGCGGCGTGCCGCCGGAAGGCGAGTTTGAACGCGGACAGGTCATCGACGATGTGCGGTTCCACTCACCCAGTCAACCTCCTGGAGCGGACGGGCATTCCCGCCCCGGCGGAGTCCGTAGCATGGATGGGCCATGATCCAGACGATCGATCTCCGCGGACGCCGCCCTTCCTCGAGCGAACTCCGAGCCCTGGTGCATCGCGCCGAGGTCGACGTGTCCGCCGCGATCCCGGTCGTCTCCGGCATCATCGACGATGTGCGGGCCCGCGGCGCCGAGGCTCTCGCCGAGCAGTCCGACCGCTTCGACGGGGGGCGCGCTCCCGCGATCCGGGTCGACCCGGCGGCGATCACCGCGGCCGTGGCGAAGCTCCCGCGCGAGATCCGGGCCGCGCTCGACGAGGTCATCGGGCGGGAGCGCACCGCGAGTCGTGCCCAGGTGCCGCCGCCCGCGGTGACCACGATCGCGCCGGGGGCCCGGATCACCCAGCGCTGGCAGCCGGTCGATCGGGTCGGTCTCTACATCCCGGGCGGCAAGGCCGTGTACCCGTCGAGCGTCGTCATGAACGTCGTGCCTGCCCAGGTCGCCGGCGTCGGCTCGATCGCCCTGGCCTCGCCGCCGCAGGCGGACTTCGACCACGGCATCCACCCGCTCATCCTCGGTGCGGCCGGGGTCCTCGGGGTCGACGAGGTCTACGCGATGGGCGGGGCCGGCGCGATCGGCGCGCTCGCCTACGGCGTTCCCTCGCTCAGCCTCGATCCCGTCGACGTCGTCGCCGGCCCCGGCAACGTCTACGTCGCGGCCGCGAAGCGCGTCGTGCAGGGCGCCGTCGGAATCGACGCCGAGGCGGGACCTTCCGAGGTGCTCGTCATCGCGGATGGCGGTGCCCACCCGGTGGTCGTCGCGGCCGATCTCATCAGTCAGGCGGAACACGACGAGTCGGCGGCGGCGGTGCTCGTGACCGACTCGCCCGAGCTCGCGGATGCCGTCCGGGCCGAACTCGAGCGGCAGGTCGCGCGCACCGCGGCCCGCGAGCGCGTGCTCGTCTCCCTCGGCGGCCCGCAGTCGGCGATCGTCCTCGTCGACGATCTCGACACCGCGGCGCGGGTGAGCGACGCCTACGCTCCCGAGCACCTCGAGATCCAGACCGTCGATCCAGAGGCGCTGCTCGACCGAGTCTCGCACGCCGGCGCGATCTTCCTCGGCACGCATTCGCCGGTGAGCCTCGGCGACTACCTCGCCGGATCGAACCACATCCTGCCGACCGGCGGCACCGCGCGGTTCACCGCCGGGATCTCGGCGGTCACCTTCCTCCGCCCGCAGCAGGTCGTGCAGTACGACGCCGACGCCCTCCGCGCGGTCGCCCACCACATCCGGGCGATGAGCGACGCCGAGCAGCTCCCGGCGCACGGTGACGCGGTGGATGCCAGGTTTCGAGCGTGACGGCTCCAGCGCGCCTATCCTGAACGCACCATGTTCTGCCCTTTCTGCCGCTACCCGGACAGCCGCGTCGTCGACTCGCGGACGAGCGATGACGGCCTCGCCATCCGCCGGCGCCGGCAGTGCCCCGAGTGCGGCCGCCGATTCTCGACGACCGAGACCGCGAGCCTCTCCGTCATCAAGCGTTCCGGCATCGTCGAGCCGTTCAGCCGGGAGAAGATCGTCTCCGGGGTCCGCAAGGCGTGCCAGGGCCGACCGGTGACGGATGCCGACCTCTCGATGCTCGCGCAGCGCGTCGAGGAGTCGATCCGGGCGACGGGTGTCTCGCAGATCGACGCGAACGACATCGGCCTGTCGATCCTGCCGCCGCTGCGGGAACTCGACGAGGTCGCCTACCTCCGCTTCGCCAGCGTCTACCAGGGCTTCGACTCGCTCGACGACTTCGAGTCGGCGATCTCCCTCCTGCGCGTGGAGAATGCCTCGACCGACGAGACCCCCTCCACGGTCGAGTAGCGCTGCGGACCGGCCCCGCCACATCGTCACGGTAGGTTGGCATCGATGTACGCCCTCCTCTTCCGTCTCGTCCTCAGCCGGATGGATCCGGAGCGCGCCCACCACCTCGCCTTCGGGGTGATCCGCCTCCTGCCCGGCTTCCTGCGCGGCCTCAGCCGCCCGCATCCGTCGCTCGCGGTCGACGCCCTCGGCCTCCGGTTCCCGTCCCCGTTCGGACTCGCCGCGGGGTTCGACAAAGAGGCCGCCGCCATCCGCGGACTCGGGGTGTTGGGCTTCGGCCACGTCGAGGTCGGCACCATCACCGCGGTCCCGCAGCCGGGCAACCCGAAGCCGCGACTGTTCCGGCTCATCCCCGATCGCGCCGTCGTCAACCGGATGGGTTTCAACAACGCGGGTGCCGACGCGGCGGCGACGCGTCTGGTCCGCGAGCGCCGCCGCCGCGTCCGGCCGGTCATCGGAGTGAACATCGGCAAGTCGCGGATCGTGGCCGTCGAGGATGCGCTCGAGGACTACCTCGTCTCGACGCGGGCCCTCGCCCCGCTCGCCGACTACCTCGTCGTCAACGTCAGCTCCCCGAACACACCGGGGCTGCGCGGCCTTCAGGAGCTCGACCTGCTCACCCCCCTCCTGGAGGCGGTGCGCGATGCGGCCTCCGGGGTGCCGGTCCTCGTGAAGATCGCGCCGGACATGACCGACGAGCAAGCGGTCAAGATCGCCGCGCTCTGCGTGGAGCTCGGGCTTCCGGGACTCGTCGCCACCAACACGACCATCTCGCGCGCGGGGCTGCGCACGCGACCCGAGGTCGTCGCGGCCGCGGGGGAGGGGGGACTCTCCGGGGCGCCACTGGCCGCCCGATCGGTCGAGATCCTCCGCCTGCTGCGCGCCGCTGTCCCGCCCGACTTCGTGCTCGTGTCGGTGGGCGGGGTCGATACCGCCGACGACGTCGCGGAACGCCTCGCGGCAGGAGCGACTCTCGTGCAGGGCTACACGGCGTTCCTCTACCGCGGACCGTTCTGGGCCCGCGGCATCAACCGCGAGCTGGTCAGGCGGGGTACTCGCCGCGCTTGACCTGCGGCTTCGGCAGGCGCAGGAACCGCATCTGGATCGACCGCATCGCGGCGTACCAGCGGACGCGCTCCACCTTGTCCTTGCCGTACTTCGCGACCAGCTTCTTGTTCAGCTGGGAGCCGAGCACGACGCAGTCGATGACGACGAAGGCGAACACGGCCCAGAACCCGAGGAAGACGTAGTCGAGGAACTGCTGCGGCAGGAACCAGGTGAGGATGACCAGCACCAGCACCGGCATCAGCACCTCGCCGGCGCTGAACCGCGCGTCCACGTAGTCGCGGGCGTAGCGCTTCTGCGGGCCCTTGTCGCGGATCGGCAGGTAGCGCTCGTCGCCCTTCGCCATCCCGATCCGGGCCTTCTCGCGCTCGCTCTGCTGCGTGGCGCGGTTCTGCCGGGCGGCGAGGCGACGGTCCTTCGGCACGAGCGGGCGGCGCCGCGCGGCCTCGCGCTCCTTGCGCGTCGGCGTGGCATGCCCCTTGGTCAGCGGGGCCTCCGGCTCACGCGTCTCCGCCGTCGCTTCGGGGGTCGGTTCGGACTTCTGCGCTCTGGCCACGACTTAAGATTACGGGATGCCTGAGAAGTCGACCCCGTCCCCGCTCGCCGATGGACTCCGGGAGGCCGTCGCCGCCGGATTCCCGCTCGCCGTGGCCGACCTCTCGCGGCTCGTGCGCATCCCGTCGGTGTCGTGGGACGGCTTCGATCACGCGCACGTGGAGGCCAGCGCAGAGGCCGTGCGCGCCCTCGCCGCCGACACCGGGGTGTTCGACGAGATCGAGGTCGTCCGGGTGCCGTACGGCGTCGACGGCAAGCTCGGGCTCCCGGCGGTCATCGCGACCCGGGCTGCGCGCAACGGCCGGCCGACGATCATGCTCTACGCCCATCACGACGTGCAGCCCGAAGGCGAGCCCGAGTCCTGGGACTCGACGCCCTACGAGCCGACTCTGCGCGGCGACCGGCTCTACGGGCGGGGCGCTGCGGACGACAAGGCAGGCGTGATGGCGCACATCGGCGCGATCCGCGCGCTGGTCGCGGCCGGGGGCGACGACCTGGATGTCGGCCTCGTGCTGTTCGTCGAGGGGGAGGAGGAGTTCGGGTCGCGGTCGCTCCACGAGATCCTCCACCGCTATCGGGACCGGCTCGCCTCCGCCGTCATCGTCGTCGCCGACTCCGGCAACTGGGACCTCGAGACCCCGGCCCTGACGATCGCCCTCCGCGGGGCGGTGGCCTTCAACCTGCGGATCACGACCCTCGCGCACGCCAGCCACTCGGGCATGATGGGCGGCGCCGTGCCGGACGCGCCGATGGTGGCGATCCGACTGCTCAGTACGCTCTGGAACGCCGACGGCTCGGTGGCCGTCGCGGGGCTCACGAGCCACGACGAGGCCACCCCGGCGTACGACGAAGCGAAGCTCCGCGAGGAGTCGGGGCTGCTCGACGGCGTCGCGCCGATCGGGTCGGGCGACATCCTGTCGCGCACCTGGTACCAGCCGTCGATCACCGTCACCGGGATGGACATCCCGAGCATCCGCAACGCCTCCAACACGCTCGTGCCCAGCGTCCGCGTGCGGATCAGTGCGCGCGTCGCGCCCGGCCAGACCTGGCAGGAGGCGTCCGCCGCGATCGAGGCGCACCTGCGGAGCCACGTTCCCTTCGGCGCGGAGATCGCGATCGAGGACCTCGACACCGGCAACCCCTTCCTCGTGGACGCCAGCGGCTGGGCCGCGGCCGACGCGCTCGCGACGATGTCGGAGGCCTACGGTCGCGAAGCCGTCGAGATCGGGGCGGGCGGCTCCATCCCGTTCATCGCCGACCTCGTCGAGCTGTTCCCGGGGGCGCAGATCCTCATCACCGGGGTCGAGGACCCCGACTCGCGCGCGCACAGCCCGAACGAGTCGGTGCACCTGCCGACCTTCCAGCGCGCGATCCTCTCCGAAGCGCTCCTGCTCTCGCGGCTCGACGCCCGGGCGCTGGAGCCGGCCGGAGATCCGGCGTCGCAGTCCGGCGGATGAGCAGCATGCTCGTTTACACTCGGTGACATGACCGACACCACGCTCTCCTCCACCGACATCACGACTCACGGCGTGAACCTCACCGACGTGGCGGCGACCAAGGTCAAGAACCTGCTCGAGCAGGAGGGCCGTGACGACCTGCGCCTGCGCGTGGCGGTCCAGCCCGGCGGATGCAGCGGTCTGATCTACCAGCTCTACTTCGACGAGCGCCTGCTCGACGGCGACGTGACGCGCGACTTCGATGGCGTCGAGGTCGTCGTCGACAAGATGAGCGTGCCGTACCTCGACGGCGCCGCCATCGACTTCGAGGACTCGATCCAGAAGCAGGGCTTCACGATCGACAACCCGAACGCGTCGGGCTCGTGCGCCTGCGGAGACTCGTTCCACTGAGCCACTAGACTCGGGGCGTAGGGATTCTTCCTTCTGTCCTGAGAGGTTCACCGGTGCGCTCAACTCGCCCCACGCCGTCGAAGCCGGCCAAGTCGAAACTGGCTCGTTGGGCAATGGTCCCGATCATGGCCGCGGTCACGCTCATCCTCGCCGGGTGCACCCAGGCGCAGTTGATCGGCTTCCTCCCCGAGGGTTCCGTCGGCGCGACCAACCACACCGACCGCACGACCGGGCTCTGGGTCACCTCCTGGATCGTCCTGCTCGCCGTCGGTGTCGTCACCTGGGGTGTCATCATCTGGGCGGCCATCGTCTACCGCCGCCGCAAGGGCCAGACCGGCCTGCCCGTGCAGCTGCGTTACAACCTCCCGATCGAGATCTTCTACACGATCGTCCCGCTCATCCTCGTGATCGGCTTCTTCGCGTTCACCGCACGCGATCAGGCCGCGATCGAGGAGGTCGATCCCGATCCCGACGTGAAGATCGAGGTGTTCGGCCAGCGCTGGTCGTGGACCTTCAACTACACGGATGACGACGTCTACGACGTCGGCATCCAGGCTCAGGAGCGCGAAGACGGCTCCGGTTTCGACGCCGACCAGTTGCCGGTTCTCTATCTGCCGGTCGGCGAGAGCGTCGAGATCAAGCTCGAGTCGCGCGACGTCATCCACTCGTTCTGGATCGTGGACTTTCTCTACAAGAAGGACATGATCCCGGCGCGCTCGAACTACATGTACTTCGTGCCCCTCAAGGAGGGCGAGTACGACGGCAAGTGCGCCGAGCTGTGCGGCGAGTACCACTCGCAGATGCTCTTCAAGGTCAAGGTCGTCTCCCGCGAGGAGTACGACGCGCAGATGGAGCTGCTCCGCGACAAGGGTCAGACGGGCGACATCGGCGAGGACTTCAACGTGAACAGCAACCTGCCGGGAACTGGCGAAGAAGAGGGCGACAACTGATGACCACCGCGACCGCACCCCAGTCCTCGGGAACGCTGCCGTTCGGCGCCTCGACGGTGGACCGCAAGGGCAACGTCGTCGTGAAGTGGCTCACCACGACCGACCACAAGACGATCGGGTACCTGTACCTCATCTCGTCGTTCATCTTCTTCTGCCTCGGCGGTGTGATGGCCCTCATCATCCGCGCGCAGCTGTGGGAGCCGGGCAGCACGCTCATCGCGAGCGGCGAACAGTACAACCAGCTCTTCACGATGCACGGCACGATCATGCTGCTGCTGTTCGCGACCCCGCTCTTCGCGGGCTTCGCGAACGTCGCGATGCCGCTCCAGATCGGGGCGCCTGACGTCGCGTTCCCGCGGCTCAACGCCTTCGCCTACTGGCTCTACATCTTCGGCGGCCTGATCGCCGCTGGCGGATACCTCACCCCGCAGGGCGCCGCATCCTTCGGCTGGTTCGCCTACGCTCCGCTGTCCGACCAGTCGTTCACCCCCGGCCTCGGCGGAAACCTCTGGGTGTTCGGCCTCGCTCTCGCCGGCTTCGGCACGATCCTCGGTGCCGTCAACTTCATCACCACGATCATCACGATGCGCGCCCCCGGCATGACGATGTTCCGCATGCCGATCTTCACCTGGAACATCCTGGTGACGTCGATCCTCGTGCTGCTCGCCTTCCCGGTTCTCGCGGCGGGGCTCTTCGCCCTCGGCGCCGACCGGGTCTTCGACTCGCACCTGCTCGATCCCGCGAACGGCGGCGCCATCCTCTGGCAGCACCTGTTCTGGTTCTTCGGGCACCCCGAGGTGTACATCATCGCGCTGCCGTTCTTCGGGATCATCTCCGAGGTGCTCCCGGTGTTCAGTCGCAAGCCGATCTTCGGCTACAAGACGCTGATCTACGCGACGATCGCGATCGCGGCGCTCTCGGTCACGGTGTGGGCGCACCACATGTACGTGACCGGCTCGGTGCTGTTGCCGTTCTTCGCGCTCCTCACGATGCTCATCGCGGTGCCCACCGGTGTGAAGATCTTCAACTGGGTCGGCACGATGTGGCGCGGCTCGGTGACCTTCGAGACGCCGATGCTCTGGGCCATCGGCTTCCTGATCACCTTCACCTTCGGCGGTCTGACGGGCGTCATCCTCGCGAGCCCGCCGCTGGACTTCCACGTCTCCGACACCTACTTCGTCGTTGCGCACTTCCACTACGTCGTCTTCGGCACGGTCGTGTTCGCGATGTTCTCCGGCTTCTACTTCTGGTGGCCGAAGTGGACCGGCAAGATGCTCAACGAGACGCTGGGCAAGGTGCACTTCTGGACCCTCTTCATCGGCTTCCACACGACCTTCCTCATCCAGCACTGGATCGGCGTGATGGGCGGTGCACGTCGCTACTGGAGCTACCTCGAGGAGGACGGGCTCACCTGGATGAACCAGATCTCGACGATCGGCGCGATGATCCTCGCGGCGTCGATGATCCCGTTCTTCCTCAACGTGGTCGTGACCGCGCGGCGCGGTGAGAAGGTCACCGTCGACGACCCCTGGGGCAACGCGCGTTCGCTCGAATGGGCGACGTCGTGCCCGCCGCCGCGGCACAACTTCGTGTCCATCCCGCGCATCCGTTCGGAGTCGCCGGCGTTCGATCTGCACCACCCGGAAGCGGGGGCGCAGGTGGGCATCGGACCGCTCAAGGATGCTCCCGAACGTCCGGTCGTCGACCTCGCCGACGGAGAGGTGAAGTAACGTGCGCGTCAACGCGAACCTGTTCTGGCTGCTGGCGGTCTTCTTCGCCCTCGCCGCTGTGGGCTACACCGTCTGGTCGATCCTCGACTACTCGACGACCGACATGATCGAGCCGATCACCGCGATGGGTGTCGAGTGGGTCGGCACGATTGCGATCAGCCTGGGCGCGATCATGTCGCTGTTCCTGGCGTTCTACATCACGATCACCAAGCGCGCGCAGGGTGGGGAGATCCCCGAAGACATCCCGACCGCGGAGATCGACGACGGCGACCCGGAGATCGGGCACTTCAGTCCGTGGAGCTGGTGGCCGATGGTTCTCGCCTTCGGGCTGGCGCTGATGTTCCTCGGTCTGGCCGTGGGCGTCTGGATCGCCTTCATCGGCGGACCGATCGTCCTGCTCGGCATCATCGGTTGGCAGTACGAGTACTACCGCAACTTCTTCGCACGCTGACGCCGATGGGGAACGCTGGTCAGGGCGACGTCGTCGTGAGCGACGCGAAGGTCCGCGACGCGCGCCCCGGCGACGAGGATGCACTGTTCGCTCTCGTGCAGCAGCTCGGGCACGCCTTCACCCCGGAGCGGGCCGCGTACGACGCCACGCTGGCGTCCTACTTCGCGGGGGAGCAGCCGAGCGTCCTCCTGCTCGTCGTCGACGACGGATCGCCGCGCCTCGGCGGCTACGCGCTGACGACGATCGTGCCGCTGCTGGCGACCAACGGGCCGTCGGCTCAGTTGCAGGAGATCGTCGTCGACGAGGGTGCCCGCGGCCGCGACTACGGCACTCTGCTCGTGCACGCGGTCGAGGCCGCCTGCGAGGAGCGCGGGGTCACGCAGCTCACCGTCGCGAGCCGCCGCTCCGGCGGGTTCTACGACCGCCTCGGCTTCACGGATGCGGCCGAATACATGCGTCGGTTCTTCCCGGCGGATCGTGGCGCGGCGCGCGTTCTGCCCTGAGCGGAACCGTGCGGTGATCGACGCGGGCCGTCGATACCGTTGAGCATGACCGACGTCACGCCGATCGAAGATGCCCCTCGTCGCCGCGCCCCTCAGCCGGAGCCGCTGTGGCGGGAGGTTCTCGGCCAGCGCCTGCGCGAGTTGCGCGCCGATCGCGAGGAGAAGCTCGCCGACACCGCACGCCGTGCCGGCATCTCCCCGCAGTACCTTTCCGAGATCGAGCGGGGCATCAAGGAGCCGTCGAGCGAGATGATCTCCGCCGTCGCCGGTGCCCTCGACACGACGCTCGCGGAGCTCGCCTCTGGCATCGGACGCGATCTCACCCGCCGCACGGTCGCGCCCTCACGGTCGACCGTGTCTCTCGCCGCCTGAGCCCGGGGTCCTGACTCACGTCGGGTCACGGACCGCGTCAGCTGGCCCGCGGCGACCGGATCTCGTCGATGAGGCCGTAATCGCGTGTGCTCGTCGCTGTGAAGACGCTGTCGAGGTCGGTGCGCACGCGCACGATCTCGTCGGCCGCGAGGATCAGGTCGGGGATCGCACTACGACCCTGACAGGCCGATCAGCGTGGTGTTGTGCCCAGCTTGCGGAGCCGGAAACCGCGACGGCCGACCTGCCCGCTGGGAGCAGATCGGCCGTCGGCGGATCGATGGTGCTGGTGCCTCAGTGGTGGGACTGAGCCTCCAGCTCGGCCTTCGTCACCGGCTCGATGCGGTCCTCGAAGAACGCGTTCGAGACGGCGGCGCGTACACGCTGGATCACCGAGATGCGGCCCTTCGCGTCGGGGCGCACCATGAGCGGCTTGTAGTCGTTGTACGACACCAGGCGCCAGCGCTCGTAGTCGCTCAGCGGCTGATGCACCTCGACGTACTCGCCCCCCGGAAGGCGCACGATGCGGCCGGACTCGTAGCCGTGGAGTGCGATCTCACGGTCCTTCTTCTGCAGCGCGAAGCAGATGCGTCGCGTCACGATGAAGGCGAAGATCGGCCCGATGATCAGGAGCGCCTGGAGAGTGTGGATGACCCCCTCCATCGTCAGCTTGAAGTGGGTCGCCATGAGGTCTGACGACGCCGCCGCCCACATGACCGCGTAGAACGTGACACCCGCGGCGCCGATCGCGGTGCGCATCGGAGCGTTGCGGGGACGGTCCGCGATGTTGTGGTGACGCTTGTCGCCCGTGACCCAGGCCTCGAAGAACGGGTAGAACGCGACGAGGGCGAGGAACAACGGGAGCACCAGCAGCGGCACGAGGATGTTGAGCGACAACGTGAAGCCGAGGAACTCGATCTCCCAGCCCGGCGGGATCAGGCGCAACAGCCCGTCGGCGAAGCCGATGTACCAGTCGGGCTGCGTTCCGGCGGAGACCGGGGACGGATCGTACGGCCCGTAGTTCCAGATCGGGTTGATCGTCACGTTCGCCGCGACGAGCACGACGACACCGAAGACGATGAAGAAGAAGCCGCCGGCCTTCGCCGCGAACACCGGCATGACCGGGACGCCCACGACGTTGTCGTTCGTGCGACCCGGACCCGCGTACTGCGTGTGCTTGTTGACGAACACCATGATCACGTGGATGCCGACGATCGCGACCAGGATCGCGGGCAGCAGCAGGATGTGCAGGCTGTAGAACATCCCGATGACGCTCGTGCCCGGGAACTCGCCGCCGAAGATCAGGTACGACAGCCAGGTGCCGATGATCGGCAGGCCCTTGATCATGCCGTCGATGATGCGCAGGCCGTTGCCCGAGAGCAGGTCGTCGGGAAGCGAGTACCCGGTGAATCCTTCCGCCATCGCGAGGATGAACAGCGTGAATCCGAGCAGCCAGTTGATCTCACGCGGCTTGCGGAAGGCGCCGGTGAAGAACACCCGGAGCATGTGCAGACCGATCGAGGCGACGAAGAGCAGCGCCGCCCAGTGGTGGATCTGCCGCACGAGCAGGCCGCCGCGGATGTCGAACGAGATGTCGAGCGTCGACGCCATCGCCGCCGACATCTCGATGCCCTTGAGGGGCACGTACGAGCCCTCGTAGTGCGTCTCGACCATCGAGGCCTGGAAGAAGAACGTCAGGAACGTGCCCGAGAGGAGCACGATGATGAGCGAGTAGAGCGCGACCTCGCCGAGCATGAAGGACCAGTGGTCGGGGAAGATCTTGCGTCCGTAGTCGCGGATCCAGCCGGACAGCTTGAACCGCTCGTCGACGTAGCCGGCGGCCCAGTTGGTGAACCGCATACCGCGGCCGACCTCGGGGGTGGGTTCGCCCTCACCCGGTCGCCCAGTGTTTTCGAGGCTCACAGCGAACGCTCCCAGAAGCTCGGTCCGACGGGTTCATGGAAGTCGCTCTGCGCGATCAGGTAGCCCTCGTCGTCCACGGCGATCGGCAACTGCGGCAGCGGACGCTTGGCGGGACCGAAGATGACCTTCGCCTCCTCCTTGATGTCGAACTGCGACTGGTGGCACGGGCAGAGCAGGTGGTGGGTCTGCTGCTCGTAGAGCGCCACCGGGCACCCCACGTGCGTGCAGATCTTCGAGTAGGCGACGATGCCCTGGTAGTTCCAGGTCTCCTTGCCCTCGGAGACGGTGAGGTCCTCCGGCTTGAGACGCATGAGCAGCACGGCCGCCTTGGCCTTCTCCTCGAGCTTGCCGTGTTCGAGGTCCTGGAGGCCCTCGGGGATGACGTGGAAGGCGGATCCGAGGGTCACCTCGGAGGCCTTGATGGGGGTGCCGTCGGGGTCGCGCGCCAGGCGCGTGCCCTTCTTCCACATCGTGTGCTTGAGCAGCTCGACCGGGTCTTCGGCCGGGGCGAGGTCGCGGAAGAGGACGACGGCGGGGAGCGGGAAGATCACCAGCGCGCCGATCAGCGAGTTGCGGATGAGCTTGCGCCGGGTGAACCCGGACTCCTGGTTGCCGGCGGTGAAGACCGCGGCGGCGCCGGCGCGCTTCTCGTACTTCTCCTGCGGCGGGTGGCCGGCGTTGCGGTCCTCGACGAGGTCGTGACCTTCCATGAGCGACTTCGACCAGTGCACGGCGCCGAACCCGATTCCGAACAGCGCGAGCGCCATGCCCAGGCCGAGGAGCGCGTTGTTGGTGCGCACCGAACCGGGGTCGTCGGCGTCGATCGGGAAGACGAAGTACGCGGCGATCGCGAAGATGCTGCCGACGATCGAGGCCCAGAAGAACCAGGCGACGCGGCGCTCGTTCTGGCGTTCCTTCTTCGGGTCGACGTCGCTGACGCGCGGACGGTGCGGCGGGAACCCGGGGTTCTCGATGGCGTCCGTCGCGACGACGGCAGTTCCGGGTGCGTCGGCCGGGATCGCGACGTCCTTCCCGGTGGAGGTGCCGTGGTCTGCCATGCTCGTGTGCTCTCTATCTCTCAGGTCGGTCTCGGAGGTCAGTTCGACTTCGCCGTGAGCCACACGGTCACGGCGATGATCGCGCCGAGCGCGAAGATCCAGACGAACAGTCCTTCGGACACGGGGCCCAGGCTGCCGAGGTCGAGACCACCCGGCGAGGGGTTGTTGTCGAGGTAGTCGAGGTAGGCGATGATGTTGGCCTTGTCCTCGGGCGTGATGTTGAGGTCGTTGAACACCGGCATGTTCTGCGGACCGGTGACCATCGCCTCGTAGACGTGCGCCGGGTCGATGTTCTGGAGCGGCGGAGCGTACTTGCCCTCCGTGAGCGCACCGCCCGCGCCCGCGACGTTGTGGCACATGGCGCAGTTGATCCGGAAGAGTTCGGCGCCGGCGGCGACGTCGTCTCCGCTCGTCAGGGTCGCGTCCGTCGGGATCCCGGGGCCGTCGCCGAGGGTGGCGACGTAAACGGCGAGCGCCTCGATCTGCTCCTCGGTGAACTGCACGGGCTTGACTTCGGCCTGCGGACCGGATGCCGCCATCGGCATGCGGCCGGTACCGACCTGGAAGTCGACGGCTGCGGCGCCCACGCCGACAAGGCTCGGCGCGTCGGTCGTTCCGATGGCCCCGATGCCGTGGCAGGACGAGCAGTTGGCGAGGAACAGCTTCTCGCCGTCTTCGGCCTGGGTGGCGACGGCGGACGACGTGCTCGCGGTCGCACTCGAGGTGACGAGCGCGTAGGCGCCGCCAGTGGCGAGGAGGCCGATGAGGAGGAGTGCGACCGAGGCGAGGGGTGAACGGCGACCCGTGCGGCGACTGCGTGACATGGGAACTCAGACTCCGATGCGGGGGAAGACGTAGATGACGATGAACAGCCCGATCCACACGACATCGACGAAGTGCCAGTAGTACGAGACGACGATGGCCGTGACGGCTTCCTTGTGGGTGAAGGTCTTCACCGCGAAGAAGCGGCCGATGACGATCAGGAAGGCGAGCAGACCGCCGGTGACGTGTAGACCGTGGAAGCCGGTCGTGAGGTAGAAGGCAGAACCGTAGGGGTCGCTCTGGAATCCGACGCCCTCGCTCACCAGAAGCGCGTACTCGTAGACCTGGCCGACGACGAACATCGCCCCGAGGAAGAAGGTGAGGAAGAACCACTCGACCACGCCCCAGCGCTTGAGGTCCCACCAGGGGCCGGTGCGCCACTTCTGGAGGCGCTCGGCGGCGAAGACCCCGAACTGCGCCGTGAACGACGACGACACGAGGATGATCGTGATGATGCCGGAGAAGACGATATTGAGCTTCGACGACTGGTCGGCCCACAATCCCGGAGACGTCGACTTCAGGGTGAAGTAGATCGCGAAGAGACCGGCGAAGAACATCACCTCGCTGCCGAGCCAGACGATCGTGCCGACCTGCACGGTATTGGGCCGCTGGATACCGCCCACTCGGGCGTGCGAAAGCTGTGCGGAGGTCACCGTCCCATTATGGCCGATATCCGGGGTCGCTACGATCGACGCCATGCCGACGGAACTCACCTGGCCCGCTCTCCTCACCCAGCTGCTGGCCGGAGCCGATCTGTCGATCGCGGAGGCGTCGTGGGCGATGGAGCAGGTGATGGAGGGACGGGCCACCCCCGCGCAGCTCGCCGGGTTTCTGGTGGCACTGCGCGCGAAGGGTGAGACGGTCGATGAGATCGTCGGGTTCCGCGACGCGATCCTGACGCACGCGCAGCCGCTGGCGGTCGACCCGATGGCGCTCGACATGGCCGGCACCGGGGGAGACCGCATGGGCACGGTCAACGTCTCCACGATGGCGTCCATCGTCGCCGCCGCGGCCGGAGCGAAGGTCGTCAAGCACGGCAATCGGGCGGCATCCTCGGCGTCGGGCTCGTCCGATGTGCTCGCGGCGCTCGGCGTCGACCTGCAGTTGACGCCCGAGCGGGTGGCCGCCGTCCTCGACGAGGTCGGCATCACCTTCGTCTTCGCGGCCCTCTTCCACCCGGGCTTCAAGCACGCCGGACCCGTTCGGGGCGAGCTCGGCATTCCGACGGTCTTCAACTTCCTCGGCCCTCTCTGCAACCCGGCGCGGCCCGAGGCGTCGAGCGTCGGCGTCGCCGCTCTCGACAAGGTCCCGCTGATCACGGGGGTGTTCCGGACGCGCGGGGCGACGGCGCTGGTCTATCGCGGAGACGACGGACTCGACGAGCTGACGACGACGGGGCACAGCCACATCTGGGAGGTGTCGCGCGGCGACATCCACGAGCACGACCTCGACCCGGGCGACTTCGGCATTCCGCGGTCGGACATCGACGACCTGCGGGGTGGCGACGCCGCGCACAACGCGGCGATCGCGCGCGGCGTGTTCGCCGGCGACGCGGGACCGGTGCGCGACATCGTGCTGCTGAACGCCGCTGCAGGCCTCGTCGCGTGGGACCTCGCGCACGACGCGGCTCAGCAGGAGCGCGACATCCGGGAGCGTTTCACCGAGAAGGTCGCGGTCGCCGCACGGACGATCGACTCCGGCGCCGCGACGGCGAAGCTCGACGCCTGGGTCGTGGCGACGACGAGCTAGCCGCGGTTTCGCGGGAACAGACGGGGCCGGCGACCCTGCGAGAATGACGTCATGACGGACGCCGCCACCCGCCCGCACTGGAAGCGCGACGTGGCCGTGTTCCTCTCCGGCCAGACGATCTCCCTGTTCGGGTCGATGCTCGTGCAGTACGCCGTGATGTGGCACCTGACCCTCGAGACGAAGTCGGGCACGGTGATGGCGCTTGCCGCACTGTTCGGCTTCCTGCCGCAGGCGATCGTCTCGATCTTCGGCGGGGTCTGGGCCGACCGCCTCAACCGCAAGGCGCTCATCATCGGCGCCGATGCGGTGATCGCGGCCTCGACCCTCGCTCTCGCACTGTTCATGCTCGGCGGCGTCGATGCGCTCTGGCTCATCTACCTGACGCTCGCGATCCGATCGGCGGGCGCCGGCATCCAGAGCCCTGCTGTCTCGGCTCTCGTGCCGCAGCTCGTGCCGTCTGCGCATCTGATGCGGGTCAACGGGATGCTCGCCACCATCCAGTCGGTCATGGCGCTGCTGGCACCGGCCGCCGCCGGGGTGCTCTACGCGACAGCCTCGCTCACCACGATCTTCTTCGTCGATGTCGTCACGGCGGTGATCGGAATCGGGCTGCTCGCGATGGTGGCCGTGCCGACCATCGTGCGCGCGGGGGAACGGCCGGGCTACTTCACCGACCTCGTCGAAGGCGTGAAGTACGTCGCCACGCATCGCCTCATCCGCTGGCTGCTGCTGCTGTTCGGGGTGATCTTCCTGCTCACCGTCGCACCCTCGTACCTCACGCCGCTCATGGTCGTGCGCTCGTTCGGCGGCGACTTCTTCGGCCTCGACGAGGTCGCCAAGCTGACGATCCTGGAACTCGCCTTCAGCATCGGAATGCTCGCCGGCGGCGTCGTCATCTCGATCTGGGGCGGCACGAAGAACAGGGTGCTGATGATCATCGCGTCGTCGGTGCTCTTCGGGCTGCTGTCGATCGCTCTGGGACTCTCGACGAACCTCTGGCTGTTCTTCGGCATCATGTTCGTCGTCGGCCTGGCGGTGCCGTTCTTCTCGACCCCCGCGATGACCCTCCTGCAACTGCGGGTCGAACCGGAGCGGCAGGGGCGTGTCTTCGGCTTCGTCGGCATCGTGATGGCGGTCTCGATGCCCATCGGCATGGTCGTCTTCGGGCCGCTCGCCGACGTCATCCCGGTGCAGACGCTGCTCGTCGTCGCGGGCGTCATCACCTTCGTCGTCGTCGCCATCGCCGTCGTGGTGCCCGCAGGCCGCCAGGCGATCCGCGAGGGCCGGGCGGAGACTCCGGCGGGGGAGCAGCCGGTCATCCCCGAGCCCGGAAACCCCGAGGCCGCCGAGCGCTGACTCGGGCGGCATCGACGACTCCGCGGAACTCAGACGCGCAGGTTGGTCAGGAAGTCGCCGACGCGCTCGCGCAGCACCCCGATCCGCCGTTCTCGTTCGGCCTCGCGGTCGAAGCCCAGGTAGGCCATCGTCGGCAGCTTCCGCACGTGCGCCGAGCACTCGAAGCCGGCACAGACGAGTGTGCCGACGGTGTCGCCGCGGCGACCCGCGTCGCCCGAGCGCTTGGCGCTGAAGAAGACGACCGGAGCGGGGAGTTGCACGTCTTCGCACCAGGAGCACTGGGCGCGCGCCCGCGGCGGCTCCGCCTGCCGGAGCAGCACTCCGGCGGGCTCACCGTCGAGGTCGGCGACGACGTAGCCCAGCAGGGGCTGCTTCCGGTCGCGCCAGCCGAGGAAGTCGACCTTCTCCCAGGCGACGGTGTCGAGATCGGGGAGCGGGATCGCCGTGCGTTCGCGCTGCGAGACGTTGAGGAAGGACGCACGGATCGCGTCGGCGGTGAGGGACTGCATCACCACGCGCCGGGGGAGTAGTCCTTGAGGAACACCCCGAAGAGATCCTCGCCCGCCTCGCCGCGCACGATCGGGTCGTAGACGCGGGCGGCGCCGTCGACGAGGTCGAGGGGGGCGTGGAAGCCCTCTTCGGCGAGGCGGACCTTCGTCGGGTGCGGACGCTCGTCGGTGATCCACCCGGTGTCGACGCTGGTCATGAGGATGCCGTCGGATTCGAACATCTCTCGGGAACTGGTGCGCGTCAGCATGTTGACGGCCGCCTTCGCCATGTTCGTGTGCGGATGCCCGGGGCCCTTGTAGCCGCGCCCGAATACGCCCTCCATCGCGCTGACGTTGACGATGTAGGTGCGCCGCGCGGGGGAGGAGGCCAGCGACGGGCGCAGCTTCGAGATGAGGATGAACGGCGCCGTCTCGTTCGCCAGTTGCACCTCGAGCATCTCGAGCGGGTCCACTTGGTCGACGCTCTGCACCCAGGAGTTGACGGAATCGTGGTCGGGGATCAGTCCGCCCGCGTCGATCGCCGTGCCGGCCGCGAGACGCTCGAGTGACGACGACCCGGCCGCGAGCGCCTGCTCGGTCAGCTCGTCGGCCTTCGCCGCGGCCGCCGCAAGGATCGGGTGCGCGGCGACCGACCGCTCGAGCGCCTGCGGGTGGGCGTCGTTGGTGTGCCCGAAGGTCTCCACCTCAGGGAGCGGCCCGCCGGGGAGGGGAGCGAGCTCGGCATCCACGAGGCGCGAGTAGGCGCCGGGGGAGCGGCGCACGGTCTGCGCGGCGTTGTTGATGAGGATGTCGAGCGGCCCCTGCGCGGCGACCGACTCGGCGAGCGCGATCACCTGGGCGGGATCTCGCAGGTCGATGCCGACGACGCGGAGCCGGTCGATCCAGTCGTCGGAGTCGGGGAGGCTCGTGAAGCGGCGGACGGCATCCCGCGGGAACCGCGTCGTGATCGTCGTGTGCGCGCCGTCGCGCAGCAGTCGCAGCGCGATGTACATGCCGATCTTCGCGCGACCGCCGGTCAGCAGGGCGCGCTTGCCGGTGAGGTCGGTGCGGGCGTCGCGCTTGGCATGGCTCATCGCCGCGCAGTCGGGGCACAGGTGGTGGTAGAACGCGTCGACGACCGTGTAGTCCTGCTTGCAGATGTAGCAGGCGCGGGCCTTCTTGAGCACGCCGGCGATCGCCGCGGTCGTCGACGTCGAGATCGGGATGCCGCGCGTCTCGTCGTCGATGCGGTCGGGCGCGCCGGTGGCGGTCGCGGCGACGACGGCCTTGTCGGCCTCCTGCACCTGGGCGCGCAGTTCGAGCCGGCGGGCGCGCTTGACGTCTTTGAACATCGCGGCGGTCGCGCGCCGCACCGCGATGAAGTCCGGATGCTCGGGGTCGACCTCGTGGAGGGCGCCGAGCACCCGCAGAGTCGTCGCGAGGTCCGTCGGGTCGATCCCGCTCGCGTCGCCGGGCGGCGGCGGGAGAGAATCGTCGGAGGCCACATCAGATTGTCCCTCACGGCGGCGCTCCCGCCGGACGTGCGACCCCGGGCTTGGATGACCACGTGCTTGGATCGTGACGTGAACGCCAGCGAGCCGGACTCCGTCGGCGAGGAGACTGAAGCGATCGATGCAGATCGCGCGCGCCCGACCGATGTCGATGACATCCTCGCCATCCAGGAGGAGAACCTGATCGAGAACGGCGGTTCACTCTCGGCGCGCTTCGACCGCACGTGGTTTGAGAGCGTCATCCGAGGGGAGCTCCTCATCGTCGCGCGCGTCGGCGAGGCGGTCGCCGGCTACGCCGCACTGACGTCCCAGGCGGCGCAGGCTCATATCCCGATCATTCAGGCGATGCTGCGGGCCCATCCTGACTCCCGCGCTCTCCTGCATGGGCCCATCTGCGTCGCGTCCGCCTTCCGCCGCCGCGGAGTCGCGCGAGCGCTCCTGCTGGCCGAGCGCGAGGAGAGTGACGGCGCCTCGATCCTGGCGTTCATTCGCGCCGACAACGCAGCGTCGCGCCAGTCCCACGTTGCGCTCGGCTTCCGCGAGGCGACGGAGTTCGAGCACGCCGGCGCGTCGTACATCGTGGTCGCCGGCTGAGCTTCGGCAGCAGCTGCGGGGACTCCCGCACCGACGGTCCCGGGTGATGGTGAAGCGCGGCGCCTCTAGTCTGACATAATGCTGCTTATCGGAGCCTGTCGGAACGGGAATCGGGGGCTGATGGGATCATGCCTGCATGCGCATGCTGCTCACGTCGCACGGGATCCGGAACGCCGCCATCCGGGCTGCGGCGATCGACCTGATCGGACGGCCGACGTCGGATGCCCGGATCATCGTCGTCGTCGACGCGATCCTGCCGTTCGCCGGTGACAAATCGAAGCTCGTCGAGCACCTGGCCGAGCTGCAGGCGCTCGGCTGGGCGGAGTTCGATGTCGTCTCGCTGCTCGCCACACCACGGCACCTCGCCGAGCCGCGGCTGGAGGCGGCCGACGTCATCCTCGGCTACGGCGGCAGCAATCTCTGGCTCGCCCATGCGTGGATCTCGACCGGCCTCGCCGAGATCCTCCCGAGGCTGCTCGAGCAGAAGGTCTACGTCGGCTGGAGCGCCGGATCGATGATCTTCTCGCGCCTCCAGGAGGCCGCGGTCGAGGCGTTCGACGACGACGAGCTCGAGGTGTTCGGTCTCGATGGGACGACCGCCGCGGCGCCGATCTTCGATTGGTTCCTGATGCCGCACCTCGGTGCCGATTACTTCCCTGACCACGATGACGCCTGGGCCGCCCGACACGCGCCTCGGCTCGGCGGGCCTGTCTGGTTTCTCGACGACGACTCGGCGCTCCTGGTGCGCGATCCGGCTCAGGACCCCGAGGTCGTCTCGCAGGGTCGCTGGCTGCGGTTCGACGCGTCGGGAGGGCTCATCGCCTCCGCATGACGGCGGTTCTCAGCCGATCGCCTTCTTCAGCGTCGCGACGAACGTCTTCGCATCGGCGTCCGTGAACTTCGTCACGCCCCAGGCGGTCGGCCACATCGGCGCGTCGTCGAGCTTCGCCGGTTGCTCGAAGCCGATCGTGGCGTACCGCACCTTGAACTTCGAGGCCGGCTGGAGGAAGACGAGGATCTTGTCGTCGGCGTTCGCGAAGCCGGGCATCCCGTAGTAGGTCTTGGGCACCAGATCGGGCGCGTGCTCGGTGACGAGCGCGTAGAACCTCTCCGCGATCGCGCGGTCACTGCCGTCGAGCTTGTCGATCACGTCGCGCACCGCTTTCGTCCCCGCCTCGCGCTTGTCCTTGGCTTTCGCCTGCGCCTTGCGCTCGGCAGCGGCCTCCTTCATCGCCTGCTTCTCCTCGGCGCTGAACACCTCGGACGACTTCTCGGCCATCTCTTCTCCTCGTTCGAGTCGGTGGGTTCAGGCTAGGCACCCGCGGCCGGGGTGCGCTTCTCCATTCCTGCTCCCCTCGCCGCGGGCGGCGCAGGAGGCTGCTCGGCCCGGCGCAGCGGTCGGAACGGGGGTTCCTCCCCCGCCGTCAGAAGCGCGGCGCTGATGAGGCGCGCTGCACGGAGCACCGAGGGGGCGAGCAGGTTCGGGTCGACCGTGCCGATGGTGGCCACGATCGACACGGCGCCGTAGAACTCACCGCGATGGGCGAAGACCGGGGCCGAGATCGACACCGTGCTGGTGACGATCGCGCCCTCGCTGATCGAGACGGAGGTGCGCCGGACATCCCGGACCACCGTGCGGAGCTGATCCCGATCGGTGACCGTCCGCGGCGTGTAGGCGTGCAGCGGCTCGGCCTCGATGATCTCCCACAGTTCGGGCGGTCCGAACGCGAGGAACACGTGTCCCGGTGAGGAGGCGTGGAGCGGGAGCCGCTCCCCCAGCCCGGCGGCGAGCCGCGCCCCCCGTCGGCCGAGCAGTTGCTCGACCATGATCCCCTCGCCGTCATGAAGGGCGGTCAGAACGACGTGCTCGCGCGTGGCGACGAACAGCTCCTCGAGGAACGGCAGGATGCGGGACCGGTACCGGTAGGCGCGCGGCGACAGCACCCCGATCTCCCAGAGCCGCAACCCGATGACGTAGCGGCGGCGTTCGTCGCGTTCGAGGGCGCCCCAGCCGACGAGGTTGGCCACCAGTCGGTGCGTCGTCGACACCGGCAGCCCGGTGATCTGGGCGATGTCGCTCAGGCTGAGACTCGGCCGGTCGGCGTTGAACGCGCCGAGGACGCTCAGTACCCGCTCTTGCAATGCCACGCGTGCCAGACTTCCACTAGTTGGGAATCGAATTGTCGACAATCTACCGCTCCCCTACGTTTCCCTCACACAGCAGGAGGCGACGTGGCCGAACACGCTGGCATCGAGCCAGGGCGCAAGGATGCGCACCGCCGCGCTGTGATCGCGAACGTTTGGTCGACGATTTTGTCGACAAAGGAGTTGCCGGGTCCCCCTCGACGGGTTACCGTGGCCACACCCCACCACCACCACCACTTTCTGCAACGAAGCGGAGGACGGCCATGGCCGCTCGGCTGAAGCTCACCGACGTCTCACTGCGTTTCGGCGGCATCTCGGTGCTCCAAGACGTCAGCCTCGAAGTCGAACCCGGTTCGGTCTTCGGGCTCGTGGGACCCAACGGTGCCGGCAAGACGTCACTGTTCAACTGCATCAGCGGGCACTACCGTCCGTCGTCCGGGTCGATCCGGATCGACGACATCGAAGCCCTCTCGGTGCAGCCGTCGCGACTCGCGAAGGTGGCGGGCCTCGCCCGTACCTTCCAGCACCCGGCCCTGCGCCTCGAGGCGTCGGTCCTCGAGAACGTGCTGCTCGGCGCACACAGTCACCTCCCGGGTGGACCGGTCAGCTGGGCGCTGCGGCTGCCGCCGACCGGGCGGCGCGAGCGCGAGGCACGTGCCGAGGCCCGCGACCTCCTCGAGCGCTTCGGTCTCGGCTGGGCGGCGGAACTCCCCGCCGACGAGCTCTCCCACGGCCTGCACAAGGGGGTCGAGCTGGTGCGCGCGATGATGTCGCACCCGCGCCTGCTGCTCCTCGACGAGCCCGCTGCCGGGCTCTCGCACGCCGAAGTCGAGAACTTCATCGCCCAGATCCGCTCGATGCGCGACGACTTCGACCTCACCGTCGTGATCGTGGAGCACCACATGGGACTCATCTCCGCGCTGACGGATCGGGTCGTCGTGCTCGATCACGGCGCCAAGTTGATGGAAGGCACGGCGGCCGAAGCGCAGTCGGACCCGCGAGTCGTCGAGGCCTACCTCGGCAAGGAGGTCTCGGATGACGCTGCTTGAGCTGGAGGGCGTGACCGCCTCCTACGGGCACGCCGAGGTGCTGCACGGTATCTCGTTCCGCGTCGGCGAGAACGACGCGATCGGGATCCTCGGTGCGAACGGCGCCGGCAAGACGACGACGTTGCGCGCCATCAGCGGGATGGTCGCCACCGGCGGCAAGATCACCTTCGACGGCACCGACATCACCGGCTTCCGACCCGACAAGGTCGCGTCGCTCGGCATTGCGCACGTGCCCGAGGGCCGCGGCACGCTCGGCGACCTCTCGGTGCGCGACAACCTCCGGGTCGGCGCCTACCTCCGCAAGGACCGGGCCGGCGTCGCCGAGGACATCGAACTCTGCCTCGACCTGTTCCCGAATCTGCGCCAGCGGATCGGCTCGAACGCCTCCGCGCTCTCCGGCGGCGAGCAGCAGATGCTGGCCGTCTCCCGCGCGATCATGTCGAAGCCGCGGTTGATCCTGCTGGACGAGGCGTCGCTCGGGCTGGCCCCGAGCACCGCGCAGAACGTCTATCGGGCGATCCGTCGCCTCCGCAGCGAACAGGGCGTGGCGATGGTCGTGGTCGAGCAGAACGCGATGCTCGCGTTCTCCGTCGTCGACCACGCGATCGTCCTCGAGACCGGCAGCACCTCGCTGACGGGAACGAGCGACGAACTCATGGGCATGGACGAGGTACGTCGCGCGTACCTGGGGGGCTGACAGATGGCGTACTTCATCCAGCTGGTCATCGAGGGCCTGGCCACGGGTTCGATCTACGGCGCGCTCGCGCTCGCGATCGTGCTCGTCAACCGGGCCACGGGCCTGATTAACTTCGCTCAGGGCGGCATGGCGGTGCTGTCGACGTTCGTCGCCTTCGCCCTCTTCCAGGCCGGGGCACCACTTCCCCTCGCGATCCTCGGTGCCATCATCTTCGCGTTCCTCCTCGGCGCGGTCATCGAGCGCGTCATCGTGCGCCCGTTCGAACGCGGCGACCCCGACACCGCGGTCGTCGTCACGATCGGTCTGTTCGTGCTGATCGGCGGCATCGCCGCCTTCTTCTTCGGCTACGAGCCGCAGCAGTTCCCGTCGTTCTTCGGGCTCGAGACCCTCAATCTCGGCGGAGTGTTCGTCAGCCTCCGCTCGATCGGCACGATCGTCGTCCTGGCGATCGTGGTCGTGCTGCTCCAGCTGCTCTTCCGCGGCACGAAGCTCGGTCTCGCGATGCGCGCCGTCGCCGACAACCCGCAGTCGGCGGCGCTCTCCGGCCTTCCGGTGAGCCGCCTGCTGATGATCGGCTGGGGGCTGGCCTCGGTGCTCGGCGTCATCGCCGGCGTGCTCGTGGCTCCGCAGCTGTTCGTCAGCCCCGGGATGCTGGACTTCGTTCTCGTCTACGCCCTCGCCGCCGCCATCCTCGGAGGACTCGACTCGCCACTCGGCGCGGTCGTCGCGGCCTGGTTCATCGGCGTGATCGAGAACCTCGCCGGCGCCTATATCGACGTCATCGGCAACGACCTCAAGATCGCGGTGCCGTTCCTGGTGATGATCATCATCCTGATCGTGAGACCGCAGGGCCTCTTCGGACGAAAGGTCGTGGTGCGCGTCTGATGAACACGCTGACCAAACTCACCGCGAACCTCTGGGTACGCATCGGCTTCGGCGTCGTCGTCGCCGTGGTCCTTGTCGTACTGCCGCTCATCTCGAGCAAGTTCGTCAACTACCAGCTCGGCCTCATGGCGGTCTTCGCGGTCGCGATCCTCGGCCTCAACATCGTCATGGGCTATGCCGGCCAGGTCTCCCTCGGGCAGAGCGCGTTCCTCGGTCTCGGCGCCTACATCGCGGCGTACCTGGTGACCTCGGGACTCCCGATCCCCGAGCCGCTCCTGCTGCCGGTGACGCTCCTGCTCTGCGCGATCATCCCTGCCGCCGTCGGTCTCGTCGTCGCCCTCGCGGCCGCTCGCCTCCGCGGGCTCGCCCTCGCGATGGTCACGATCGCGCTGCCGATCATCGGCATCCCGCTCGCCAAGCGCTTCCGCGAGTTCACCGGTGGGGCCCAGGGCACGACAGTGAGCTGGCTCCGTGCGCCGGAGTGGACCGAGGGCATCCTCGAGAACGACCAGTGGCGCTACTACGTCGTCGTCGTCATCGCCCTGCTGATGTTCCTGCTCGCGCGCAACATCGTGCGCGGCCGGATGGGACGCGCCTTCCGCATCGTGAAGGAGAACGAGTCCGTCGCGATCGCGATGGGGATCTCGCCGTACCGCTACAAGGTGATGGCGTTCACGATCGCGTCGATGTTCGGCGGCGTCGCCGGCTTCCTCTACCTCGCGATCGTGCAGTACACCTCGCCCGAGACGATGTCGTTCCACAACTCGATCAACATGGTCGCGGCCATGGTGATCGGCGGGTCCGCCAGCATCCTCGGATCGATCGTCGGCGCCATCTACTTCGTGCTCGTGCCGAGCCTCGCCAATGAGATCAACCCGTCGCTGACGGCGCTGTTCTCGGGTGCGATCCTGCTCGCCGTGCTGTTCCTGGTGCCCGGCGGGGTGGTCTCGCTCCCCCGCCGCATCGCCCAGGTGGTGCGTTCGATCCGCCGCGGCGGCGCCACGCCCGATGCCGCCCCCGCGGCCCCCCAGAACCCTTCGGAACGGCCGCTCGCAGCTGCGACCGCCGACCCGGAGTCCACCGAGAAGAAGAACAAAGGAAAGAGGCAAGGTCAATGATGAACTTCCGTAACGCGGGCCGCATCAGCGGCGTCGTGGCCACGGGTGCCATCGCCGCCCTGCTCATCACGGGATGCTCCCGTGAGGGCGACGCAGGCAGCGACGAGACCAACGCTCCGAGCCCCGGCATCACCGACACGACCCTGAGCCTGGGCATCAGCAGCCCGCTCAGCGGCCCGACCGCCGGACCGGGCTCGTGCACGGTCGCCGGTCTGTACACCTACCTCGAGGCCAAGAACGCCGACGGCGGTTTCGAGTTCGGCGACGGCAACACCCGCACCGTCGATCTCACCTACCTCGACGACACGTACGACCCGGCGAAGGCCGTGTCGAACTTCCGCCAGCTCGTCGACGACGGGATCTTCGCGTACGTGGGCGCCCTCGGCACCCCGACGAACGCCGCCATCCTGCCGATCGCGCAGGAGGAGGAGGTTCCTCAGGTTCTGCTGATCACCGGCGCGACGATGTTCTCGTCCGACCAGGAGACCAACCCCTGGACCTTCGGCCTGCTGCCGACGTACTACGACGAGGGCTTCTCGTTCGGTGAGCTGCTCGTCGACCGCGGCGAAGACGTCACCGTCGCGATCCTCGCGCAGAACGACGACTACGGTGACGACTACGTCGCCGGGTTCGAGGCGGCCATCGAGGGTTCCGACGTCGAGGTCGTCGCCTCGGCCACCTACGAGCCGAGCGACCCGACCCTCGACGCCCAGGTCACCGAGCTCGCCGCCTCCGGCGCCGACGCTCTGCTGAGCGCCGTGTCGGTCACCCCGCTCCAGGTCGGCGTGCTGACCAAGGCCCAGTCGCTGGGATGGACCCCGGAGATCTTCCTCCCGTCCAACACCTCGACGCCGGCCACGGTCGTCGTGCCGGGTAACGGCGCCGCCTACCCCGCGGTCTACTCCACGTCGCTGACGAAGGTTCCGGTCTCGCCGGCCTTCGCCGAGGACGAGGACGTCATCGCGTACAACGAGGCCTTCGCCGAGTACGGCGTCGGGATCGCCGCGAACTACACGCCGCACTGCGCGTGGTCGTACGCCGAGGGCGCGATCCTCGAGCAGGCGTTCCTGAAGATGACCGAGCCGACGCGTGATTCGTTCATGGAGGCGCTGCACTCGATCGAGGACTTCCAGGCTCCGCTCCTGCTCGACGGGATCACGGTCAACACGACCGACCCGACCCTGCCGGCGATCCAGGGCCTGACCCTCGTTCAGTTCAACGGCACCGGCTACGGCCCGGTGCAGTAACACCCGCAACAGTGGAAACGCCCCGGGCCGAGAGGTCCGGGGCGTTTCTCGTGCGGGGTCTCGACACGCTTCGCTACTCGACCACCGAGCTGAGGATCGGGATCGTCAACGTCGCGTCGAAGCGTCCGCCGGTGTGCAGGATCTGCGGCCCGCGGTTGATGTCGCTCTCGTGCCGCGCGTAGACCAGCGGCTTCGGATAGTGCTTGAGGTCGTGCCCCTGCACGACGAGCACGAGGCTCTCCCCCGCGGCGAAGCGGGTGCCCGAGGGCAGGATCTCGATGTCGAGACGGGTGGGTCCGTCGGCCTCGAGCGGCAGCTCTCGCCGGTGCGCGAGAACCGGCAGGTAGTCGCTCGAGCGCTCGGCGTCCAGCTCACGGTGCGACGCCCGGATCCAGCCGAGGGCGACGGGTCCGTCTTCGTACTGCGCGTAGTACGCGAAGGGGACGATCTCCCCGACCGCGTCGCGCTTGAACAGCCCGACGAAGACATCCATGTCGCTCGCCTCCGGGGCCTCCACATAGAGCGTCGCGCGGGCGTGACCGACGACGTCCGCCGCGTGCTCGAAGCGGTGCTCGAAGACGACCCGGGATGCGGCGAACGGGTCCCCGAGGCCGTGATACGTCGCGCCCGACTCGGCGACCACCGGCTCGTGCGTCAAGGTGCCGGTCGCGGCGTCGAGGTGGAAGGTGCGGTACTCGACCTCCGGCAGCGGCCACGCCGTGCTCTCGATGAAGGTGCCGACGCCGTACCGCTCGCGGAGTTCGGCACGCACCGGCGGCCAGGAGTCGAGACCGGCCCCCCGCCCGAGCAGGAAGTGGTCGAAGAACTGCGCCTGCAGCTCGACCATCTCGGGCCGGTAGTACTCGGCCCACTTCTTGGCGCCGTGCACGTGCAGCCACTTCTGCGCGCTCGAGATCCGACGGAATCCCTCGAGCGTGCCGCGGGTGTGCAAGCCCTGGTCGGTCCACGAGGCGACGACGAACGCCGGCACCGTGATCGCCTCGAGATCGGCCGCCTTCGACGCCCAGAACTCGTCGAAGAGCGGGTGCTCGCGGTTCTCTCGTTCCAGGTCCTCGATCTCCCCGGTCGAGGCGCCCCAGCGTTCCCAGATGTACGGCCAGAAGGAGGTCTCGGGGATGCCCCCGTGCCGGGCGACCTCGCGGTAGGTGTCCGACCAGCCCTCCCACGGATTGATCGCGACCAGGTGCGGCGGGTTCAGGCTCGCGACGCGCCACTGGGAGCTCGTGAGGTACGAGACCCCGGTCGTGCCGACCCTCCCGTTCGACCACGGCTGCACGCCGGCCCACTCGATCAGGTCGTAGTAGTCGCTCGCCTCCTCCGGCGACAGGTACGACGCGGGGCCCTTCGCGTACCAGGTTCCCGGGATGTCGGCGATGATGAGCGCGTAGCCGCGGGGAACCCAGAACTCGGGATCCGGGCCCTCGAAGGTCGTCAGGGCGCTCATCCACTCGGGCTTCGCGCCGCTCGTCGGGTAGATCTGGCCGATCGGGGCCGGATCGTGCTTCCCATACGGCGACCAGGCGATCAGCACCCCCGCCGGCTCCCCGGACTCGGGTCGGTAGACATCCGCCTGCACCGTTCGACCCGCGCGGGTCGCCACCTCGACGTCGCGGTCGATGAGCATTCCCGGGTGGGTCTCGGTGCGCGGGTTCGGCGGCACCCCGTGGCGCGATTCGGGGGTGCTCCGCGGTGGGCGGGTCGGGTAAGGGAATGCGTCGGACATCGGCGTCGGACTCCTCGGTGTCGGCCGATCGGTATCAGCTGATCGGTGTCGGCTGCTCCGACGCTAACCCCGGTCGGCCTCGGGGGCATGACCGACCCTCACCAGGTGGGAAAGCTCCCGCGTCAGCCAGCCGGTGGCACGTTCGCCCTGATGAGAGCGGGCAGATCGGCGGGCTCGAACTCGAACTCATCGGCCTCGAGTTCGTCGGCGGAGAACCAGCGCACGTCGACGACCTCCACCTGCTCGTCCTCCGTCCAGCCGTCACGGGCGAGGTCGAACGGG
>NZ_JBIIAW010000182.1:0-2961 GCF_044239695.1 Pseudolysinimonas sp. | reverse complement strand
GTGCACGTAGCGCCCGCCGGACTCGTCGAGGTAGTCCCGTCGGGCCCCCGCGACATCCGCCACCGCTGTCGCCATCGGTGCGTGGATGCCGAGCGATGCCCGGGTGGTCGATGCGGCACCGCCGCCGAAGCCGACGAGCACGCCCGCGGCGCCGGTGCGCATGAGGTGCAGCGCGGCGGTGTAGGTCGAGGCGCCGCCCACGATCACCGGCACGTCGAGCTCGTAGATGAACTTCTTGAGGTTGAGGGGCTCGCTGCCCTTGGAGACGTGCTCGGCGCTCACGGTCGTGCCGCGGATGACGAACAGGTCGACTCCGGCGTCGACCACTGTCTGGTAGAGCTCCTGCGTGCGCTGCGGGCTCAGTGCGCCCGCGACGGGCACGCCGGCCGCGCGGATCTCGGCGAGACGCTGGCTGACGAGCTCTGGCTTGATCGGCTCTGCATAGAGCTGCTGCATGCGCTTCGTTGCCTCGCCAGCCGACAGGCCGCGGATCTCGGCGAGCACCGGCTCCGGGTCGTCGTAGCGGGTCCAGAGGCCCTCGAGGTCGAGCACGCCCAGGCCGCCGAGCTTGCCGATGGTGATCGCGGTGGTCGGGCTGACGACGGAGTCCATCGGCGCCGCGAGCACGGGAATGTCGAAGGTGAAGGCGTCGATCGTCCAGCTGACCGAGACATCGTGCGGGTCGCGCGTGCGGCGGCTCGGCACGATGGCGATGTCGTCGAATGCGTAGGCCCGACGGGCGCGCTTGGACCGGCCGATTTCGATGTCACTCACGACAGGAAAGTCTACCGGTCGCGCTTTACCCGGGCCTCGTCCCACACGGGGTGAGGAGCCGGGTAGACCCGGCCGTCGGATCCGAAGACCAGAAAGCGGTCGAAGCCGCGCGATTACACCTGGCTTGCCGCGTGCCAACACCGCAAACGGAGGACGGATGCGGCGCGCCGCCGCGCACGCACGGCCCGCACCGCGTGTCGTCCTCCGCAATCGCGCTAGGCCGACCTCGACGCCGCCCACGCCGAGCTGATCATGTCGGTGAGCGAGTGCTGCGGGTTCCACCCGAGGTCGCGGGCGGCCAGCTCACCCGAGGCGACGATGCGCGCCGGATCGCCCGCGCGGGCGGGCTCGACCACAGGCTCGAAGGGAATACCGGTGACGGCAGCCATCTCGTCCATGATCTGGCGCACGCTGAGTCCCGTGCCCGACCCGAGGTTGTAGACGGGCTCGAGGGTGCCCGTCTCGAGTGCTCGGGCGGCGGCGACGTGGGCGGCAGCGACATCCGTCACGTGCACGTAGTCGCGCACGCAAGTGCCGTCGGGCGTCCCATAGTCGTCGCCGAAGATCTTGGGAACGCTGCCGGCGTTGAGCGCGCGAAAGACGAGCGGAAACAGGTTGTACGGGCTGGTGTCGGGCGCCCCGTCGGAGCCGACCACGTTGAAGTAGCGCAGCGCGGTGTGGCGCAGGGTCGTCGTGCGGGCCTGGTCGGCGATGAGCCACTCCCCGATCAGCTTGGTCTCGCCGTAGGGCGACTGCGGGTTCGTCGCGGTGCTCTCGTCGACAAGATCGACGGATGGCGTTCCATAGACCGCTGCGCTCGACGAGAAGACGATCGACGGCACAGCCGCGGCCTCCATCGCGCGCAGCAGGTTCACCGTCGCGGTCACGTTCTGCTCGTAGGTGTGCAGCGGCCGCTGCACCGAGACGCCCGCGTACTTGTAGCCGGCGAGGTGAACGACGCCGTCGATCGCGTGGCGCGCGAAGACGCTCTCGACGAAGGCGGCGTCGACGAGGGTGCCCTCCTCGAGGAGGGCGCCCGGCGGTACGAAGGACCGGTCGCCGCTCGACAGGTCGTCGAGCACGACAACGTCGATGCCGGCGGCGAGAAAGTGCCGCGCAACGTGCGATCCGATGTAACCAGCACCTCCGGTTACGAGCCAGGTAGTCATGCGTTCTCCACTCTCAGGCCGGCGGACCGCAGTGAGGCGATGGCCTCCGCGGTCGCTCCGGCGGTTATCAGCATCTCAAAGTCGGACAGCGGGCCGACCACCCCGAGCTCGGTCACCCCGAGCTTCGACCCGTCGGCGATCAGCACCCTGCGACCCGACTGCCGCATGACCTGGCGCTTGACCTCGGTCTCTGGCAGGTTGACGTTCGTCACCCCGGCGTGCACGTCGACGCCGTTGCAGCCGATGATCGCAAGGTCGAAGCGCAGCGAGTCGATGAGCTGCGAGGCGTAGGGGTTGACGAGCGAGTGCTGCAGCGGCCGCAGCGTGCCGCCCGTGACGATGACGGTGAACCGGGGCAGGGCGGCCTCGAGGGCGAGCGCGATGCTCAGCCCGTTGGTCACCACGACGAGGTCGTGCAGGTCCCGTCGCTCGACGAGGGCGTTGGCCACGGCGAGCGCCGTGCTGCCGACATCGAGAAAGACGCTGTCACCGCTGCGCACCAGCCCGGCCACGTGCTCGCCGATCGCCCGCTTGGCGAGGGACTGCTGCTCGCGGGCGCTCTCGAGCGACGGCTCGCGAATGGCGCCGGGCAGCATCGCTCCGCCGTGCACGCGCACCACGGTGCCGCGCGACTCGAGCTCCGTGAGGTCGGCGCGAATGGTCACCTCACTGACGCCGAGCTCGTCGCTGGCATCGGAGACGCGAACGAAGCCGCGGGCGCTGACGAGCTGCAGCAGCTCGTTTCTGCGCGCCTCGCTCATCCGTGCCTTTCGGTCTTTTACGTAAACGTAAGTCCGCTCTTCGTTATCGTAATTCTATGCCCATCACGCGCCATGACCACCATCTCGCCGACGGTCGCGAGCTGTTCTACTTCGACGACGCCGATACGACGCTCACCGGCCACCACGAGATCGACACCCGCCAGCTGGATGCCCGCCCCGAGACCGCGACGATGCGGCAGGACGTTCTCACCGGCGAGTGGATCTCGGTCGCCGCCAACCGGCAGAACCGCGTCTTT
>NZ_JBIIAW010000142.1:0-5772 GCF_044239695.1 Pseudolysinimonas sp. | reverse complement strand
CGGGGTCGACCGGATCCGTCGGGTCGACCGGGTCGGTCGGGGAAGTGCTCGCCTCGTACAGCGCCGCGATGTCGCCCGGGGTGAGCGGGTTCGACCAGATGCGGGCGGACGAGATCATCCCGGTGAAGGGGTTCGACACGCCGTTGTCGCCCGACGCGTCGCCGCCGATCACCCAGTTCGTGGCGCCGTCCTCCGGGGTGGCCGGCGCCTCGGCCCCGCCGACCTCGGCGGCGAGCTCGCCGTTGACGTAGAGCCGCTCGTGAGCGAGGTCGTTCGTCGCGACGACCTGGTACCAGGTGTCGTAGTCGAGACCCACCGAGAGCCGGTCGTCGGCGCTGGGCTCGACCCACAGGGTCACGCAGAAGTCGTGACCCGCCTTCTGCTCCTCGCTGAGGTAGCAGTCGCTCGAGTCGATCTCGTAGGCGTCGAACCCGATGCCGGCCCCCTGCTGGTTGCTGAAGACGTTCTGGTAGTCGTCCCACGGCGCCGACGACGACATGTTGAACGTCGCCTCGAACGCGTAGCCGTCGTTCTGCGCCGCGTAGTCGGCCGCGCTCCACGCCGTGCGGTACGAGAGGTCGTCGCTGTTGGCGAAGGTCGCGACCGGCTTGCCGAGCTCGCTGTTCATCGTGATCGGCGCGCCGGTCACCCGTGTGAACTCGCGGTCATGGGGCGAGTGGTCGGTGAGGTCGGCCTGATCGGCGACGCCCGTGCGGCTCGCGTTCCAGAAGTCGACGTCGAGCAGGTCGGCCGCCGGCACGTCGTCGCTCGTGCCCGAGGTCGCCCCGAGCACGACCGTCACGGAGTACCGCCGCGCGTTGTCGTTGCCGATTCCGTCGATGGCTCCGTAGACGAGCGTGTACTTGCCCGGCAGTTGCGGGGTGAACGCCCCGGCCGCGCCCGTCGTCGCCAGGACCTCATCGCCCCACGGGCCGAGCACCGTGATCGAGGTCTCGGCGACCGCGCCGGAGTCGTCGACGGCTTCGAGCGCGGGCACCGTGTACTCCACGCCCGTCGTGCCGCGCGAGGCGGGAGTCGACACCGCACGCACCGCAGGCAGGACGAAGTCGGTGGCCGGCTGGGCCTGGTGGGCGATCCGCGCCATCTCGATGTCGGTGAGCGCGGTGGAGAAGGCGCGCGCGACGGTGACGTCGCCATCCAGCGGGTTGAGGATGTTGCCGGCCCCGTCGGTCGAGCCACCCGCGACGAGGAAGTACGGGATGCCGGCCGCCCCGAGGTACGGGGCGAGGTCGGACTCGACCTCCGTGCCGCCGAGACGCTCGCCGTTGACCCACATGTCGAGCTCGGTGCCGGTGAAGCGCAGGGCCACGTGGTTCGGCTGACCGTAGGTGATCGTGCGCTGCCAGAGGATGTTGTCTTCGCCCTGGATGACCGCGACGTCGCTCAGCGTGCCGCGGGTCGCGTCGAGCGGTGTGACGCGCAGCACGTTCGAGATCGCTCCGGGCTGCCCGTAGGTGAACACGTCACCGGGACCGTTCGCCACGAACGCCGCATCCATCGTGAAGCCGTCGACGATCCGGACCTTGTCTGCCTCGCTGACGAGAACCTGGAGCGGCTGGCCCGTCGCCGGGCCCGTCGCGGTCTCATCGAGCAGCGTGTACGGCACAGCGTTCGTGGAGACGTCGGCGACCGACTCGAAGTCGACGTCGAGCAGGTCGGCGACCGGCATCGCGGCGCCGTGATCCTCGAAGTCCGACACCTCGTCGGCCCCGTCACCCTCGGTGCGGAAGGTCGTCGTCAGGGGCACGCCGACCTTCGCCCACGCGTTCATCGGGGTGATGCGGATCTCGTACTGCGTTCCGGGCTCCAGGTTCCAGATGTCGTGGCCGACGGTCGCCGGCAGGGGCAGCACGTAGTACTGCGACCAGCGCTGGAAGGAGAGCGCCGTCTGACCGGTGTTCACGTTGACGACGTCGACGAGGTACTTCTGCACGATGTCGTGCACCTCGTTCGGCGCCGCCTCGGCCTGCGTCCAGTCGACCTGGGCGCCCGTCTCGGTGATGGCCGACACGGTGATCGCGTCATCCCCCTGCCAGACCGGCCCGGCGGTGCGGTCCGCGCGGGCGTCGCCGAGCGGGAAGCGCTCCTCGTAGGTCGCGCTCTCGTCGAGCGAGTCGGCGACGTCCCACTCCCACACCGTCGGCTCCCACAGGTCGGCCTGGAGGTCGTAGTTCGTGATCTTCACCTTGCTGCCGTCGACCTCGACGATCGCGGTCTCGCGGTTGTCGCCCGCGTCGTCGGGCGTCGAGTCCGAGAGCTGGTGGGAGTTGGCCCCGACGACGCCGCTCTCCATCTCCAGGAAGGCCAGCGGCGGCGCGTTGACGGTCGTGAACCCGCCGCCCGCCTCGGTGCCCTGCCAGATCGAGGTGGGGATGTGGTTCGGCGTGTGGATGTGCCCGCCCCAGACCACCGCCTGCGGGTAGTCCTCGAGGAACGAGTCGAAGTTGTCGCCGCAGCCGGTGGCGAGGCCGCTGCCGTACCACTCGTTCGACACGTAGTGGGTGCAGCGGATCGGGTGATGCACGAGCACGAACACCGGCTTCTCCGGCTCGGCGGCGGTGATCGCCGCGAGCCGGGACTCGAGCCAGTCCGCCGCGTACGCGTAGCCGCCGGAAGCCGCGACCGTCGGGGTACCGGAGACCACGGTGCCCGGGGCCGCTGTCGCATCCTCCGCGAACTCGCCCGATCCGGGGCTCACGGTGATGACGCGATAGCCGTTCACGACGTACTCGGCGTTCGGGCGCTGCCCGGTCGCGGTCTCGAAGAGCGCGTAGTCGCCGAACTGACCGCCCGCGACGTCGTGATTGCCGAGGGACGCGTAGTGCTCGATGCCGTAGCCGGCGACCGAGTCGATCGTGTTCTTGAGCTCGATGTACTCCTGCTCGGTGTTGCCGTTCGTCAGGTCACCGGGCCACAGCGTCGTCTCGACCCCCTGGGTCGCCCAGAAGTCGTAGGCCTCGACGAGCTCGTCCCAGTTGTCGTGGATGTCGCCGATGGCCGAGAACTTCCAGTCGGTGACGCCGTCGGCCGTGGAGTCCGGCGTCGTCGGCGTCTCCGGGTCCTCGGGGAGCTCGGCGTCGCCTCCCGCGACGAGGTACTCGACCGTGCCGACGTTGCCGGCCTCGTCGACCGCCTGATAGACGAGCGTGTAGACGCCGTCCTGGTTCGGGGTGAACGTCCGGGTGTCGAGGTCGAGCGGGGCGGTCACGTCATCCGGACCCGTCACCGAGATCGAGAGACCCGGCGTCGGGTCGATGTCGTCGCTCGCCTCGATCGCCGGGGCGATGTACTCCACGTCGAGGTCGGCGTGGTCGGTCGGCGTCGACACCGCGCGCACGACCGGGGCGAGCGTGTCCTCCGCGAAGCCGCCCGCGACCGCGAGCCGGTAGGCGTCGAGGTCGCCGATCGGCACCGAGTAGAGACGAGCCGTCGCGAGGGCGCCGACGAGCCGCGCCGAGGAGTTGCCGCTGCCGTCGACGTCGCCGCCGATGATCCAGGTCTGCGACGCGGCACCGGGCGTCGTCAGAGTCGCCGAGCCGGCCGGCTCCGCGCTCACGAGGTCGCCGTCGACGTAGACCTTCTTCTCGGAGCCGTCGAAGGTGGCGACCACATGCACCCATTCGCCGTAGCGGTAGGTCGCCGTCGGCAGCGCGCCGTAGCCGCCGCTCGTCGTGTGGGCGTAGATCTCGATGCCGCCGTGCTCGGCGTCGGGGCCCGGCACGAGCTCGATCCCGAAACCGGCGGACTGCATGTTGCCGATGACATCCTGGTACCCGTCCGTGATCGGGACGTCGACCTTGAAGACCACTTCGATCGAGGCACCGTCGTTCTCCAGCGCGTAGTCGCCGGTCGTCCAGGCGGCCCCCCACGCCTGCGAACCGTCGAGGTTCGCGACCCACCGGCCGAGGTCGGGGTCGTCGCTCGTCGTGCCGGCGGCCGGCTTCGCCGTCAGGGCGTGCGCCGCAGCCGAGACGTCGGTCGCGGCACCGTCGGCGGCGAACTCGACGTCGAGCAGGTCCGCGGTCGGGGTCGGGGCGTTCACCGCCTCCCAGGTCACGTCCGCCGGGTCGGGGGCGGCGGCAGCGGGACTCATGACGACGAGTCCGGTGCCCGCGAGGCCTGCTGCCGCCGCCACGGCGAGGCCGCGGCGGAACCAGGAGCGGAGGGTGAGGGGGGTCGAGGAAGGGGTGCGGCGAGACATGAGGCTCCGATGGCGGGGGGGGGCGATTGGTTACGGACGCAGCCCAACGCCGCGAAGCGACGTCGAGGTGAACGGGAAGTGGTCGGACCGGCTGTGGTCACGGGAACCGGGTCAAATCGGTGACCCACTGTGCACAGTGAGGCGCCGCCTCAGGCCCAGCAGGGCGAGGGCCACCGCCCGATCTGGTCAGCCCGCGCTGACGAGGCGCTCGACGAACCAGAACAGGCCGACCACCGCGACGCCCGCGGCGACGACGACGCCGACCCAGAAGCCGACCGGTGAGACGCGCCGACGCAGGAGGACCAGGACGGGGAACACGATCGCGATGATCGCGAGCTGCACGACCTCGATCCCGACGTTGAAGACCAGCAGCGCGCCGAGCAGTCCCCAGCTGAAGGGCTCGTCGATGCCCAGCGCGCCGGCGAAGCCGACGCCGTGGATGAGCCCGAACAGGAAGACCACGCCGACGCGCAGCCAGTCCGCGCCCCGCATCGGAAGACGTTCCGGCACGGCCGCGGATTCGGCGATCACCGTGGATCGCCGACGCCAGACACCGGAGAGGTACCAGAGGGCGACGAAAGCGATCGAGGCTGCGATCACGGGCTCGACGATGATCGCCGGAACGGAGACCACGCCGAGTGCCGCAAGAACGAAGGTCAGCGAATGCGCCACGGTGAAGGCGCTCGCCGCGAGCACGATGTCGCGCAGGCGGCGCGACCCGACGATGAGCGCGAGCAGGAAGAGGATGTGGTCGAGACCGAACAGGAGGTGCTCGGCGCCGAGGAGGAAGAACTCGCCCATCCGCGAGCCCCAGTCCTGCGTCGTCGTCATCGTCGGATTCGTGTCGGTGTCGAGGTTCGCGACGCCCGAACCGGCCACGGTGTCGTACCTGACGATCGTGGTGGTCTGGCCGCCGGGAGCCGTGCCCGGGAAGAGTCCGGTCGAGATCCGGTAGACCGCGGCCGCGATACTCGTCGACTCGCGGCAGTCGTAGTCGAACACGAAACGGGCGTGCGGCACGTTCTCGATGAGGACGATCGACAGGGGCTCGGCGAGTTCGCTCGCACACGAGACCGGCGTCTCGCCGTACTCCGGTTCGAGAGCGACCTGGAAGCGGGGCTGCACATAGCCGAGGACGGTGTCCGAGTACTGGTCGAGGATCTCGGTCGTGAGCTTCGCCGGGTCCTGCCCGCTCGCCTGCACGTCGTCGTAGGCGGCGACGGTGAACTCCGCGTCCTCCATCGCCGCGCCGCCGTCGACGGCGAGCAGTACGTACTCGAGGTCCAGGACGGCGCGCACGAGCCCGGGCTCCGGCTCCGTGATCTCGGCGTACACCGTCGCCGAGTAGTTGTGCGCCGAGGCGAACGCGGCCGGCAGCAGGATGAGCAGCGCGGTGAACGGCACGACGAGCAGGGCAGAGATCCGGGGTCTGGGCATGCCGCCCAGCGCAGCCGACATCCGTGACCCGGGGGTGAACGTCATGCGGCGAACGTGCTCGCGGCCGCCGCGAGATCGGTGGGTGTCAGGGCCCACTGCGCGCAGTGGGCTGC
>NZ_JBIIAW010000140.1:0-5792 GCF_044239695.1 Pseudolysinimonas sp. | reverse complement strand
CCGCGCCCCCCGCTCGTGCTCGGTGCGCCCGCGCGGGCGCGGCGGGCGCCGCGACTCCGGCGGCCTGAGCTTCGAAGGCGATCGTGTTGGGCAGATAGCGATCCACACCGAACTCGACGACGCGTCCGTCCTTCGCGAAGACCTCTCGCCGCACCTGCAGCAGCGGACTCGACCGTCGCACACCGAGCAGTCGAGCCTCCTCGCTCGAGGCCGCGACCGCCTCGATGCGATGGTTGCCGAACACGACGACGATCCCCGCCTCGGCGAGGGCGCGTGTCGAGGACACCACGTCGTCGGGCAGGACATCGAGCACGGGGACCACCCACGGCGCCCAGCTCGACCGCTCGAGCATGACCACCCGGTCGTCGAGCGTGCGCACTCGGCTCCAGCGGAACACCTCTGCCCCGACGGGGATGCGCAACAGCTGTGCCTCGCGCTCGGTCGCCGCACCGTGTTCCCGGCTCACCACACGCGCGCCCGCCACCATGCCGCGGCCCTCCGCCCACTGCGTGAAAGAGCGCATCCGATCGAAGCCCTGCACCTGATGCGGCGCGCGGAGGAACCAGCCGATGTTCCGTCGCGGGGTGACCAGCCCGCGGTGCTCCAGCCAGCGCAGGGCATTGCGCACGACGGTGCGAGTGACGCCGTACTCTGCCGCGAGCGCCTGCTCCGCGGGCAGCGCTCGCGCCTGGGCGAACTCCCCCGAGGCGATGCGCTCACGCAGTGTCTCGGCGATATCGCGATACCGCGGGGTCTCCGACACTTCGCCATGATGCTCGGCCGCGGTGAACGGAATATTGACGGGGCCGGCCGTCCCCACCCCGCGAGTCCACGCGTGCTCGCTCGTGACGACCCGGCGATGGTCGGTCGACGGCGGCCGCACGGTCCGGCCGCGTCGTCGTTTCGTCAACACGTCGCCCTCACGCCCCCGGAACGGCAAACTGTGGGGGTGACCGCCACCCGCGCCCCCGCGATCGTGTCGCTCGAGCGCCTGCGCGCCTCGCTCGCCGACGTCGGGCTCGAGCTCCCGCTCGACGACGCGGCCGAGCACCGCGAGACGGCCGCCGCCGCCGTGCGGCAGATCGACGACTACATCCGTCCGCGCCTCGCCGACCTGGATGCCCCGCTACTCGCCGTCGTCGGGGGTTCGACAGGCTCGGGCAAGTCGACGATCGTCAACGCCCTGCTGGGCACCCCGATCACCCGGGTCGGGGTGATCCGCCCGACGACGCGGCAGCCGATCCTCGTGCACGCGCCGGAGGATGTCGGCTGGTTCGCGTCGGACCGCGTCCTGCCCGGACTCTCCCGGGTGCGCGGCACGATCAGTTCCCCGGGCACTCCCGCGTCCGCCGCCGGCGACACCCCCGCGGCGTCCCGCATCACCGAGCTCATGCTGCTGGGCCACGATCGGATGCCGACATCCCTCGCCCTCGTCGACGCCCCCGACATCGACTCGGTCGCCGACGAGAATCGCGCCCTCGCAGCCCAGCTGCTCGCCGCCGCCGACCTCTGGCTGTTCGTCACGACCGCGAACCGGTACGCGGATGCCGTGCCCTGGCGCCTGCTCGACGACGCCGCCGCGCGGTCGGTCACGGTCGCCGTCATCCTCAACCGCGTGCCGGCCGACGCCGTCGGCGACGTGCTGCCCGACCTGACCGCGATGCTCGCCGCCCGCAACCTCGCCGACGCCCCGGTCTTCGTGATCGAGGAGCAGCCGCTCGACGACCTCGGGATGCTGTCGGCCGCCGCCGTCGCGGAACCGCTGGCGTGGCTCACCGGAATCGCCGGCGACCGGGCCGAGCGCACCCGCATCGCGGCCCGCACCCTCTCTGGCGCGATCGCCGACCTCGACCGCCGGGTGGCCGAGATCGCCGACGCCCGGCAGGCCCAACTCGACTGGCTCGCCGGAGTCGAGGCGACCGCGGTCGCCGACTACGACAACGCGATCGCCGCCGTCGACGAGGCCACCCGCGACGGCGCTCTGCTGCGCGGCGAGGTGCTCGCCCGCTGGCAGGACTTCGTCGGCACGACCGACTTCTTCCGCAAGATCGAGTCGTGGGTCTCGCGCACCCGCGACAGCGTCACCGCGTGGATCCAAGGCAAGCCGAGCCCGGTCATCGAAGTCGAGACGCAGATCGAGACCGGGCTGCACGCCGTGATCGTCGACGAGGGCGGCCGGGCCGCCGCCGCGACCTGGGCGGGGTTGCAGCGCAGCGCCGCCGGGCGTGCCGTCGCGGCGAAGAACCCGTCGCTCGCCGCGCAGAGTCCCGGGTTCAGCGACGCTGCGGCCGCGATGATCCGCGACTGGCAGGGGTCGCTCATGCAGCTCGTGCGCGACAACGCCGGCAACAAGCGCGTCAAGGCGCGGGTGCTCTCCGCCGGGCTCAACGTCATCACCGTCGCCCTGATGGTCGTCGTGTTCGCCTCGACCGGCGGCCTGACCGGCGGCGAACTGCTGATCGCCGGCGGGTCCGCGGTGCTCGGCCAGAAGCTGCTCGAGACGGTGTTCGGCGAGGATGCGGTGCGCCGCCTCGCCGCGGAAGCACGGCGCGACCTGCACGAGCGGGTGCGCGGCGTGTTCGACGCCGAGCGCGCCCGGGTCACGGCGGCGCTCGAGGGGATGCGGTTCGGCTCCGCCCCGGAGTCGCTGCGGCGGGAGTCGCGCACCCTGCTCGACGACGTGCAGCGCGCGGCCGCGGACCCCGCCCCGTGAGCGCCTCGCTCGAGGATCGGCTCGGCGCCCTCCGCACCCTCCGTGCCGCCGGCGGCGACAACATCCCGGAGCCCCTCGCCACGCGCGTCGACACGCTGCTCGCCCAGGCGACCCGGCGGCGGGAACTCTCGCCCGGATCGACGGTGGTCGGGATGTTCGGCGCCACCGGGTCGGGCAAGTCGAGTCTCGTGAACGCCCTCGTCGGCGCCGACGTCGCCCGCACGCACGTGCGGCGCCCCACCACGTCCGAAGCGCTCGCGGTGACCTGGAACCCCGACGGCGCGACCGACCTGCTCGACTGGCTCGGGGTGCGCGATCGGGTCGTGCGCACCGACCCGATCGACCCGCGTGCCGGACAGCTCGTGCTGCTCGACCTGCCCGACTTCGACTCGATCGAGCGCGGCAACCGCGCCGTCGCCGAGCGCCTCGCGGCCCAGGTCGACGCGCTGGTCTGGGTCGTCGACCCGCAGAAGTACGCCGACGACGTGCTGCACGCGCAGTTCATCACCCCGCACGCCCGGCACTCCGAGGTGACGCTGATCGTGCTCAACCAGACCGACCTGCTGCAGCCGGCCGACGTGCCGCGGGTCGTCGCGTCGCTGCGCGAGATCGTCGACCGCGACGGCATCCCGAAGGCGACCGTGCTGCCGGTGAGCGCCCGCACGGGCGCCGGGATCGACGCGGTGCGCAAAGCCCTCGGCGACCTCGCCGCCGCCCGCAGCGCCCGGGATGCCCGCCTCGCCGCCGACATCGCCGCCCTCGCCGATCAGCTCGAGAGCCCCGGGGATGTGCGCAAGCTCGACCCGCGCGCCCGCACCCGGCTCGTCGAGGAGGTCGCCGTCGCCGCCGGAGCCGACGTCGTCGCCCAGGCCGTCGCCGGCTCGTACCGCAAACGTTCCGCGCAGGCGACCGGGTGGCCGCTCGTCTCGTGGATCGCCCGCCTGCGCGCCGACCCGCTCTCCCGCCTCGGGCTCGGCGCCCGGCGCACGAAAGGCGGCGACCCCGACCTGCACCGCACGAGCCTGCCTCCGGCGAACGCCGCCGCCCGCGCCCGGGTCTCGATCACCGTGCGCGGCTACGCCGACACCGCGGCGGAGGGTCTGACCGAGACCTGGCGCAGCGGGATCCGCACCGCCGCCGAGCGTTCCCTCGAGCGACTTCCGGATGCCCTCGACCTCGCGATCGCCCGCACCCCGTTGCCGGCCCGCGGGTCGTGGTGGTGGGTGCTGTTCGGCATCGTGCAGTGGGCCAGCATCCTCACCGCCCTCGTCGGGGTGAGCTGGCTGCTCGGTGCCGCGTTCCTCCCCCGGTTCGGGCTGCCCGCGTTCGAGATCCCGACGGTCGAAGGATGGGCGGTGCCGACGCTGCTCATCGTGGGCGCGGTGCTCGTCGGCATCCTGCTCGGACTTCTCGGCGGGGTGCTCGGCGCGATCACCGCGGCGTCGCGGCGACGTCGGGCACGGAAACGGCTCGTCGCCGCGATCGAGACGGTCGTCGACGAATCCGTGGTCGCCCCGCTCGCCGCCGAAAGGGATCGCGCGCGGGAGTTCGCCGCCGCCCTCCGCGTCGCGGCGAACTGACGCACGGGTGAACGCTCGGCGCAAGTACACGTCACCCACAGGGTGACCGGGTAGATTCGACTCATCTGGAGCGTTCCGCTCACCTTGCCGGCTGGGAAGTCGTACCCCGATTGATCCCGAGGCCCCTTGTCTCTTGAAGCCGCCCCCCGTTTCCGCACGACCACGCCGCGCACCGGTGCCCCGAGCGGGTTCGGTCCGCTGCTGGCGCAGGTCAAGGATGCCGGCCTCCTACGCCGTGCGCAGGTGTTCTACATCTCGCTGCTGACGACCCTCGTACTCGCCCTCGGCGGCGCGATCGCCGGGTTCGTGCTGCTCGGCGACTCCTGGTTCCAGTTGCTCATCGCGGCCGCCCTGGGCGTGATCTTCACGCAGTTCGCGTTCCTCGGGCACGAGGCATCCCACCGTCAGGTGTTCTCGTCGAACAAAGCCAACGATGCGCTGGGCCGCGCGCTCGCGTCGGGCGTCGTCGGCCTCTCCTACTCATGGTGGATGAACAAGCACACCCGCCACCACGGCAACCCGAACGTCGTCGGCAAGGACCCCGACCTCGACATCGACACCGTCTCGTTCGTCGACGCCGACGCCCGTTCCGCCCGCGGTGCCCGTGCCCTCATCACCCGTCACCAGGGGAAGCTGTTCTTCCCGCTGCTCGCCTTCGAAGGCATCAACCTGCACGTGAAGTCCTTCATCCACGCCTTCGGCAAGGGCAAGGTCGACAACCGCACGATGGAGATCATCCTGCTGGTGACGCGCATGGCGGTCGTGCTCATCCCGATCTTCCTCGTGCTGCCGCTCGGCATGGCATTCGCCTTCGTCGGCGTGCAACTCGTCGTCTTCGGCGCCTACATGGGCCTGTCGTTCGCCCCGAACCACATCGGCATGACGATGTTCACGGTCGATGCGAAGCCCGACTTCCTGCGCAAGCAGATCCTCTCGTCGCGCAACATCCGCGGCGGCTGGGGCATGACGATCCTCATGGGCGGGCTCAACTTCCAGATCGAGCACCACCTGTTCCCGAGCATGGCCCGTCCGCACCTGTTCGCGGCCCGCCGCATGGTACGCGACGCCAGCCTGCGCGAAGGCATCGTCTACACCGAGACCACACTGGTCGAGGCCTACCGTGTCGTCATCAACTACATGAAGACCGTCGGGCACAGCGCCCCGCGCGTCTTCGAGTGCCCGGTCGTCTACCAGTACGGCCGCATCTGAGCACCCACCACGACGCACCGTGACCGGGGCGAGTGCGGCGCCTCCGGGCGTCGGCACTCGCCCCGGTTCCGCGTTGACGCCACCTGAGGCGGTCCGCCCGCGGGGTGATGATGCCGACCCGATGCGCGTTCAGAACTCAGGCCGTGGATGCCGCCTTCCTGAGTCACGGCAGGGAACTCGCCTCGCAGCCTGAGTTCTGCGCATCGCGACGCGACCCCGTCGCGCGCGGAGGCGGCATCCGTCCGCTGAGCCGATCGGGGTAGGGGTCCCCGCTCCTTCGGCTCGGCGGA
>NZ_JBIIAW010000185.1:0-2701 GCF_044239695.1 Pseudolysinimonas sp. | reverse complement strand
CCGAAGGCGATGCGGCCGCCGTTGTGATTGCCCGCTTTCGCGATTCCCGTGAGCACCTCCTCGCCAGCGCCGAGGGAGTACGACCCGGGCTCACCCTCGAGCGCGAACCGCTCGATTCGATTGTCGGATGCGGTCGTGAAGTACGCGTACAGCCACTCCTCGTCGAGAACGGCGAGCCCCAGCAGCCCGCCCTCGCCCTTGTGCACGACGCCGTCGATCGTCGCCAGGTCGCGCAGCTCCCCATCGGAGCTCACCTCGACCACCACGCCGCGGTCCCGCTCGCTCACGAGTGTCGACCCTGACTCGAGCCGCACGACCGACCACGGCGCCTGCAGTCCGCTGGCGACGGACTCGGGAGTGCCGACCGGCGTCACGGGTCCGAGCTGGCCGTCGACGCCGGTCGTCGGCGTCGGCAGCGGCGGGGACTGCGGGGTCGAGGTGCAGCCGGCGAGCAGCAGAGCGAGAACGGCAACGGCGGTGATCGAGCGCATGGTCTACCCCTTGAACTGCAGAAAGGTCTTCGCCGGCGGCGGAGACGGAATGGCGGTGGCGTCCGTCGAGACCGGGGCTCCCGCGATCCAGTCGGCGAGCTCGCGGCCGGCCACGACGACCGACGGATGCGGCCCGCCGGCCAGCAGGCGCGGCATCCACTCGGTCGGCAGCGCGGTCTTCGATGCCACCATGACGACGTTGCCGAAGCGGCGGCCCTTGAGGATCTGCGTCTCGGCGAGGGCAGCGACATTGCCGAACACCGTCTGTAGGGTGGACCCCTGGCCGCGGGCGAAGGCGAGCCCGGGGCCGTCGGCGACGTTGACGAGCACGATGCCGTCGGGTGCGAGAAACTTGGCGAGCTCGCTGTAGAACTCGATGCTCGTCACGTGAGCCGGGGTGCGCGCGCCGCTGAACACGTCGACGACGATGAGGTCGGCTGCGCCTGCGAGGCCGTCGGGCAGCTTCTTCAGCGTCTCGCGGGCGTCGCCGTGGCGCAGGCGAATCTGCGCGTCCTTCGGCAGCGGCAGGTGCTCGCGCACCAGGTCGACGAGATCCATCTCGAGCTCGATGACCTGCTGGCGCGAGCCGGGGCGCGTTGCGTGGATGTAGCGGGGGATGGTGAAGGCGCCGGCGCCCAGGTGGATGGCCGTGATCGGCTCTCCCGGCGTCCGCAGCTGGTCGATGACGTGCCCCATGCGCTGCACGTACTCGAAGAAGAGCTGGCTGGGGTCGTCGAGGCTGACGTGGGATTGCGGGGTGCCGTCGACCACGAGGGTGTACGAGCCGGGAACCCAGCGGTCCGGCTCGATCACGGCGCGGTAGCCGCTCAGGCGAAGCAGCTTCCAGGGATTCTCGTCAGGCATTCCCCGATTGTCTCACCGCAGCTAGGCAGTGGGCGGGGTGCCCGGCACTTCGGCGAGGTAGGTGCCGAGGTAGCCGGTCGACACGCGCTTCGCCTCGGCGATGAAGAAGTCGTACTGGTCGGACTCCGACGCGAGCGTCACGAGCGCCTCGATGATCTCGATCATCACCTGCACGTGCTCGCGGAACAGCGGGCGGTCCCAGGTCTCGAAACGCGGCTTGAAGTAGCCGATGACGGCGTCAGCGATCACGCCGGTGTCGCCGCGGGAGTCCACGGGCGTCGCGGCCGCGCTGCCCTGCAGGCGCACGATGCGAAAACCCGGCTCGTTCGCGAACATGTCGGCGTAGATGTCGACGGCGCCAGACATCGCCTCTTCCCAGGTGAGCTCGGGCGCGGCGAGCATCTCGCCGATGCGAACGAGGAACCGGTCGAGCACGCGGGTGGCGAGGGCGCTGATGATCGCGTCGAGGTCGGAGAAGTAGCGGTAGACAGCCGGGCCCGACATCTCGGCGTTGCGGGCGATGAGCGCGGGGGAGATGCCGGTGTAGCCGACCTCGTCGATCAGGCGGGCGGCGGTGTCGAGGATCAGCTCGATGCGCTGGGTGCTGCGGTCCTGCGCGGGCTGACGGCGTAGTCCCTGGTGCGTGATCTCGCTCACGGGATTCCCTTCGACTGGACATAACGCCGGTTCGGCGGTACTCTCATAGCGCTACAGTGTGTAACGTTTATTGATCACCCGCGATCTGTTCCACTGCGGCAGACCCGCTGTTGTAGCGGGGGCCGAGGGCCCTCGCTACAACCGGATGTTTCTTACTAGTCATTGTGGCGGACTCCCACCTGCGAGTTCCACCGGAATTCCCCACCTGCTTGTGGCGCTTATAGCCCAATTTCGGAAAGTGGTCAAGGAATAACTAGACACGTCGGCAGATTGTGTCTTATAGTTGTTCTTTGCGCTCCCAGCCAATCATGCAGTCATATTGTGGACAGCTGGCGCGCCCCGAGTATAGCGGCGGGGCGGATCTCTTCCTGGGGCGAACTTCACTACCAACACCATGACCCGACGGGGTCCACGGAGGTTATTTCCCTTGGCTGCTGCGCGCACTGCGTCCAACAAGAAGTCCACTAAGAACGGCCGGGCAGCGTCCCGTCTCTCGTTCGCCAAGATCACCGACACCCTGACGGTTCCCGATCTGCTTGCACTGCAGACCGAGAGCTTCGACTGGCTCGTCGGCAACGACATTTGGAAGGCTCGCGTCGAGGAGGGTGAGGCCCAGGGCCGCACCGACCTGCCGACCCGCAGCGGTCTCGATGAGATCTTCGAGGAGATCTCTCCGATCGAAGACCTCG
>NZ_JBIIAW010000016.1:0-39609 GCF_044239695.1 Pseudolysinimonas sp. | reverse complement strand
GACAGCACCCGGCCCGTCGCCCGTCGCCCGCGCGCGCGGGGGGTCGCGCGGGCACGGGTCGTCGTCGCGCCGAGGCGGGACCGCAGCGGCGCGAGCGTGTCGTTGCCGACGAGGCCGGCCCAGACGAGATCCCAGAGGGCGCGGGCGAGGTCCTTGTCGTCCACGGGCCCGGTGACCCCGAGCGCCGTCGACAGTTGCCGGAAGAAGAACGCACCCCCGCCGGCGAGAGCGTCGATGATGCGGCCGTGGAGGTCGCTCTGCTCGGTCAGGTTCGGTTCGAACAGGGTGAGCGACGCGGCGTCGGCGAGATGCAGCGCGACCCAGCCGTCGCCGCCGGGTAGCTCGCCGCGCCCCGACCAGAGCACCTCACCGGTCGCGGTCAGCTCGTCGAGCATCGCCGGAGAGTAGTCGCGCACGCGACTCGGCAGCACGAGGCTCTCCCACGAGCTGGCGGGGAGCGCGACGCCGGCGAGCTGGTCGATCGCGGTGACGAGTCCGTCGACGCCGCGGAGGTCGCCGAACCGGTGCCAGTTCGGCAAGAACCGGCCGAGCGCCCGCTGCGGCACGGGCTCGACCTCGCTGCGCAGAGCCGCGAGACTGCGGCGACGGAGACGGCGCAGGATCTCGGCATCCACCCATTCGGTGCCGGTCGCGCCGGGCCGGAACTCGCCCTCCACCACTCGCCGGTCGGCAGCGAACCGCCGCAGCACGTCGGTGATCACCGCGACGCCGAGGCCGAGGCGGTCGGCCGCCTCCTGCGCGGTGAACGGCCCGTGCGTGCGCACGTAGCGGGAGACGAGGTCTCCCACGGGATCGTCGACGGGATCGAGGAAGGCCGTCGGCACGCCGATCGGCAGCGGCACCCCGAGGGCATCCCGCAGTCGCGACGCATCCTCGACCACCGCCCATCGCGCGTCCCCGGCGATCGTCGCGCGGATCACCCGGTTCTCGCGCGCCAGCGCCTCGAGCAGCTCGGCGGGTCTCGACACGCGATCCTCCGGATCGCTACTCGACCACCGAAGTTCGAGCTCGTCGACCGACATCGGGCCGAGGAGACGGAGCAGGTCTACGAGACCCTCGGAGCCCGTGAGCTTGCGGTCGGGGTCGAGGCGCTGCAATTCGAGTTCGGTCTGCGCGAGCACCTTCGGGTCGAGCAGCTCCCGCAACTCGGCGCGACCGAGCAGTTCGGCGAGCAGGGTGGGGTCGAGGGAGAGGGCCGCGGCGCGACGCTCGGCGAGCGGGGAGTCGCCCTCGTACATGAACGCCGCGACGTAGCCGAACAGCAGGGAGCGGGCGAAGGGCGACGGCGATGTCGTCTCCACCTCGACCATCCGCACGGCGCGGTTCGCGAGGTCGGTCGTGAGGTCGGCGAGGGCCGGGAGGTCGTAGACATCCTGGAGAACCTCGCGCACCGTCTCGAGGATGATCGGGAACGACGGGTACTTGCGGGCGACATCCAGCAACTGGGCGCTGCGCTGACGCTGCTGCCAGAGCGGGTTGCGGCGGCCCGGGTTGTAGCGGGGCAGCAGCAGGGCGCGCGCGGCGTTCTCGCGGAACCGCGACGCGAACAGCGCCGAACCGCCGACCTCGAGGGTCACCAGCTCTTCGAGCTCCTCCCGTTCGAACAGGAACAGCTCCGCACCGGGCGGATCGGCATCGGTGTCGGGGAGGCGCACCACGATGCCGTCGTCGCCCGCCATCGCCGAGCCCTCGACCCCGAGGCGTTCGCGGATGCGCGCCGAGACCGCGAGCGCCCACGGCGCGTGCACGGGGGTGCCGTAGGGGGAGTGGAGCACGATCCGCCAGTCGCCGAGTTCGTCACGGAACCGTTCCACGAGCAGCGTCGTGTCGGTCGGCACGGCCCCGGTCGCGATCTTCTGCTCCTCGACGAACCGCACCAGGTTGCCGACGGCCCACTCGTCGAGCCCGCTCGCGCGCAGCCGGTCCTCGATGCCGGCGGGCTTCGCGGCGAGGTCCTTCGTGAACGCCCCGATCGCCTTGCCGAGTTCGGCGGGGCGCCCGAGTCCGTCGCCCTTCCAGAACGGCACGCGCCCGGGTTGCCCGAATGCCGGGGTGACCAGCACCCGGTCGCTCGTGATCTCCTCGATGCGCCACGACGTCGCGCCGAGGGCGATGACATCCCCCACCCGGGATTCGTAGACCATCTCCTCGTCGAGCTCTCCGACCCGGCGTGCAGCGCCGCGCTGTCCTGAGCCTGTCGAAGGGTCCTCGGTGCCGACGATGAAGACGCCGAACATCCCCCGGTCGGGGATCGTGCCGCCGCTCGTCACCGCCAGCCGCTGCGCCCCGGGTCTCCCGGCGATCGTGCCGGCAACCCGGTCCCAGACGATGCGCGGGCGGAGCTCGGCGAACTCATCCGACGGATACCGACCGGCGAGCAGGTCGAGCGTCGCCTCGTACGCGCTGCGCGGGAGGGTGCTGAAAGGGGCCGACCGCCGCACCGTCTCGAACCACTCCTCGACCTCGATCGTGTCGAGGGCGACGGCGGCGACCGTCTGCTGCGCGAGGATGTCGAGCGGGTTCTGCGGCACCGAGATCGCCTCGATGAGCCCGGTGCGCATCCGCTCGCTGACGACGGTCGTGCCGAGGAGGTCGGCGCGGTGCTTCGGGAAGAGTACGCCCTTGCTGATCTCACCCACCTGGTGCCCGGCCCGGCCGACGCGTTGCAGCCCGCTCGCGACCGACGGGGGCGTCTCGACCTGGACGACGAGGTCGACGGCCCCCATGTCGATGCCGAGTTCGAGCGACGACGTCGCGACGACGCAGCGCAGGCGGCCCGACTTGAGCGCGTCCTCGATCTCGGCACGCTGCTCCTTCGACACCGAGCCGTGGTGGGCGCGGGCCAACAACGGCTCGGCACCCGAGGTCGCGCCCGACTGGCCCATCATCTGGGCGGGGACGTCGGCGGTCCTCGGTCTCGATACACCGCCTGCGGCGGCACTCGACCCGCTGACGGGAACCGGCTCGAGCATCTCCGCGTAGATCTCGTTCATCGACGCCGTGATGCGCTCGGCCAGCCGCCGCGAGTTCGCGAACACGATCGTCGACCGGTGCTCGAGCACCTGCTCGACGATGGCCCGGTCGACGTGCGGCCAGATCGAGCCGGCGCTCTGCAGTCCGGTCTCCTCGGGTTCGCCCGGCCCGGGGGTGACCGGGTCGGTCGAACGCACCCCGAGCTCGGTCATGTCCTCGACCGGCACGACGACCCGCAGGTCGAAGGTCTTCGCCGCCGGCGGCTGCACGATCACGACGGGGGCCTGCCCGCCGAGGAAGCGGGCAACCTCCTCGATCGGACGCACCGTCGCCGAGAGTCCGATGCGCTGCACGGGCTTGTCGAGGAGGGCATCCAGTCTCTCCAGCGTCACCGCGAGGTGCGCGCCGCGTTTCGAGGCCGCGACCGCGTGGATCTCGTCGACGATGACCGTCTCGATGCCGGTGAGGGTCTCGCGGGCCGCCGAGGTGAGCATCAGGTACAGCGACTCGGGAGTGGTGATGAGGATGTCGGGGGGCTCGCGTTGCAGCAGGCGCCGGTCGGCGCTCGTGGTGTCACCCGATCGCACCCCGACGGTGATCGGCGGCACGTCCTGCCCGATGCGACGTCCGGTCGCGGAGATGCCGACGAGCGGGGCGCGCAGGTTGCGCTCGACGTCGACGCCGAGGGCCTTGAGCGGCGAGATGTAGAGCACGCGGGTGCGCTGCTGCGGATCGTCGGGCTTCGGCGACGAGGCCAGCCGGTCGAGCGACCAGAGGAACGCGCTGAGCGTCTTGCCGGAGCCGGTCGGCGCGACGACGAGTGCGTGCCGCCCGGACGAGATCGCCTCCCACGCCCCGGCCTGCGCGGGGGTCGGCTCCGGGAACGCGCCGGTGAACCACTCCCGCGTCGCGGGGGTGAAGCGCTCGAGGGCCGCGTGCATCCCCCTATGTTCCTCGCAACGACCGTCAGCCGCCGCCCCGTGCGGTCACGTGCCGGGGAGCACGGCTGCTGATCAGGCCGCGTCGCCCAGGTTCGTGGTCAGGAACCCGACGACATCCTGAAGCTCGGTGTCGGACACCGAATGCCCGAGCCCCTCGTAGATGCGCTCGGTGAGCCGGGAATGGTCGGGCAGCCAGTCGGCGGTGTCGGCGAAGCGCCACGCCGGGATGACCTCATCCGCCGTGCCGCGCCCGGAGAAGACCGGTGGGCGGCGGGCGGCCATCGCGTCGTCGCCCGGGTCGGGCTGCGGATGCCGCGCGGAGGCGAGCATCACGAGTGCGTCGACGACCGACGGATGCCGGCGCAGCACCTGCAGCCCCAGAACCCCACCCTGCGAGAACCCGAGGATGCCGACGCGCGACGCCTTGCCGGTCACGTTCTCGGCGATCCACGCGGCGAGGTCGTCGGCGGCCTGATCGACGCCGATCCCCTCGACCTCGTCGTTGAGCGGGAACCACGAGTAGCCGAATCCCATCGGGTGCGGCAGCGGCGCGCGGGGAGCTGCGATCACCATCCCGAGCGGCAGATAGGGCGCGAGCTGGAAGAGGTCGCCCTCGTTGCTGCCGTAGCCGTGCAGCAGCACGAGGTGCGGTCGGCCCGCGCGCTCCCGCTCCGGGGTGCTCCACATCACGGTGCTCGGATCGATCGGCATCCCGTCAGCCTAGGTTGGACCGAACCACTCTGCTGTTTGCCCGAAATGGCCCCTTCTCGCGAGTTGAAGGGGCCATTTCGGGCAAACAGCCGATTCACGGTGAGAATGGGGAGCATGAGCTCCGTGGGCACCCCCGACCCGAACTCCTCCTGGCTGTCGGACGACGAACTGGCCGAGGTGCGCCGACGCATCCCGCTGCTCTACGTCGAGGCGGTACCGGTGCGGGTCGACGGGATGGGGGTCGTGACGAGTGTCGGACTGCTGCTGCGCGCGAACCCGCAGGGGGCGATCACCCGCACCGTCGTGTCGGGTCGGGTGATGTTCGGCGAGACGATCCGGGATGCCCTCTTCCGCCACCTCGAGAAGGATCTCGGGCCGATCGCGTTCCCGCAGCTGCCGGCGAGCCCGCTGCCGTTCCAGGTGGCGGAGTACTTCCCGATCCCGGGGCTCAGCCCGTTCCTCGACGAGCGGCAGCACGCCGTCTCGCTCGCCTACGTCGTGCCGGTGACGGGAACCTGCGAGCCGCGTCAGGATGCCCTCGAGCTCTCCTGGATGACGCCTGCCGAGGCCTCCTCACCCGATGTGCACGCCGAGATGGAGGGCGGCCGCGGCACGCTGCTGCGCGCGGCCCTCGCCTCCGTCGGCGTCCTGGGCTGACCCCCGCGACAGGGCCCCGAGAACGGCCGGGGTACACCAGGCCCGGTTTCGGTCCGGCGGGTCCGGGTTTCGGGGGACAGTCGCGTCCCCCGTGCGGGTCGCGCCCCAACTGGGCCGATGACACCCCCGTGTCGCCGCGCCTAGCGTGGCCGACGCGGCACCCGAAGCCGCAGACGTAGGGACGCGTCTGCCCGGGTTCCGCGGGAGCCGGGGGGTTCATCCGCATGTCTTGGGGTCGCCGATCGCGCGCCGTCTTCTCGCGGGTGGCGCTCGTCGCTGCGCTCACCGGCCTGTTCGCCGGCACGATCGCCGCCGCCCCGGCGGTCGCCGCCCCCGACTACACCGCGGTCCTGCAGATCTCGAAGACCGTGCAGGATGCGACGCTCGCCCCCGGCGACACCCTCTCGTACACGATCGCGGTCGAGTGTCTCTCCGAGGACTGCGTCGACGCGACCGTCACCGACGCCCTTCCGCCCGAGTTCGACGCCCTCACCCTGCTGACGAACGTCGTCGTGACCCCGCCGCCGGGTGGCACGTCGGCGTACTCCTGGTCGGGTCGCACGCTCACGGTCACCTTCTCGCACGCGGGAGGCGCGGGGATCGCCGCCGGTGACGGCTACTCGATCCAGGTGAACCTCACGGTGCCGGCCAATCTGTCGCCGGACTGGGAGTACAACGGGGTGGCGGTTTCGAACACCGCATCCGTCTCGGCGACGAACGCCGAGACCGTCAGCTCGGCCGCCGTCGCGACCGTCACCGTGCCCTACTCGGTCGCGACCACCGCCGGCGCGACCTGGGACCCGCCCACGACCCAGTTCAAGGTCGGCGAGGCGTCGACGCTGACGCTCACGACGCGCAACACCTCGAACGCGAAAGCCGAGACGCTCACGCTGCTCGCCCCGACCGACCCGACTCTGACGAGCAATCTGTTCGAGACGGTGAACTTCGCGTCCTTCGGCGCCGTCACCTTCCCGGCCGGTGCGGACCGCATCCGGGTGGATGCCTACGTGGCCGGCACCTGGGTCGACGGCGTGTTCGCCGCCACCGCCGCGCTGCCCGACGATGCCTCCGATCCCGCCGTCGTCACCGGCCTGCGGATCACCTTCGGCTCCTCGGACGCCGGCGCGCAGCTCACCGCGAACGGTTCCGCCGGCTCGATCGTGCTCAACCTCGCGCAACGCGCCGCCACTCGCACCTCCTCGACGTCGCTCATCACCGGCACGACCGTGACCGCGAACGTGCGCGGCACCGTGTCGGTCCCGGGTCATCCCACCGCGCTCGCGAACGCGTCGGACACCTACGTCATCGGCGGGCTGACCTCCGTCGTCAGCGGCACCACGGTCTTCTCGACGGCGCGCATCCCCGCCGGCGGCTGGACGATCTCGACCGTCACCGGCCGCAACGCCTCGAACGGCAACCTGGCGTCGCTCACCGTGTCGCAGCCCGTCGGTGCGTTCCTCACCGAGGACGTGACGTTCGGCGGATTCCGCACCGCCGGGGCGGCGTGGCCGGCCGGCGCGACCGAGGCCACCGTCACCTGGTTCACGACCGGCGGCACCGACCCCGACCCGGTGGAGCTCGCTGTCGGCGCGGGCTACCCGGCCACTCCGACGCTCGCCCCCGGGCAGCGCATCACGGGCTTCGCGATCGAGTTCCGCGGGACGATCCCGGTCGGCGCGACCGCCGCCGTCCCGTTCCGGGTGGACGTCGCGGCCGACGCGGTGGCCGCCGTCCCCGGATCCGACACCTTCACTCAGACCGCGCGCGTCGAGGGTCTCAACGACGCCGGCGCGGCGACCCCGGTGAACCCGGCGGCGACCCTCACCGTGCTGTACCCGCAGGTCGACGTCACGCTCGCCAAGACGGTCAGCCCGACGGCCGCGGTGCCGGCCGGGGGGCGCTCGATCGTGCAACTCGACGCCCGCACCTCGAGCGACTCCGGCTACGTCGGTCCGACGGAGATCGTGATCACGGATGTCCGCGGCGTCGACGCCCTCGACTACTGGGGGGCGTTCAACGCGGTCGCGATCGCGCCGACCCAGGTGCCGGCCGGGGCGACCCTGCTCATCGAGGGCACGACCGACGGTTCCACCTGGACCGAGATCGACGAGGTCACCGCGACCACGACGGCGCTCATGTACCAGGGAGCGATCCCGGGGGGCGCGTCGCTCGTCGGCCTGCGCTTCACCTTCACCAACACCGACGGATTCGCGCAGGGCACGCGCGTGCGCCCCAACATCGCCTTCACGGCGCGCAGCGAGGTGCGCGGCACGACCGACCCGACGTCGGCCCTCGACGCCCCGGTCACCTACACGAACACGGCGGGCGTCGTCGCCACGGGCGACGTGCTGCTCGACGGCGGCGTGCGGGTCAGCGACTCCGCGTCGGCCTCGGCGACGGCCGTCATCAAGACGATCCCGGGAGGCGCCGGCGCCCTGATGCTCGACAAGTCGTGGACCGACGTCTCGGGCACGGTCAGCTCGCAGTCCGGGCAGCTGCGCACCGCCGACATCCGCTGGGGTGTCGAGGTGAGCGGCTACGACGTCGCGACCGTCACCGACCCCGCCGACCCGACGGCGGCCGTCTCGACGACGGTGTTCCAGGCGTTCGACCTGTACCGCCTCGAGGCGATCACCGACGCCACCGACCCGCTCGTGACGTACGACCAGGTGACCGACATCGAGCTCTACAGCGACACCACCGACTCGTGGGTGTCGATCTTCTCGACCGTCTGCGCCACCGCCGCCGACTGCCGCGGCGGGATGCCGGCGTACGTGCTGTCGACCGCGCAGCGCGCCGACACCCTCGGGGTGCGCGTGACCTTCGAGGAGTACGCCGACGCCCGAACCTCCGACCCGCTCGCGCCGCCGGTCGGCTCCGGAGTCGCGAGCGGCCCGGACGAGCGCACGCTGAGCCTCACGTTCCAGCTGCGCAACCGCGTGCGCGATGCGTCCGTGCTCCCCGACCCGGCCAACCCGTGGATCACCGAGGACGTCGTGTTCAACGCCACCGACCCGGGCGTGGTCGCGAACACGGCGCTGCTGACGATGGATGGGGACTCGCGGTCCGACACCTCCACCATCGACCTCCTCGACCCGATCCCGTCGGTGACCCTGGTGAAGGCGCAGCAGCCGCGCACCTCGGGCGGAACCGCCCTCTCCAGTCCGATCGCCATCCCCGTGTTCGGCGACGTCGCGGCGGCGTCGTACCCGACCGTGCAGTACGCGATGACGGCCACCAACGCTTCCTACGCCCGGGCCTGGTACCTGCGGGTCACCGACCAGATGCCCTGCACCACGGGGACGGTCACCGACTGCGTGCTCGCCGACGCCACCACCAACCCGTACGCGGGCAAGACCTGGGACCCGGCGACGAGCCCCTTCGAGTACCTCACGATCCGCGACCTCAACTACACGCTCAGCAGCAACTCGGGTATCGACACGGCCGCCTCGACCGTCATCCTCTGGTACGCCGACGGCACCAACGCGTCGATGTCGCTCACCGCGGCGGCCAACCTCAACGCGACCGCCCTGCAGGATGTCGTGGGCGCGAGCGCCCTGTTCGCCGGATCCTCCGCGGACGGCGGCACGATCGCGAGCGGAGCCACCGCGACCCTGACCTTCGAGACCCGGCTGCGCCAGTACCTCCGCAGTTCGCCGACGACCCTCGTCGGACCGGCGACGATCACGAACTCGGCGTTCTCGCAGGCCTGGGACGGCGTGCTCGACGACTCCGCGGCGTACGCGTCGCGCTCGGCGAGCCTGACCCTGGTGGATGCCAGCCTCGCGATCACGGTCGGCAAGGCGATCGCCTCGGGCTCGTCGGCGACCGTGCTCGAAGCGACCCGCACCACCAACATCGTCGTGAATCTGACGGCGAACCAGAGCACCTCGACGGCGTCGACCCGCCAGGTGATCGTCGAAGACACCGAGGCCGCGTTCTGGAACGCCTTCGAGTTGCGCTCCCTCGGCACGATCACGATGCCGAGCGGCGCCAACCGTGGACGGGTCGACGTGCAGCTGAACGGGAGCTCGACGTGGACCTCGGGCACGGCGGTGGCGAGCAACCCCACCCTGCCCTCCGGCATCACGAACTCGCAGATCACCGGCATCCGGGTCGTCTTCTTCACGACCGACGGCTCCCTGTTCTCGGTGACCTCGCCCGCGGCCTCGTGGAGCACCACGGTGCCGATGACCGTGCGGCTGCGGTCCGCCTACCGCGACAACGGCGGCAGCATCCCGTTCCCGTCGACGATCACCAACGTCGTGAACGGGTCGACCGAGCACGCGACGCTCGGCGTGAAGACGGCCACCGCGAGCCGGGCGTTCACGCTCGACCCCGGCACCTTCCGCGTCGACGTCGAGAAGTACACGCCGGTGAAGACCACCCCCGCGGGTGAGACCGTCAACTTCTCGCTCATCGTGGAGAACACCGGGACCGGCTTCCTCGACAACCCGGTCGTCGTCGACCAGCTCCCGGTGGATTCCGGGCTCACCGCCGGCGGGCCGCTGCTGTTCGACCCGACGAGCGAGATCACCTACTCGACCTCCTCGGGCGGCATCCTGCCGACCACCGGCGTCGTCTTCGACTACGACGCGGGCACCCGCACGCTCACCTTCAGCTGGGCGCCGGGGTCACGTCTCGCCCCGGGGGAGACGTACACGATCGTCGTTCCGCTCCAGGTGGCCCCGGGGCTTCCGGCGAGCTACGGCGACGTCGTCAACGCGATGACGTTCACGAGCGACCGCACGCTCGCGGCCTGCACCAACTCGTCGGGCAACGGCGAGGGCGTGCACACGGTCGGCGCGACCGGCTGCGCCACGAGCAACGACGTCACCACGATCTCGGCCTCCGCGATCTCGTCGTTCAAGGGTGTGAAGGGCGATGTCGGCACCGGCACCGTGTCGACCACCGGCGCGGTCAACGTGAACAACGCGACCACCGCCTGCGTCGCCGACAGCCAGGGCTTCTACCGCAACCCGTGCGCCGCGTACTCGCAGATCGGCGCGACCGATCTGTGGAAGCTGCAGTACACGAACGGCGGCAACGTGCCGGCCACCGGCGCCACCGTCGTCGACGTGCTGCCGCGCTCGGGCGACACCTACCTCGGCACCGGCGCTTCGCGCGGCTCGAACTACCGCCCGGTGTTCGCCGGCGACGTCGCGCTCGCGACCGATGCCCTGTCGGACGGGACGACGATCACCTGGCAGGTGACGACGAGCGCGAACCCGTGCCCGAGCTTCACCTCGAACCCGACCTGCACGACGGCCACCTGGGTCGACGGGCCGTCGTTCGATACGGCGAGCTACGGGTCGGTCACCGGCATCCGCATCCAGTACACCTTCCCGGGCGGCGAGCTGCCCCCGGCCGCGACCCTCGCCGTCACCTACCGCACGGTGAACACCCCGACCACCTCAGCCGGCGACGGCCTCGCCCCGGTCACCGCCCCGCCGGTGTCGACCTCGCGCGCCTGGAACAGCTTCGGCGTCTCGGCCCAGTTCCCGGTCGGCTACGTCGAGCGTCGGGTCGAGCCGGTGCGCGCGGGTGTGCAGCTCGCCGTCGGTCCGCTCCAGGTCGCGAAGGCGATCACCGGCGTCTCGGCGGCCTACGCCCCGACCTCGTTCTCGGCGACGGTCACCTGCACCGTCGCCGGCGCTCCGGTCGTGCTGCCCTCGTCGGGCGTGGTCACCCTCGCCGCCGGTAACGCGGTGCCGTACACGGCGCGTCTCGACGGCATCCCGCTGGGCTCCTCGTGCGATGTCGCCGAGACCACGAGCGGCGCGAGCGCGACCACGTATTCGCCCGCGAACCCGGGCGGAACGGCCGCGCGCCTCGCGATCACGACCCCGGCCGCCTCCACCGCCCCGGTGCCCGCGGCGCAGATCGGCGAGATCACCAACTCCTACGGCGAGACCGAGCTGACGGTCACCAAGGCGGTCTCGACGACCGCGACGGTCGGCACGTTCGGCGACTTCGGCTTCACCCTCTCCTGCACCGGCAACGGCGTCGCGGTGCCGCTCGCGGCGGGGGATGCGGCCTTCCGCCTCGCCGACGGCGCCTCGCGCACCATCACCGGGCTGCCCGTCACCGCCGTCTGCCAGCTGCGCGAATCGGATGCCGACGGCGCGACGTCGATCGGCGTACGACTCGGCGCGGGCTCGACGACGACGGTGGCGCAGAACGCCCCGGCCACGCTGACGCTCGGCACCGCGGCCTCGTACACGGCGACGGTGACGAACACCTACGCCAGCGGCCGCCTGTCGATCACGAAGGACGTCACCGGCGCCGACCGGTACGGCGACGCCGTCTTCGAGGTCGCGGTGGAGTGCACCTACGACGGCCAGACGCTGTTCGACGACGGCTTCACGTTCGAGGACGGCGACACCGAACTGCTGGCCCCGCACTTCCCCGTCGGCACCGTGTGCGCGATCTCCGAGACGGATGCCGGTGGCGCGACCGTCGCCGCGGCCGACCGCTCGGTGACGATCTCCACGGGCACGACGAACACCGTGCTCACCAACCGGTTCGATGTCGGTACGTTGCGCGTCGACAAGACCGTCACCGGCGCCGACACGCTCTACGGCGCGGGCCCGTTCCAGGCGCAGGTCACCTGCACCTGGGACCGCCCGGGTGAGAGCGACCTCGACATCCCGCTTCCCAACTCGGGACTCGTCGATCTCACGGCCGGCAACGGCTACACCGCGACCGTCACGGGCCTCATCGCCGGCGCCGACTGCACGGTGAGCGAGACGAAGACCGGTGCGGCCACGCACCACTCCGTCTCGGCCCCGTCGCCGCGCTATATCCCCGCCAACGGTCAGAGCGTCGTCGAGATCGAGAACCACTTCGCGACCGGCTCGGTGCTCATCGACAAGGAGCGGATCACCGCGACCGGTGCCGAGGCGTTCGACGACGGCCCCTTCGAGGTCGAACTCGTCTGCGGCATCGACCGCGACGGCACGTGGTGGACGCTCGACCTCGGCGCGTCCGCGACGCAGGAGCTGACCGACGCGAACTCGTACTCGGTGATCGTCGACGACATCCTGCAGGGCGCGTCGTGCACGGTGACCGAGACGGATGCCGGCCTCGCCATCTCCAGCTCCGTGTCGACCGACGGCGGCCATCCGGTGATCGTTCCCGTGTCGACGTCGGGCCCCGCCGTGGTCACCGTCACCAACCGCTTCCTCACCGGCGAACTCGACGTCGAGAAGACGGTCGACGAGACCCTCGTGCAGGGCGGCGACGTGATGCACTACACGATCGCGGTCGAGAACGTCGGCGACGTGGATGCCGGCGGCGTGAACGTCAGCGACGACCTCGACGCCGATCTGGCGATCGACGTCGCCTCGATCACCGGCACCGACTGGACCTGCGCCGTCACCGGCCGCGACTCCGACGGCTACGGCGGAACCCTCTCCTGCGACCTCGCGACCGTGCTCGGCGTCGGTGGTTCCGCGCCCGAGATCAACTACACGGCGACCCTCCACCCGGAGGTCGCGCAGGACGACATCCTCAACACCGCGACCGTCACCTCGACGACCGTCGTCGTGTCGGGCGACGACGACACCGTCGGCACGCCGGTGAAGTGGCTCGACGTCGACGCGACGACCGAGTGCGTGCAGGACGCCCCGTGGCTCGAGTACGAGGTGGATGCCCGCAACCTCGACGTCGCCGGACGCACGATGCAGGTGAACTGGCTCGACGCGAACGGCGTCGTCGTGCACACCGACGACATCTCGATCGCGGCCGACGGCCTCGTGACCGGGCGCCTGCTGTTCCCCGGCGCCGCGGTCGACGCCGACGGCAACGGCATCGCCTGGCCGGGCTGGCGTCCCGCGCTGGCCGGGGAGAGCCCCGACTGGGAGAACCTCGTGCTCGACCCGACGCTGCCCAGCTACGGGCTGCGGTCCGGCGCGTCCGTGGAGTTCGTGATCAACCCGTCGATGCCGGTCGCGATCACCTACCCGCCGGCGACCGCGTCGTGCGCCGAGACTCCTGAGGATCTGCCCTCGGAGCTGTGGATGTCGAAGACCGCGTCGACGGCGAACCTCAGCCCGGGAGCCGTCTTCACCTACACGATGGAGATCGGCAACTCCGGCCGCGGCGGCGTCACCGGCCTGATCCTCATCGACGACGTGCCCGAGGTGCTGCGCATCATCACCGTCACCCCGCTCGCGGCGGCGACGGCGGGTGACCCGGGCTGGGTCGACTGCGTGGTCGCGGACCGTCTGGCGAGCGGCTTCGGCGGCACGATCACCTGCGAGCTGGACCGCGACCTCGGGGCAGGCGAGCAGGCCCCCGACGTGCTCCTCGAGGTGCAGCTGAGTCCGAGCGCTCCGGGTGGGGCGATCGTCAACACCGCGAAGGTCACCGCGTGGGAGCTCCCGACGCTCGCCGGCCGGGGCGGCGGCGCGCAGTTGGCGACCCTCGCCCTGCAGGACAGCGCGGTGGTCATGACGACGCTCGCCCTCACCGGTGTCTCGCCGCTGCTCGCCTCCCAGCTCGCGCTCGCCCTGCTCGTCGTCGGCGGCATCCTCGCCAGCCTGCGCCGCGCGCTGCCCCGCCACCGGGCCGGGCGCCTCCGACTCTGAGCCGGGTTCCAGCCCCCTCAGGGAAATAACACCGCCCCGCGACCTCGTCCCAGGTCGCGGGGCGGTTCCGACACGATCCCGCGGGTTGAGTAGCGCCGCCGCAGGCGACGCGTATCGAAACCTCTCCGGGGAGACACCGCTTCCGTGGGTCGACCCGCGAGTCCTCAGCGGCGGGAGGCGATGACCCGCCGGATTCCGATGCCCCGGTACTGCCAGAGCGCCCAGGTGCCGAGCCACACCACCGGGGTCAGCCATCCCGCCGAGATGTCGAGCCGGTCGCGGTAGAGGGTGCGTCCGTCCGGGAGCGGCGACACCGCCATCCGATGCCGCCAGCCGGTGAGGATGCCGAGTGCCCCCGAGATCGGACCGCCCGAGTCCTCCAGGATGCGCGCACCCCCGCGCCGCGACGTGGACAGCCGGATGTTCTGGTCGCCGACCGGGACCAGGCCGAACAGCCGCAGGCGCACGAGGTGGTCGCCCGGGGTCCACGTCGGCGGAAAGCGGCGGTGGCCGACCGGCTCGACGGTGAGGAGTGGCGCGACCACCTGGCCGAGCGCGAGAGGGTCGTGGAGCATCGCCCAGACCTCGTCCGGATAGGCGTCGATCTCGAAACGTAGGAGCACCCGCATGTGGTCAGTCTGCGGCCCGCGCGCCTCCGTGTCACTGGTCGAGTCCACACTCGACGAATGCGCTACTGGCTGGCGGTCGTCCATCGCGATCACGTGCGCCGCGGCGTCGAGCAGGGCATCGCGCAGGTCAACCACGGGTCGCGCGCGGGCATCCAGCGGATGTCGCCGGGTGACGGGCTCACCTACTACTCGCCCCGCGAGACCTACCCCGACGGCCGGGCCCTTCAGGCGTTCACCGCGATCGGCCGGGTCGCCGACGGCGATCCGTGGCAGGCCGCCCCGGTCGCGATGCTCACCCGGGGCGAGGTGCGCCCGTGGCGCCGACGCGTCGAGTACGTCGAGGGCGTCGCCGACACTCCGATCACGCCGCTGCTGCCGGTGCTCGACCTCACCCGGTCGACGCCGAACTGGGGATGGCTGATGCGGCGCGGGTTGCTCGAACTCACGGCGCACGACTTCGGCGTGATCGCCGCGGAGATGGGCGCCGATACTCTCATTCAGTGAGTGACGTGCCCCGCAACCAGAGCAGCTACCAGGTGCGCTTCGAGTGGGGCGCCGCCGGCGCCGCCGCCGTCGCGGTCGACGCGGACGTCGTCGCCTGGGTCGACGAGATCGGCGCCGAGCCGGTGCCGGCGGGCGCGCGGGTGACGACGCTCGCCGAGGCCGAGGAGTTCGCGCGGTGGTGCCTCGCCCGCCAGGAGGAGCTGGGTGGGCGGTTCCGCATCGCCGTCGTCGCCGCGGGGGCGACGCAGCCCGACGGGTCGCTGCGCTTCGCGGTGGAGGATCTGCTCGGCGCCGGCGCCGTCATCGACGCGATCGCCGAGCTCGGCATCGACCACCAGTCGCCCGAAGCCGCAGCAGCTGCGGCCGCCTACACGGGGTTGCGTCGGGCGACCCGGCACCTCATCAACGCGTCGGTCTCGGCGCGGGAGGACCGCGCCTAGCTGGCCAGCGCGGCCGCTCTGGCTCTGTGCGCGCGCACCTTGGCGCGGTTGCCGCAGCGCTGCATCGAACACCAGCGGCGATTCGTGGTGCGCGACTCGTCGCGGAAGACGCGGCGGCAGTCGTCGGCGTCGCAGCGGCGGATGCGCTCGGGCTCGGCCGAGAGGATCGCGATCGCGTCGCGGGCGAGGGTGGAGAGCACCTGCCCGATGCGCAGGCGCCCGGCGCCGGCCTGGCGGCGTCCGCCGGTGAGGGCGGGCGGGATGTCGGGGGTCGCGCCGAACAGGTTGACGGTGTCGACGTCGTCGGGGTCGAGCGCCTCCCGGTCGGCGGCGGCCGTGGAGAGCCGGTCGATGGCCGCGCGGAGGGCGAGCGCGTCGGTGAGGTCGCGGTCGGAGGCCTCGCCGGCATCCAGTCGTTCGTAACGCGCGGCGAGCCACTCGCCCAGGTCGCGGGCGTGCACCGGCTCGGGCGCGGCGGCGAAGTCGAGGCTGTCAGCGCCCGCGTCGAAGAACCAGCTGAGGCCCTCGGGGGCGATCAGCCACTGCCCGGTGCTCACTCAGAGAACTCTCGGCTCGGATTCACGTAACTCAGTTTGCCGGTTACTGTCCGCCTTTCGGGGGACCCAGGCGATCTGAAATCGCGTGTCGAATCTCTTCGAGCACTTCGCGCACGACAGCGCACGGGCCGGGCGACGGTACCGGTAGTGCACGTGACCGTTCGGGCAGGTGCCGACCCAGGTCGCGAGCTCGTCGGCGACCGCCCCCGCGTGCAGGCGTTTGCCCTCGTAGCCGAGGTCGGCGGCGATCTTCTTCCACCGCGGTCCGTGGCCCGCGCCGGCTCCGGCGAGGGCGTGCGCCACCTCGTGCAGCAGCACCTGGTGGATCTCGTCGTCCTCGTAGCGGGCCGCGAGGTGACGGGAGACCGTGATGCGTCGCGCGCGGTAGTCGCACAGGCCGGCGCGCGTGCGGGCGTGGTCGAACCCGAAGGTCCAGAGCGCGGGGTCGAGGTGGAGGGCGATGAGGGCGTCGGCCCAGCGGCGGACGCGGTCGAGGTCGGCCACGCCTAACCTTCGGTGACCGGCACGAGCGCGACCTGCATCAGCCGGTCGCCCCCGTCGACATCGTTGGTGAGGAACCACAGCGACCCGTCGGGACCGGCGGTGACGTCACGGATGCGGCCGAACTCGCCCGCGAACCACGGCGTCGCCCCGGCGGTGCCGTCGTCGGCGATGTCGATCGCCCAGACCCGCTCGCCCCGCAGCGCCGCCAGGAAGAAGGTGCCGTCGACGAACGCCAGCCCGCTCGGGCTCGCCTCGGAGGTCGCCCACTGCAGCACCGGGTCGACGAAGCCGCTCTCGCCGGTGATGCCCTCGACGACGGGCCAGCCGTAGTTCGCCCCGGGCTCGATGCGGTTGAACTCGTCCCAGGTGTTCTGCCCGAACTCCGCCGCCCACAACTGGCCGTCGGCATCCCAGGCGATGCCCTGCGGGTTGCGGTGACCGAGCGAATAGACGAGCGACCCCGCCGTCGGGTTGTCGTCGGGCACCGCCCCGGTGGCGGTCATCCGCAGGATCTTGCCGTTGAGCGAGTCGGGGTCCTGCGAGAGGTCGGGACGGGCGGCGTCGCCGGTCGTCGCGTAGAGCATGCCGTCGGGGCCGAATGCGATCCGCCCGCCGTTGTGGTTGCCGGCCTTCGCGATGCCCTCGAGCACGACCTCGGCTTCGCCGAGAGAGTCGCCGTCGTAGGGCATGCGCACGATGCGGTTGTCGTCGCCGGTCGTGATGAAGGCGTACAGCCAGGCGTCGTCGCCGTCCCCGGCGAGGTGGGCGATCCCGAGGAGGCCCCCTTCGCCGCCGTGCGACACCCCGGGCACCACTCCCACCTCGACCGGCGAGCGGTCGGAGGCGACGCTGAGGATGCGGGCGTCGTCGCGCTGCGAGACGAGCGTCTCCTGCGCGTCGATCCGGGCGATCGACCAGGGGAGCGTCAGCCCGGTCGTGACCTCGACCGGGTCGCCGGAGGGCTGCACGTGCACGGCATCCGGCGACGGTGTCGGCGCCGACGTGCCGGGGGAGGTCTGCGGGGAGGCTCCGCATCCGGCGAGCACGAGCGCGGCGCCGAGTGTCAGGACGGGCAGAACGCGGCGCATGCCCCGACCCTACGTCCGGTCGCCGTCACCGCGGCTGGGACGCACCTGGAAGATGCTGCGGGCCGGCGGCGGCGAGGGTGTGGAGGAGGCGTCGGTGACGATCGGCGCCCCCGCGATCCAGTCCCGCAGCTCGCGTCCGCGCACCACGGACGCCGGATGCGGGCCCCCGGCGAGCAGTCGCGGCACCCACTCGATCGGCAGGTCGGCCGGCGACGCGACGAGCACGAAGTTGCCGTAGCGGCGTCCCTTGAGCACCGCCGACTCCGCGAGCAGCGCGGTGTCCTCGAACACGTACCGGAGCGTCGACGCCTGTCCGCGGGCGAAGGCGAGTGCCGCGCCGTCGGCAACGTTGACCAGCAGCACCCCGGTCGGGGCGAGGAAGGCCGCGATCTCGCTGTAGAACTCCGCGCTCGTGACATGGGCCGGGATGCGCGACCCGCCGAAGACGTCCACGATGGCGAGGTCGACGGTGCCGCGCAGCGCCGACGGCAGCTTGCCGAGCGTCTCCCGGGCGTCGCCGTAACGGATGCGGATGCTCGCGTTCTTCGACCAGGGAAGGTGCTCGCGCACGAGGTCGACGAGCCCGCGTTCGAGCTCGAGCACCTGCTGCCGCGAGCCGGGGCGGGTGGCCTCGATGTAGCGCGGCATCGTCAGCGCCCCCGCGCCGAGGTGCAGCGCGGTGATCGGCCCCTCCGGCAACTGGTCGACGACATGCCCCATGCGGTGGATGTACTCGAAGAACAGCTCGGTCGGGCGCTCCGGGTCGACGTGCGACTGCGGGGTGCCGTCGACCACGAGGAGATAGCTCCCGGCGCTGTAGGGATCGTCGCGGATGACGGCGTGCAGCCCGCTCTCGAGAGTCACTTCGGCGATGTCGGCCACGGATCCAGTGTCGCACCCCGGCTTATAGACCTGATGCGGGGAGAAAGTCAAGGAATAGCTGGACGTGTCGCTCAGTTGGGTCCTATAGTTGATCCTTGCGCCCGCTACCACTCTCGCCGTCATATTGAGGTCGGCTTGAGAGTGTCGGGCGAAATCCCACCTACCGACCATGAACTGAAGCCTGAAAGCTTCACGGAGGTTGTTTTCCTTGGCCGCTGCGCGCTCGTCTAAGAAGTCCCCCATCACCGGCCGGGATGCATCCCGGCTCTCCTTCGCCAAGATCACCGACACCCTCACGGTGCCGGACCTCCTGGCCCTGCAGACCGAGAGCTTCGACTGGCTCGTCGGCAACGACGCGTGGAAGTCGCGCGTCGAGGTGGCCAAGGCCGCCGGAGACGCGGGGGTTCCCGAGACCACCGGTCTCGACGAGATCTTCGAGGAGATCTCCCCGATCGAGGACCTCGGCGAGACGATGCAGCTGTCGTTCTCCGCTCCCGAGCTCGAGGAGCCGAAGTACACGATCGACGAGTGCAAGGAGCGCGGCAAGACCTTCGCCGCGCCGCTCTACGTCAACGCCGAGTTCATGAACCACATGACGGGCGAGATCAAGACCCAGACGGTCTTCATGGGCGACTTCCCGCTGATGACCGAGAAGGGCACCTTCATCATCAACGGCACCGAGCGTGTCGTGGTGTCCCAGCTCGTCCGCAGCCCGGGCGTCTACTTCGAGCGCGTCAACGACAAGACGTCCGACAAGGACATCTACTCGGCGCGCGTCATCCCGAGCCGCGGGGCGTGGCTCGAGTTCGAGATCGACAAGCGCGACCAGGTCGGCGTGCGCATCGACCGCAAGCGCAAGCAGTCGGTCACCGTGTTCCTCAAGGCACTCGGCATGACCAGCGAAGAGATCCTCGCGGCCTTCCCCGGCTACGAGTCGATCGCCGGCACCCTCGAGAAGGACGCCATCCTCACCAAGGAAGAGGCGCTCAAGGACATCTACCGCAAGCTCCGCCCGGGAGAGCAGGTCGCCGCCGAGGCCGCGCGCGCGCTCCTGGACAACTTCTACTTCAACCCGAAGCGCTACGACCTGGCGAAGGTGGGTCGCTACAAGATCAACCGCAAGCTCGGCATCGACGCGGGACTGAAGGATTCGGTGCTGACGCTCGAGGACATCCTCGGCACGATCAAGTACCTGGTCGCCCTGCACGCCGAGCAGACCACCCTCCCGGGTGTGCGCGACGGCAAGAAGGTCGACATCCGCCTCGACGTGGACGACATCGACCACTTCGGCAACCGTCGCATCCGCGCGGTCGGCGAGCTCATCCAGAACCAGGTCCGCACGGGTCTGTCCCGCATGGAGCGCGTGGTGCGCGAGCGCATGACCACGCAGGACATCGAGGCCATCACCCCGCAGACCCTGATCAACGTGCGCCCCGTCGTCGCCGCGATCAAGGAGTTCTTCGGAACCTCGCAGCTCTCGCAGTTCATGGACCAGAACAACCCGCTCGCGGGCCTGACGCACAAGCGGCGTCTCTCGGCCCTCGGCCCGGGTGGTCTGTCCCGTGAGCGCGCCGGTGTCGAGGTGCGCGACGTGCACCCCTCGCACTACGGCCGCATGTGCCCGATCGAGACCCCGGAAGGCCCGAACATCGGCCTGATCGGCTCGCTCGCGTCGTTCGCCCGTATCAACTCGTTCGGCTTCATCGAGACCCCGTACCGTCGCGTCAGCAACGGCAAGGTGTCGAGCAACATCGACTACCTGACGGCGTCCGAGGAAGACGAGTACGTCGTCGCCCAGGCCAACGCGCCGCTGGCGTCGGACGGCAAGTTCGCCGAATCCAAGGTGCTCGTCCGCAAGAAGGGCGGCGAGGTCGAACTCGTCGACGCCGACCAGGTCGACTACATGGATGTCTCGCCGCGCCAGATGGTGTCGGTCGCGACCTCGCTCATCCCGTTCCTCGAGCACGACGACGCGAACCGCGCGCTCATGGGCGCGAACATGCAGCGTCAGGCCGTTCCGCTCCTCCGCTCCGAGTCGCCGGTCATCGGCACCGGTATGGAGGGCTACGCGGCCATCGACGCCGGCGATGTCATCACGACCCTCAAGGCCGGTGTGGTGCAGGAGGTGTCGGCGGATGTCGTCGTCGTGCAGCTCGACGAGGGCGGCACCCAGGAGTACTACCTCCGCAAGTTCGACCGCTCCAACCAGGGCACCTCGTACAACCACCGCGTGATCGTCGACGCCGGCGACCGCGTGGAGGTCGGCCAGGTGCTCGCCGACGGCCCCGCCACGGAGAACGGCGAGCTCGCGCTCGGCAAGAACCTCCTCGTGGCGTTCATGCCGTGGGAGGGTCACAACTTCGAGGACGCCATCATCCTCAGCCAGAACCTCGTGAAGGACGACGTGCTCTCGTCGATCCACATCGAGGAGTACGAGGTGGATGCCCGCGACACGAAGCTCGGCAAGGAGGAGATCACCCGGGACCTCCCGAACGTGAGCCCCGACCTGCTCGCCGACCTCGACGAGCGCGGCATCATCCGCATCGGCGCCGAGGTCGCACCCGGCGACATCCTCGTCGGCAAGGTCACGCCGAAGGGCGAGACCGAGCTGTCGGCCGAGGAGCGCCTGCTCCGCGCGATCTTCAACGAGAAGAGCCGCGAAGTGCGCGACACCTCGCTCAAGGTGCCGCACGGCGAGCAGGGCACCGTCATCGGTGTCAAGGTCTTCGACGCGCAGGACGGCGACGACGAGCTCGGCTCGGGCGTCAACCAGCGGGTCGTCGTCTTCATCGCCCAGAAGCGCAAGATCACCGAGGGTGACAAGCTCGCCGGTCGTCACGGCAACAAGGGCGTCATCGCGAAGATCCTGCCGGTCGAGGACATGCCGTTCATGGAAGACGGCACCCCCGTCGACGTCGTGCTCAACCCGCTCGGCATCCCCGGTCGCATGAACTTCGGTCAGGTGCTCGAGACGCACCTCGGCTGGGTCGCCAAGCAGGGCTGGGAGGTCGAGGGCTCGCCGAAGTGGGCCGCGAACCTGCCGAAGGAAGCCCACTCGGCCCCTCCCGGCACGAAGCTCGCGACCCCGGTGTTCGACGGCGCGCTCGAGGAGGAGATCGAGGGACTGCTCGACTCCACTCTCAAGAACCGCGACGGCGAGCGTCTGATCGACAGCTCGGGCAAGACCCGCCTGTTCGACGGCCGCTCGGGTGAGCCGTTCCCGTCGCCGGTCTCGGTCGGCTACATGTACATCCTGAAGCTGCACCACCTCGTGGACGACAAGATCCACGCGCGCAGCACGGGCCCGTACTCGATGATCACGCAGCAGCCGCTCGGTGGTAAGGCGCAGTTCGGTGGACAGCGCTTCGGCGAGATGGAGGTCTGGGCCCTCGAGGCCTATGGCGCCGCCTACGCCCTCCAGGAGCTGCTGACGATCAAGTCCGACGACATCCTCGGCCGCGTGAAGGTCTACGAAGCCATCGTCAAGGGCGAGAACATCCAGGAGCCCGGCATCCCCGAGAGCTTCAAGGTGCTGATCAAGGAGATGCAGTCGCTGTGCCTGAACGTCGAGGTGCTCGGCGCCGACGGCGGCGTGCTGAGCCTCAAGGACACGGACGACGAGATCTTCCGTGCCGCAGAAGAGCTCGGCATCAACATCTCCTCGCGCTTCGAGTCGTCGTCCATCGACGACATCTGAGCCCGGCCGACAAACAACGCGAACTAGTTAGACGTAGAGAGAGACATACGTGATCAACGCGACGAGTTTCGATCAGCTCAAGATCGGCCTGGCCACCTCCGCGGACATCCGCGCGTGGTCGTACGGCGAGGTCAAGAAGCCCGAGACCATCAACTACCGCACCCTCAAGCCCGAGAAGGACGGCCTGTTCGGCGAGCAGATCTTCGGACCCTCGCGCGACTGGGAGTGCTCCTGCGGCAAGTACAAGCGGGTGCGATTCAAGGGCATCGTCTGCGAGCGCTGCGGCGTCGAGGTGACCAAGTCGTCGGTGCGTCGTGAGCGGATGGGCCACATCGAGCTCGCCGCTCCCGTCACCCACATCTGGTACTTCAAGGGCGTCCCGTCGCGCCTGGGCTACCTGCTCGACATGGCGCCGAAGGACCTCGAGAAAGTCATCTACTTCGCCGCCTACATGGTGATCTCGGTGGACGTCGACGGTCGTCACAACGACCTGCCGGGCCTGGAGAACGAGATCCGTCTCGAGATCAAGCAGCTCGAGCAGCAGCGCGACTCGCAGATCAACGCGCGCCTCGCCACCCTCGAGACCGAGATGGCTGCGCTCGAGGAAGAGGGCGCGAAGAGCGACCAGAAGCGCAAGGTCCGCGACGCGGGCGAGAAGGAGATGGGGCAGGTCCGCAAGTCGTACGACGAGCAGATCGCCCAGCTCGAGCGCGTCTGGGACGACTTCCGTTCGCTCAAGGTCGGCGACCTGAAGCCCGAGGACTCGGTCTTCCACGAACTCCAGGACCGCTTCGGCCTGTACTTCGAGGCCCACATGGGCGCCGAGGCCATCCAGAAGCGCCTCCAGGCGTTCGACCTGCAGGCCGAGAGCGACGCGCTGCACGACGAGATCGCCAACGGTCGCGGCGGGCAGAAGAAGATCCGTGCGATCAAGCGTCTGCGCGTCGTCAACTCGTTCCTGCAGACCGGCAACTCGCCGGCCGCGATGGTGCTCGATGTCGTCCCGGTCATCCCGCCGGAGCTGCGCCCGATGGTGCAGCTCGACGGTGGCCGCTTCGCGACCTCCGACCTGAACGACCTGTACCGCCGCGTGATCAACCGCAACAACCGTCTGCGTCGTCTGCTCGACCTGGGCGCGCCGGAGATCATCGTCAACAATGAGAAGCGGATGCTGCAGGAGGCCGTCGACGCGCTGTTCGACAACGGCCGCCGTGGCCGCCCTGTCACCGGAACCGGTAACCGCGCGCTCAAGTCGCTCTCCGACATGCTCAAGGGCAAGCAGGGCCGGTTCCGCCAGAACCTGCTCGGCAAGCGCGTGGACTACTCGGGCCGTTCGGTGATCATCGTCGGACCGCAGCTCAAGCTGCACCAGTGCGGTCTGCCGAAGCAGATGGCGCTCGAGCTGTTCAAGCCGTTCGTCATCAAGCGCCTCATCGACCTGTCGCACGCGCAGAACATCAAGTCGGCCAAGCGCATGGTCGAGCGCTCGCGCCCGCAGGTCTGGGACGTGCTCGAGGAGATCATCCGCGAGCGCCCCGTTCTGCTGAACCGCGCGCCCACGCTGCACCGCCTCGGCATCCAGGCCTTCGAGCCGCAGCTCGTGGAGGGTAAGGCGATCCAGCTGCACCCGCTCGTCTGCGCGGCGTTCAACGCCGACTTCGACGGCGACCAGATGGCCGTCCACCTCCCGCTGAGCGTCGAGGCCCAGGCCGAGGCCCGCATCCTGATGCTGGCGTCGAACAACATCCTGAAGCCGTCCGACGGCCGTCCGGTGACCCTCCCGTCGCAGGACATGATCATCGGCCTCCACCACCTGACCACGGTCAAGGAGGGGGCGACCGGTGAGGGCCGCGCGTTCTCGAGCGTCGCCGAGGCGATCCTCGCGATGGACCAGCACACGCTCGACCTCAACGCGCAGGTGCGCATCCGTCTCACGGGTGTCTACTACGCCGAGGGCGAGGTGCCGGAGGGCTTCGAGCAGGGCGGGACCGCTCTCGTGACGACGACCCTCGGTCGTGCGCTGTTCAACGAGACGCTGCCGACCGACTACCCGTATGTCGAGGCCGTCGCCGACAAGGGCCAGATCTCCGCGATCGTCAACGACCTCGCGGAGCGCTACCCGAAGGTGGAGGTCGCCGCGGCGCTCGACCGGATCAAGGACGCCGGGTTCCACTGGGCGACCCGTTCCGGCGTCACCGTCGCGCTGTCGGACATCATCACCCCGAAGGACAAGCCCGAGATCATCGCGAAGCACGAGAAGCGTGCCTCGAAGGTGCAGGGCGAGTACGACAAGGGTCTGATCGACGACTCGTCACGTCGTCGGGAGCTCATCGAGATCTGGACCGAGGCCACCAACGAGGTCGCGAAGTCGATGCAGAGCGCCTACACCGCCGGCAACAACATCTTCCGGATGGTGTCGTCGGGAGCCCGTGGTAACTGGCTCCAGGTTCGTAACATCTCGGGCATCCGCGGCCTCGTCGCGAACCCGAAGGGTGAGACGATCCCGCGTCCGATCATCTCCTCGTACCGCGAGGGACTGTCGGTGGCCGAGTACTTCATCGCCACGCACGGTGCCCGTAAGGGTCTGGCCGACACCGCCCTCCGCACCGCGGACTCCGGCTACCTGACGCGTCGACTCGTCGACGTCGCGCAGGACGTCATCATCCGCGAGGACGACTGCGGCACGACGAAGGGCCTCGAGCTCACGATCGCCGCGGTCGTCGACGGCACCCTCGTGCGCGACGCCAACGTCGAGAACGCGGTCTACGCCCGTTCGCTCGCCGACGACGCGCTCGACGCCAAGGGCAACGTCGTCGCCGAAGGCGGTTCGGATGTCGGCGACGTGCTGATCGAGAAGCTGATCGCTGCCGGCGTCGAGACCATCAAGGTCCGTTCGGTCCTGACCTGCGAGTCGGCCGTCGGCGTCTGCGCGGCCTGCTACGGCCGTTCGCTCGCCACCGGCAAGCTCGTCGACATCGGCGAAGCGGTCGGCATCATCGCCGCCCAGTCGATCGGCGAGCCCGGCACGCAGCTCACGATGCGTACCTTCCACCAGGGTGGATCGGCCGGCGCGGACGACATCACGCAGGGTCTGCCGCGTGTCACCGAGTTGTTCGAGGCCCGCACCCCGAAGGGCGCTTCGCCCATCGCGGAGTCGGCGGGTCGCGTGACGATCGAGGACACCGACCGCCAGCGCCGCATCATCCTCACGCCCGACAACGGCGACGAGGCGAAGGCGTACCCGGTGCTCAAGCGCGCGACGCTGCTGATCGAAGACGGTCAGCACGTCGAGCTCGGTCAGCAGTTCGTGGTCGGCAACCTGGACCCGAAGGAGGTCCTGCGCGTGCAGGGCAGCCGCGCGGTGCAGAAGCACCTCGTCGACGGCGTGCAGGGCGTCTACCGCTCGCAGGGTGTGCCGATCCACGACAAGCACATCGAGGTCATCGTGCGGCAGATGCTGCGCAAGGTCACCGTCGTCGACCACGGCGACACCGACCTGCTCCCCGGTGAGCTCGTCGACCGCTCGAAGTACAACGACATCAACCGCGCGACGCTGCTCGACGGCAAGAAGACGGCGTCCGGCCGTGAAGAGGTCATGGGTATCACCAAGGCCTCCCTCGCGACCGAGTCGTGGCTGTCGGCCGCGTCCTTCCAGGAGACGACCCGCGTGCTCACGCAGGCCGCCATGGAGGGCAAGTCGGACCCGCTCGTGGGCTTGAAGGAGAACGTCATCATCGGCCAGCTCATCCCGGCCGGTACGGGACTCTCCAAGTACCGCGACGTGTCGGTCGAGGCCACCGAGGAGGCGAAGGCGGAGCGCTACCCGAACCGCATCTTCACCGACGACTCGGTGTTCAGCGAGAGCGACCTGTCGTTCGTCGACTTCGACTCGTTCTCGTCCGACGACTTCTCGCCGGGCACGTACAACTAAGCAGTGACACGAAGGCCCCCGTTCTCCGGAGCGGGGGCCTTCGTCGTGCGGGATGCCACGTGGTGCGAGAACTGCTCGCGTTAGAGTGAGCTCGATGTTCGCCTACGTCCCCGCCGACGCCCCGACCGGCATGGGTCACGCCGTTGTGACCGACCGCTTCGTCTGCCTGCTCGGCGACGAGAGCGACGCTGGGGTCGCGATCGAGCTGCACCGGCTCCTCGAGGCGCCGTCGACGACGATCGCGGATGTCCTCGACGTGTTCGCGCTGCACGGGGCGACGAAGCGCTTCGCGATCGTGGAGGTGCTCGACCCGGTCGAACGGATCGTGCACGTCGCGGTCTCGGGTGAGATCGCCGTCGAACTCGCCGGCGCCACCTCCACCCGGCTCTCCGGCCCGACGGGGGCGGCGTCGTTCCACGGCGAGGTGCGCGGCGTGCAGACGCTGCGGCTCGCTCTCGGCGCGCACGGCGAGGGGCCGACGCCTCTGCCGATCCGCCGCGGGGTGGTGCGCACCCGTGACATCGCGATCGACGCCGCCGCCGAACAGCCCGTCCCCGTCGAGCAGCGCGCCGAGCCGGCGCAGCCGCAACGCGTCGATCTCGGGATGGGGGCGCGTCTGGTGCCTCTCGTGCTCCAGCTTCCCGACGGCAGCGAACTCGAGCCGAGCACCCCCGTCGTGCTGGGGCGTCGACCCTGGCGCACGACCCCGGAGGAGACCTCGACCTCCTACGTGGTCGCGCCGTCTCCGAAGCGGGAGATCTCCGGCGTGCACCTCGAGGTCGCCCTGGTCGGCGGCGAGCTCGTGGCGCGCGACCTCGAGTCCACGAACGGCACGCTCGTACTCACCCCCGCGCGGGCTCCTCGGCTACTTCATGAGGGACGGTCAACAGCTCTCCGAGCTGGCGATATCCTCGACCTCGGAGAAGAGTTCCGCATCTCGGTCGGCACCCGGACACCGTAGGGCCGGCGGGGATCCGCTCCATCAGGGATCGACCCCGCGCGAGTGCGGGCCGAGGGGGTACGCGTGGTGAGACGGAAAGCGGCTGCCCCCCCGATCCTGCCGGGCCACAGCTACATCCGTCCGCTCGGTTCGGGCGGCTTCGCCGACGTCTACCTGTTCGAACAGGACATGCCCCGCCGCGTCGTCGCCGTCAAAGTGCTCGTCGACGACGCCGTGAACCCCGACGTCATCCGCACCTTCAACGCCGAAGCGGACATCATGGCCCGGCTCTCGGCGCACGCCTCGATCGTCACGATCTACCAGGCGAGCATCTCCGCCGACGGCCGCCCGTACTTCGTCATGGAGTACTGCCCCGACAACATGAGCGCGAAGTACAAGAAGGGGCAGCTGCCGGTCGCCGAGGTGCTCGACACCGGCGTGCGCATCGCCGCCGCGCTCGAGACCGCGCACCGCTCGGGGCTGCTGCATCGCGACATCAAGCCCTCCAACATCCTCATCACTTCCCTCGGCACCCCGGTGCTCGCCGACTTCGGTGTCGCGACCGCCCTCGAGCCGCTCGACACGCACGACGAGGTGTTCGCGATGTCGGTGCCGTGGTCGTCGCCCGAGGTGCTCGATCAGCGCGTCACCGGCTCGGTCGCCGCCGAGGTGTGGAGCCTGGGGGCGACCCTGTACACGTTGCTCGCCGGGCGCAGCCCCTTCGAGTCGCCGGACCGGGAGAAGAACCGGCGGGACGTGCTCACCGCCCGCGTCGTGAAGGCGAAGTACACCTCGATCGGTCGCGCCGACGTGACCCCGCGGATCGAGGGCATCCTCGCCCGCGCGATGAGCAAAGACCCCGCGGCCCGGCAGGAGTCGATGCACGCGCTCGCCGAAGAGCTGCGCTGGGCGCAGTACGAACTCGGGCTCCCGCCGACGACCCTCGAGGTCGCCGCTCCCGAATGGGCTTCGGCCGGCGTCCCCGTCGACTTCGCCGCATCAGCCCCGCGCGGCCCGGTGATCTCGACGGTCAACAAAGACTCTCGTCGCGCGGCCCGCGCCGCGCAGGCCTACACGCAGCGCCGGCTCGACGACGACGGCGTCCTGCCGGCGAGGGCGGCGGCACCCTGGAAGGCGGCGCTCATCGGCGGACTCGTCGGGGCGGGCGTGCTCGGCATCGTCGGCGTCGCCGCGCTGTTCGCGCTCGGGGTGCTGTAGTGGGGCGGGGACCCCGCATCGGGCGGGTGCTCTCGATGGCCCGGGCCGCCCCCGCGTCGCGTCGACCTGTGCGCCATCTCGTCCCGCTCGTCGCGGGCGTGGCGTCGGTCGCGGTCGTCGCGACCCTCGCCGTGGCGCTCGACGGGTACGACGCGCAGGAGGTTCCGGCCCTCAGCTCGTCGGTGTGGGTCAGCCGCGACTCCGGGCAGTACGCCCGGGTCAACACCGAGCTCGCCGAGATCGACACCGTGCGGGCGGCGGACGACCCCGACACGATCGTGCAGGACGGCGACGCGGGACTCGTCCTCACCGGAGGCTACGGCCGCGCCTGGCCGATCGACGCCGCGAACCCGGGTGACCTCGGTGCCGCCGCCGGCGACGCGGAAGGGGCGGCGGACGTCGCGTCGGGCGAGGCGACACCGAACGGCACGCGGCTCGTCATCCAGACCGGCGGATGGGTCGCCTACGTCACGAGCACCGGGCGCACGTATCTCGGCGGCCTGCCGGTCGGCGACGAACTGCCGCTGCCGATCCTCGTCGACCCGTTCCGCGACGTCGTCGTCGCCGACGGGGAGGAACCGCCGAACTTCGTCGCCTCCGCGGTCGCCGTCGATGAGAACGGGCTGGTCGCGATGTACTCGCCCGCCGAGGCCGCGGTGCGGGTCTACGACGCGCCGCGCGACGAGTTCCGCGACCCGGTCGCGATCCCGTCGGCCCCCGATGCCGATGCCCGTGTCGAACTCACTCTCGTGCAGGGAGCGTGGGCGCTCTTCGACCCGGCCGAGGGGATGCTCTGGCGCCCGGGCGGCTCGGCGCCGATCGACACCGGACTCGGCCCCGACGCCCGGCTCCAGGCGAGTTCGGCGATCTCGCCGACCGTCCATCTCGCCGATGCCGACGGGTTGTTCGCGATCGACCCCTCGTCGGACGAGGTGCGGCGGCTGACCGACGGCGGGGGAGTCCCCGCTCAGCCGACCGTCGTCGCCGGCGAACTCGTCGCCGCCTGGCTGTCCGCCTCGTCAGGCCGCCTGTGGACCGAGCGCGACGGCGACACGGACCTCGCGATCGACGGCGACCTGCTCGAGGACCTCGACGAGATCATCCCCGTCGTGCGTTCCAACGGCGACCGCGCCGTGCTCAACGAGACGGTCTCCGGGATGCTGTGGCGGGTTCCCGACGGGCAGCTGATCCCGGTCGCCCAGTGGAGCTTGGACGACGAGAACGACCGGGATGACGGCACGATCCAGGTCGACGACGTCGCCGAGCAGGAGCCGCCGGTCGCCGTCGCCGACGCCTTCGGAGTGCGTCCCGGTGAGCTGGTGGCGCTGCCCCTGCTGCTCAACGACCACGACCCGAACAAGAAGGACGTGCTGACGATCGTCCCCGAGTCGGTGACGTCGATCGGTGACTTCGGCACCCTGTCGCTCGCGGGCAACGACCAGCAGGCGGTCGTGCGGGTCGCGGCCGGCGGTGGGTCCACCACCTTCAGCTATGCGGTGACCGACGGCGTCTCGACATCGCCGCCCGCGTCGGTCACCCTCACGGTCGTCGACCCCGCGGTGAACACGGCCCCGGAGTGGTGCGGGGTGAGCGCGTGCGTGCAGGAGTGGCCGTCGCCGGGCATCTCCGCGGGCGGCACCGTGACAGTGCCGGTGCTCTCCGCCTGGGTCGACCACGAGGGCGACGTCATCGTGCTCGCCGACGCGACGAAAGACGACCCGAGCGCTCCGGTGACGGTCGTCGCGACTGCCGACGGCGACGTCGTCGTGCGCCACCAGGACCCCAATGCCTCGGATGCCGTCATCCCGATCACCGTGACCGTCGCGGATGCGCGCGGGGCGAGCGCCACCCGCACCCTGGAGGTGCGCGTCACGGCGAATCCGGCGCTCGTCGCGGAGCCGATCGCCGTGGTCGCCGGCGTCGACGAGAAGGTGAGCGTCGACGTGACGACGCATGTGCGCGGCGGTTCGGGCTCGTTCTCGATCGTCGACGCCGTGCAGACATCGTCGGCCGGGGATCTGATCGTCGTGCCGAACGCCGCGTCGGGGCGTATCGACCTGACGGCGGACGTCCCCGGAAACTACGTCGTCACCTACACGGTCCAGGACCTCAGCACCCAGGCTCAGCAGTCGTCCCTGCTGCGGGTCACCGTCGTCGCCTCCGGGGCACCGCTCTCGATCGCGCCGATGACCGCCTTCGTGCGCGCGAACGAGGACGCGACGGTCGACGTGCTCGCCGCCGTGCAGAACACCTCGGGCCGGGTGCTCCTGGTGTCCGAAGCCGTCTCGTCCGACCCGGCTCTCGGCGTCAGCGTCGTCGGGCAGTCCCGCGTGCGGGTGGCCGGCACGACCCCGGACGGGCTCCCCGGCCGCGTCGGCACGGCGGATGTCACCGTCACCGACGGGGCCGGGAGCACCGTGCAGGGTTCGATCACCGTCTTCCTGGTCGCCGCCTCGACGTCGAGCGGGCCGATCGCGGTCCCCGATACCGCGACGGTTCGGGCCGGGAGCCAAGCCGACCTGCTCGTGCTCGCCAACGATGTGAGCCCGCGCGGTGAGCGTGTGGTCGTGCATCCCGACCTCGAGGGCTCGGGGACGGCGGGCGAACTCGCCTTCGTGGCCGGCGATCGCCTGCGCTACCTCGCCCCCGACGTGCCCGGCGTCTACACCCTGCGTTATTCGATCTTTCTCGAGAACTCTCCCCAGTTGCTCGACTCCGCGACCGTGACGGTCACCGTCCTCCCTCCGGGCACGAATCGCGATCCCCAGCCGCCCATCCTCACCGCACGGGTCGTCGCGGGGCAGTCCGTCGCCATCCCGTTCTCCGGGTCGGGCATCGATCCCGACGGCGACCGGGTCGTGTTGTCCGACGTGTCCCAGCCGCCGTCCGGGCAGGGCATCGCCGAGATCTCGGCCGAAGGCGACGCCCTCGTCTACACCGCACCGGGCAACGGGGTCGCGGGTGGCCAGGTGAGTTTCGCCTATCGCGTGCGCGACACCGCGGGGGCCGTCGCCGAAGGCATCGTCCGGGTCGGCGTGCTCGCCACCGACATCTCCGACGTCGCCCCGGTCACCTACGGCGACTACGTGCGGGTGCAGGCGGGGACGGAGTCGCCGCTCACGGTCGCCCCGCTGCTCAACGACCGGGACCCCCTCCAGGGCCGGCTCGAGCTGGAGAGCGTGGTGCCCAACGCACCCTCCGGCAGCCCGGAGTACCTCCGGCTCGACGCGCTGCTCGGCACCGGCGACCTCACGGCCGGTGAGGTCACGGTGGGGGCGGGCGACGTGCTCGGGGTGCACTCGTACGTCTACACCGCGGTCTCGCAGACCTCTTTCAGCACCGCCCAGGGGCTCATCGTCGTCAACGTCACCGATGCCCCGTCGCCCGACGCTCCCGTCGTCACCGACACCGTCGTCACGGCGCAGAACCGCGGGCAGTTGAGCGGCGGTGTCGACGTCGTCACCGGCAAGGTGCAGTGGGCGAGCGGTGACCCGGCCGAGCTGGAACTCGCGATCTGGGGGCCTGCGGCATCCCGCTACGCGGTCGACGGCCGTCGGATCTCCGGTCCGCTTCCCGCCGACGGCGACATCGTGCCGTTCTCCCTCACCGGCCCCACGCCCGCCGGTGCCACGGTCGTGAGCTACGGATTCCTGCGCATCCCCGCGTTCGACGACATGCGCATCCAGCTCAAGCCCGGCACCGAGCCCCTCTCCGTTCCGGAGGAGCAGTCGGTCGAGGTCGCGGTGCGCGGGCTGCTCGACCTCGCGTCGGCCGACACCGTCGAGATCCGCGACGACGACGAGTTCGCCGTGCAACGCGCCAATGCCACCTGCACGCCCGCGTCGGGTTCGCGGGTGACCTACGGCGCGGGCCGCGAAGCGCCCTGGAGCGACACCTGCACGGTGCCCGTGAGGATCGCCGGGCAGGACACCTGGACCCTCCTCGGCGTGCCCGTGCTTATCGAGCCGAAGGACCCGCAGGCGATCCTCAACTCGATCAGCCGCACGATCGCGCCCGGCGACCCCGCGCAGGTCTCGATCGACCTGTACGACGAGATGACCGCCTGGGAGGGCGGGCGCGAAGGCGACCTGAGCCTCCTCGACTACCAGATCGCCTTCTCGGGGACGGCGTTCCTCGTCACCCCCGGCCCCGGCGACACCGTGCTGATCGATGTCCGCGCGGATGCCCGCCCCGGAACGCGCGAGTCGGTCCGCGTCTCGGTGGATGCCTACGGCGGCCTCACCGCCGGGATCTCGCTCGTCGTCGGGATCGCTCCGCCCGACGCACCCCGCGGCGCGAACTTCACCCAGCAGTGCGACGTGAGCAGGGGAGCGACGTGCGCCATCCCGGTCGTCGGCAAGGCGGGGGAGTACGACCCGTTTCGGGGCGAGGTGGGCTCGGGCCTGAAGCTCGTCGGAGTGGGCACCTCCCCCGCCGGGGGTACCGTGAGCTGCACTGTCGCGACGGTCCGGGTCGGCGACGACCGCCAGGTGGTCGCGACCTGGCCGGCGGGGCCGAAGCCCCTCGGCGGTGAGTGTCAGGTGACGTACACGGTGGCGGATGCCCAGGGACGCACCGGTCAGGGCGTGCTGACGATCGATGTGCTCGGCTACCCGCCGCGTCCGTCGAGCGTGACGACGACGGCGTACAGCTCGACGAGCGTGACCCTGCGCGTCGATCTCGGAGACGCCCGCACCGCTCATCCGGTCGTCGAGACCGTCGCGATCTACGAGGGCGGCTCGGCGACGGATGCCGCCTGCACGCCCGCGGGTCCCGACTATCAGTGCGTCATCTCGGGACTGGTCAATGGTGACCAGAACACCTACACCGCGCGCGCCGTGAACTCGGTGGGGGAATCGCTCGACACGACCGGCCACACGACCTCGTCGTACGCCAAGCCTCAGGTCACCGACCTCGAGGCCGAGAGCGTCTACCGCGCGGGGAACGTGACCACCGCGACCACCGGGATCGTCTCGCTGAGTATCACCGCGGCCCAGGATGCACAGGCCTATCGCGTGCTCGTGAACGGGGCTCCGCACTCGACGATCACGCGCACGGGCACGACGACGACCGCGGACATCGGCTTCGCTCCGGGGAACCGGCTGATCGAAGTCATCCCGATCAGCCGGTTCTCCCCGCCGATCCCGGGCAGCAACGAGGGCGACGCGATGTCGATCACCGGGCTCGCCGTGGGCCTGCCGATCGCGAACGCGAGCGGCACCGCCGCGTCGAACTCGGACGGCACGGCCCTCATCCTGACGGGCGCGGATGCCGACCCGAACAGCAGCCCCGACGCGGCGAGCGTCACCTATTACGCGTGGCAGGGCGGCACGCCCTCGTGCACCGCCGACGCGAACGGCGATCAGCAGGTGTCCGGAGCCGCGGCGACGTCGGCGACGACGACGATCGGCGGGCTGACGCCCAACGAGGACTACTTCGTGGCCGCGTGCATCTCGTACGGCTTCGGCGCGGTCGCCACCGGTGCCGTGGCGACGTTCACCTTCGCGGCCCCACCCGCCCCGGCCGACGCCGACACTCTCACCTACTCGATCGACACGTCATCCTCCACCGGTTCGGACACCCGGTACTACGGGCTGGCCGGTGTCGAGCAGGCGACGAACAACCCGGGCAACGGATTCCAGCAGCGGTATCGCGTCAACGGAGGCGGTCTGCAGAACTCGCTCAGCGATCTTCCGTCGGGCGCCACGCCGAGCGTGACCGTCGCGTTCTGCAAGAACATCGGCGGGGCGCCCCGGTGCGGTCCGGAGAGCACGATCTCGCCGGCCGCCGGCGGCCCGACGACGACGATCACCGTGACGTATCCGGAGTGCGACGCGCTGACCTCGGGCTCCGACGTGGCCAACGCGAGTCTGGTCGTGGCGAGCGGACCCGCCGCCGGCCAGTTCACGGCGACCGCGAGCGACGCCCCGGGAGGGTTCCTCGGCCTCCAGCGGGTGTATTCCTTCGACGTGACCTGGACCGGGGCCGGCTTTACCGGTCTCGCCCCGGCCCCCTTCCAACGCACCTGTGGCGACTGACCATTCCCTTCCGAGAGGACCGCACCATGACGATCGCGCCCGAACAGGCGACCTGGTTCGCCGAGACGTTCGGCCTGCTCGCCGACAACGTGGAGCAGGCGGTGCTCGGCAAGCGGCACGTCGTCGAGCTCGTGCTCGCCGCGACCCTCAGCGAAGGGCACGTGCTGCTCGAGGACGTGCCCGGCACGGGAAAGACCGCGCTCGCCCGGGCGCTCTCGGCGACGGTGAAGGGCACGGCATCCCGCATCCAGTTCACCCCCGACCTGCTGCCCGGCGACGTGACCGGCATCACCGTGTACGACCAGAAGAAGGGCGAGTTCCAGTTCCACGCGGGACCGATCTTCGCCAACATCGTGCTCGCCGACGAGATCAACCGCGCGTCGCCGAAGACCCAGTCGGCGCTGCTCGAGGTGATGGAGGAGGGGAACGTCACGGTCGACGGGGTGACCCGTCCCGTCGGCCGCCCGTTCCTGGTGATCGCGACACAGAACCCGGTCGAGCAGGCGGGCACCTATCGGCTACCCGAGGCCCAGCTCGACCGCTTCATGATCCGCACCTCGATCGGCTATCCGGACGCGGCCGCGACGCTCCGCATCCTCCAGGGGGTCGGGTCGATCAAGAAGGAGCCGCCGGGCATCGTCGACACCGAGCGCCTCGTCACGATGACCGACATGGCGCGCGACGTGCACACCAGCCCGCTCGTGTCGGACTACATCATGCGCATCGTCGACGCGACGCGGAACGCGACCGAGGTCAAGCTCGGCGTCAGCGTGCGCGGGGCGATCTCGTTCGCCCGCCTCGCGATGACCTGGGCGGCGTCGCGCGGCCGCACCTTCGTCACGCCCGACGATGTGCGCGACCTCGCCGTGCCGGCACTCGCGCACCGCATGATCCTCGAGCCCGAGGCCGAGTTCGACGGCGTCACCGCCGTGGATGTCGTCGGCCAAGTGCTGCTCGACGTCGCTCCGCCCGTGGAGAACGGCGCCGCCTAGGCGACCAGCGACCCGATGAGCACCGAGACCCGATCCCAGCTGGGGCGAACGCGCGGCACCCGCACCTTCGCGCGCTCCGGCACCGTCACGCGCTTCACGCGCACGCGGACCGGAATCGCGGGGGGCGTGTTCTGGGGACGACGCGCGCTGCGTCGCACGCGGGAGGGTCTGCTCTCCGTCGTCACCTGGCTGCGCACGACGGTCACTCCGGCCGGGTGGCTCCTCGTCGCGATCTCCGTCGTGGGCGTGGCGGGTGGGATCGGCTTCGGGCTCGTCGAGGGCTGGGTCGTCGCCGCGATCGCCGTCGTGCTGCTGGCCCTCAGCGTGCCGTTCCTGCTCGGGGCGCACGACTACGGGATCCGGCTCGAGCTCGCCAAGGACCGCGTCGTCGCCGGGTCCGAGGTCACCGGCAGTCTCGACATCGTCAACCGCAGCAGGCGGGTGGCGCTGCCCGGGATCGTCGACATCCCGGTGGGCGCCGGTCTGGTGGAGGTGCACGTGCCGCTCCTGCGCGGCGGTGCCGACCATCGGGAGTCGCTCGCGATCTCCGCACACCGTCGGGGTGTCATCCAGGTCGGGCCGATGACGGTCGGGCGCGGCGACCCCGTCGGAATCCTGCGCCGGGAGCACGCGTGGCCGGGGGTGCAGCACATCTACGTGCACCCCGTGACCGTGGCGATCCCCTCGACGAGCGCCGGTCTGGTGAAAGACCTCGAAGGGGCGCCGACGAGCGACATCGTGGATGCCGACCTCTCGTTCCACGCCCTGCGCGAGTACGTCCCGGGCGACTCCTACCGGCACGTGCACTGGAAGTCGACGGCGAAGACGGGCGTGCTCATGGTGCGCCAGTACGAGGAGACCCGGCACTCGCGCATCGCGGTGATCGTCGACCTCGCCGTCGGGGGGTATGCCTCCGACGACGAGTTCGAGATGGCGGTCAGCGCGGCCGCGTCGCTCGGCGTCCACGGGGTGCGCGACGGCCGCGACGTCCTCGTGAGCGCCAGCGCCGACATCCCCGACTTCTCCCGCGACCACGTGCGCTCGATCCAGACGCTGTCGACGCTGACCGCGAAGCACCTCCTCGACGGGTTCGCCGGGATCGATTCGGGCGAGAACGCGATGGCGCTCGAAGACGTCACCCGCCTCACCGTGCAGTCCTTCCCGGAGCTCTCGATCGCCTTCCTGGTGACCGGCTCGCAGGTCGAGCTGCCTCGGCTGCGGGCGGCGGCCTTCGGGTTCCCGTCGCAGGTCGCGGTCGTCGCCGTCCGTGCCGACGCCGGTGCCGAGCCGACGCTGCGGTCCGCGAACGAGCTCACGGTGCTCACGATCGGGACCCTCGGCGACCTGAAGAACATGATGGCCCGGGGTGCGATCCGATGAGCCGCGGACTGCTGCTCTGGGGTCTCCTCTACCTCCTCGTCGGCGTCGCCCTGGCGACCGCGTCGGCGTGGGAGATCTATCGCACGCCCCGTCTCGTCGTCGTCGCCGCGGTCGCCGCCGCGCTCGGCATCGGCGTCGTCCTGCTCGTGCGGGCGCTGCGCTGGCGCGGCTGGGCGATTCCCGCGCTCGTCGGCCTCGGGTACCTGCTGCTGGTGGTGCCGGTCGCCATCCCGTCGGCGCTCAGCTCGCCGGTCGAGGTGCTGCGCGGCGTGCGGGACGGGGTCGTCGGGATCGTCGTGGGCTGGAAGCAGGTGCTGACGCTCAGCCTGCCGCTCGGCGAGTACCAGGCGGTTCTCGTGCCCTTCTTCGTGCTGGTCGTCACCGGCACGGCGTTGGCGTCCTACCTCATCTCCCGCGAGGGGCCGGGCACCGCGGGGGCCGCCGGTGTCGTCGTCGCACTCAGCGCGTTCGGGATCGTGTTCGGCGGCTCGACCACCGGGGCCGCGTTCGCGCTCGGCGACGTGCGCATCCCGGCACTGCGCGAAGTGCTCCTCGGAGTGGTCCTCGTGCTGGCGTCGGTGGTCTGGCTGGTCGGCCGGGCGCGGCTTCGTCGCGCGGCGGCGCTCAGGGCGGCGCGGGCGCAGTCCTCGTCGGTGCGGCAGGGTGCCGAGACGTTCGCGCTGAGGTTGCGGCGGCAGATCGCCGCGGTGCTTCTGGTGGCGATCGCGCTGGCGAGCGGCCTCGCGTTCGCCCCGCTCGCCCAGAGCCTCTCCCCCCGTCAGGCGCTGCGCGACGATGTGGATCCGCTGGTGATCGTGCGGCAGCAGCCGAGCCCGCTCGCGGCCTACCGCACCTGGTTCACCGACGGCGGGTTCGAGGCGGAGCTGTTCGGCGTCTCGGGTGGCTCCGGAGTGGATCGGCTGCGCATCGCGACTCTCGACTCCTACGACGGCGACCAGTTCCGGGTGTCGGCGGGGGAGAGCGGGGTGCGTTACGTCCGGCTCCCGGGCGGCGGCTCCGGCGGGGGCTCGGAGGTGCGGATCTCGATCGGCGACGGGTATCGCGGGATCTGGCTACCCGTGCCCGACGGTGTGACCCGCGCCCCCGAGTTCGCCGGTGTTCGCGCGGCGGCGCTCGCCGACGGGTTCTACCTCGACGCCGCCAGCGGGTCGGCGATCGACACGGCGGCCGCGCCGTCGCCCACCGGCGCGGAGGATGCCTACGGCGTGCTGCCCGGCGACAGCTACGTCGTCGTCGCCGGCGCCGACGAGGGCCCCACCGGCTTCTCGTCCGAACCGGGTGCCGCGGCGCGCATCTCCGCCGACGACTACCCGCAGCTCGCCGGGTGGGTCGAGCGCCAGGCGGCGCCGCGCACCGGGGCCGGCCTCGCCGAGCTGGTCGACCGCCTGCGGGAGCGCGGTTACCTGAGCCACTCCGTCACCGACGGCGGCGGCGACGCCGCCTGGATCGCCGACCTCGAGACGCGCGCCGACTACGTGTTCCAGGGCAGCAGGTCGGGTCACTCGGCCGCGCGCATCGAGCAACTCTTCGCCGACCTGAACGTCCAGGAGCAGCGTGCGGGTTCTGACGCGGATCCGGATGCGCTCGTCGCCGCGGTCGGCGACGACGAGCAGTTCGCCGTGGCCGCGGCGCTGATCGCGCGCTACCTCGGCTTCGAGTCCCGCGTGGTGATCGGCGTGCGCCTGACGAGCCCCGAGTCGTCCCCGGGCATCCCGGCCTGCGCCGAGGTCTGCACGGGCTCGAACGTGAGCGCCTGGATCGAGGTGCGGTCGGCCACCGGCGGCTGGACGCCGTTCGACGTGACCCCGCAGTACGAGGTCTCGCCCCTCACGATCACCGACGGCGAGAAGCTGCCGGAGAACCCGACGGCACTCGATCAGGTGAGTGCCGACCCGCTCGACCCGCCGCAGGCGCAGCGCGACGACTCGGAGTCGCCCGACGAGGATCCGTCCGCCGCTCCGGCCTGGTGGGAGGGGCTGCTGCCGATTCTCGCGGTCGTCGGCACGGTCGCGCTCACCCTCCTGCTGCTGCTCTTGCCGGTCCTCGTGCTGGCGATCGCGAAGGTCGTGCGCCGACGGTCTCGTCGGGACGCCCTCATCCCCGAGGTGAGCATGGTGGGCGCCTGGACCGAGCTCGTCGACGGCTACGTCGATCTCGGCTTCGACGTGCCCGACCGGGTGAGCCGGAGCGCGGCGGCTCAGGCCGTCGGTCGACCGCGGGCCGTCGCGCTCGCCGCCGTGGTCGACCGAGCGGTCTTCGCCGAGCATCCGCCCGAGCGTTCGGCGAGCACCGCCTCGTGGCGGCTCGTCGACGACGAGCGTCGCGAACTCGCCGCCGCCGTCCCGTGGACCCGCCGCCTGCTCGCGGCGATCGCGCCGGCATCCTTCCTCCGTGAACTCGGCGCGACGCGGGCCACGCTCGCGCGACGCGGTCCGCTCCCTCGAAAGGCCTCTCGCCCATGATCCCGTCGTCCGTCGTTCCGTACCCCGATCTCGGGATCCTGGTGGCCGTCTGGGGCGTCGTCCTCGTCCTCGGAATCGGGTCCTACCTCTGGTACGCGTTCATGCTGTCGAAGGTGTTCGCCCGGCTCGGCGCCGACAGCTGGAAGGGCTGGGTGCCGGTGCTCAACGAGGCGGAGATCTTCCGCCTCGGCGGGGTCCCCTCGTGGTCGGTGGTGTTCCTCGTGCTGCCGGTCGTCGCGCTCTACGGCCTCTATCTGAAAGTCGTCGCGGTCGCACGGATCAACGCCCACTTCGGCCGTGGAGTCGGTGCGACCGTGCTCGCCGTCGTGCTGCCCCCGGTCTGGGCGACGCTTCTCGCCCAGAACACCGGGTCGGTCGATCCGGCGCTCGAGGAACGCATCGCCCCGTCGGTCGCCTCCCGGTCCGGTTACG
>NZ_JBIIAW010000180.1:0-3115 GCF_044239695.1 Pseudolysinimonas sp. | reverse complement strand
CTGCGCCGGCCCGTTGCGGCAGCGCTCCTCGGGCGCGGTGCCGACCTGCACCTGGTGCGGCACCCCCGATCGCACCTGGGCGTGCGCCACCTGCGGTTCGCGCAAACACCGCACCTCCGGCACCGGCAGCGCCCGCACCGCCGACGAACTCGGGCGCGCCTTCCCGGGCACCCGCGTCATCGTCTCCGACGGTGAGCGCCCGCTGCTGGAGGTCGACGACCGTCCGGCGCTCGTGATCGCCACCCGGGGCGCGGAGCCGTTCGCGCCGCACGGCTATCGCGCGGTGCTGCTGCTCGACGGCGAGCGGATGCTGGCGCGGGAGAGCCTGCGTGTCGCCGAGGACTGCCTGCGCTGGTGGTCGGATGCGGCCGCCCTCGCCGCCGACGACGCCGGCATCGTGCTCGTCGGGGTCGGCGGCGCGCTCGGCCACGCCCTCGCCGGCTGGAGCCAACCGGACTTCGCCCGCGCCGAGTACGCGGGCCGCCGGGAGTTGCGATTCCCGCCCGCCGTGCGGATGGCCACCGTGCAAGGTGCTCCCGACGCCGTCGAGGAGGCGCTCGCGCAGCTGCCCGCCGCAGCCGAGGTGCTCGGCACGACCCTCGCCGCCGGACGCGCCCGTGCGATCCTGCGCTTCGACTACCGGGACGGCGGCGAGATCGCGGAGTCGGTGCGGGCGGAGGTCATCCGGCAGGCGACCCGACGGCGCAAGCCGATCCCCGGGTCCCCGCCGCGCGGCCGGCAGCCGCTGCCGCTGCGCGCGCGATTCGACGATCCGGAACCGTTCGAGGAGTAGGCGGTCGTTCGGAGAAGGGCGGGCCTCCGGACAGGGGAGAATGGACGGATGCCCCTCCGGATCGTCTTCGCGGGAACCCCGTCCGCCGCGGTCCCGAGCCTTCGGGCCCTCGCCGCCTCCGACCATGAGGTCGTCGCCGTCGTCACCCGGGAGGACGCGCCTCTCGGGCGCAAGCGGGTGCTGACGCCCACCCCGGTCGCGGTCGCGGCGGAGGAGGCCGGCATTCCGGTTCTCAAGGCGAACCGGATCGCGCCGCTCGAGGGGCGCATCGAGGCGCTGCGCCCCGACCTCGGCGTCATCGTCGCGTACGGCGGTCTGATCCGCGAACCGCTGCTGTCGACGCCGCGCCTGGGCTGGATCAACCTCCACTTCTCGCTGCTTCCGCGCTGGCGCGGTGCCGCACCCGTGCAGCGCGCCCTGATCGCGGGTGACCGCGAGACCGGAGCCGCGGTGTTCCAACTCGTCGCCGAACTGGATGCCGGACCCGTCTTCGGGGTCGTCACCCAGCCCATCGGCCGCAACGAGACCGCGGGTCACCTGCTCGAGGTCCTCGCCGAGAACGGCGCCGGGCTGCTCGTCGGCGTCGTCGACGCCCTCGACGCCGGCTCCGCCCGTGCCATCGAGCAGGAGGGGGAGGTCACGCTCGCCCCGAAGCTCGAACTCGAGGACGGCCGCCTCGACTGGGCGCGCCCCGCGGCCGAACTGGATGCCCGCATCCGCGGCACGACTCCGGAGCCGGGAGCCTTCGCGCTGCTGCCCGACGGGGACCGGCTCAAGGTGCTCGACGCGGCGATCGCCCATGCGGATGCGGGTCTCGCGGCGGGGGAGTTCGATCTCCGAAGCGGTCGTCTGCTGGTCGGCACCGGCACGGACCCGCTGCACCTCGTCACGGTCCATCCCGCCGGCAAGCGGGCGATGCCCGCGGCCGACTGGTGGCGGGGGCGACAGCGCTCGATCGAGGCGCGATGAACGACCGCTACGGAGCCGCCGTCTCGGGCCGCCGCGTCTCGCCCGCTCGTCGCGTCGCGGCCGACGTGCTCGCCGCCGTGCGCGAGGACGACGCCTACGCCAACCTCGTGCTGCCGGCCCGGATCAGTCAGGCGCGGCTCAACCTGGCCGACGCCGCCCTCGCCACCGAACTCACCTACGGCACGCTGCGGATGCAGGGACGTTACGACCGCATCATCCGCCTCGCGGCGAACCGCGAGACCTCGGCCATCGACCCGGCCGTGCTGGACGTGCTCCGTCTGGGCGTGCACCAACTCGTCGCGACCCGGATCCCGCCGCACGCGGCCGTCGGCGACACCGTGACCCTCGCCCCCCGCAAGGCCACCGGGTTCGTCAACGGGGTCCTGCGCACGGTCTCGCGGTCGACGCCCGAGGAGTGGGATGCCCGCGTCGCCGAGGGACTCGCCGGTGACCTGCGTCTCGGTGCCGAGTACTCGCATCCCGAGTGGGTCGTCGACGCCTTGCGCGGCGCGCTCGAGGCCGATGGTCGGGAGGACGAACTCGAGGATCTGCTCGCGGCCGACAACGTCGCGCCGGAGGTGTCGCTCGTCGCCCTGCCCGGACTCGCCGAGGTCGACGAGGTCGGCGAACCGGGCGAGATCTCCCCGGTCGGCGCCCGGACTCCCGGCGGCGACCCCTCCCGGATCCCGGCGGTCGCGTCCGGTCACGCCCGGGTGCAGGACGAGGGATCGCAGCTCGCGGCCCTCATCCTGAGCCGTGCCCGGCCGATCGTGGTGGGGGAGCGCTGGCTCGACATGTGCGCCGGTCCCGGCGGGAAGGCCGCTCTTCTCACGGCGGAAGCCAGAGGCGGGGGAGCGGAACTCGTGGCCAACGAACTCGTCCCGGTGCGGGCGCGTCTCGTGCGCGCGGCCCTGAAGATCTTCCGGCCGACGCCGGAGGTGGTCGAGGGCGACGCCGAGCGGTTCGCCACCTCCGACCCCGGCGGCTTCGACCGCATCCTGCTCGACGCGCCGTGCACCGGCCTCGGCGCGCTGCGACGTCGACCCGAGGCGCGCTGGCGCAAGCAGCCCGGCGACCTCCCGGGTCTCGTCGCGTTGCAGACGAGATTGCTGGATGCCGCGGTCGCGGCTCTCGCCCCCGGAGGTCTGCTCGCCTACGTGACGTGCTCGCCGCATCCCGCGGAGACCCGCCAGGCCGTCGAAGGGGTCCTGGGTCGCCACCCGGAACTCACCGCGATCGACACCCGAGCCGTCGCCGCGCGGATCGCCACGAGCCGACTCGGGCAGGGTGTCGGGCCCGCGCTGCAACTGTGGCCGCACGAGCACGGCACCGACGCGATGTTCGTGCAGCTGC
>NZ_JBIIAW010000179.1:0-3136 GCF_044239695.1 Pseudolysinimonas sp. | reverse complement strand
AATTCAGGCGCTCGTCGCCGCGCTCGACGAGTTCGAGACCTACGACGCGATCCTGCGCGACGAACCGGCTCTCGAGCCCGTCGCCGTCCCCGCGAAGGCGACCGGCAAGCCCGCGGCCGGCGACGAGGCCGCAGCGACGCCGGAACTCACCCCGGCGACGGCGACCCGGCTGCTCGTGCGCGCCATCGGGCTCGCCCGCGGCAAGCAGGATGACGACGAGTGGCTCAACGCCTCCACCGTGAAATCGCAGATCAAGCGCCTCGACCCGTCGTTCAACGAGAAGTCGCTCGGCTTCCGCAGCTTCATGGACTTCGTTCGCGCCGCCGAACAGGTCGAGATCCGCGAGGCCGGTCAACAGCGCTTCATGCGGCTGCGCGAGGAGGCGACGGCTCCGGCCGAGACGCCGCCCGCGGCCACGCAGCCGGTGAAGAAGGCGTCGCGCCGTGCCACCTCGACCGCCGCCCCGCGGAACGCCGAGCCCCAGGTCGCCGAGCCGGTCGAGACCAAGCCCGCGGCCCGCGCCCCGCGACGGGCGAAGTCGGCCCCGACTGCGACGGACCCGTTCCGCGAGCCCTGAACCGTCGGCGGATCAGCCGACGTGGAACGTGCCGATCTGCGTGACGCCGTCGGAGCGGTAGACCGGCACGTCGAAGCCGGCGGGGTACTCCCGGTCGCAGCGTTCCTGCTGCTCGTTCGCCTGCTCGGGCGTCATCGGCGGTGAAGCACCGGGACACTGCACCACCAGCTCGGTGGCGCGCGCATATCCGGTGACCGCGTCGCCCTCCGCGTCCACACCGAGAACCGCCATCAGATCCGGGTCGCCCACGCCGGGCTTCGACGCGCCGAAGGTCTCTCCCCTCTCGTTGATCCCCCACGCCGTCTCGACGACCGCGAGATATTGCAGGCTCACCACGGAAGTGGCACCGTCACGCGGCTGCAGGTAGACGGCTGAACCGTCTGCGAGGTCGAAGTCTATCCACGCGGTCGGCGAGGGCTCGCCCGGCCGGAGGTCGCTGGCGCTACAGCTCGTCGACGGGTTGTTCCCGCCCTCGTCCAATCCCCACGTCGTCGCCCCCGGGCTCGTGCAGGTAAACGTCACCCTCACGTGAGTGGCATCCGCGGGTGGCGAGAGCTCGAACGCCTGGGGCTCCCCGGCGACGGTGAACACGATCGACCCGGCGAGCGGCGTGACGACGGGCGCCCCGGGGATGAAGACCGCATCCGCCTGGCCCCGGAAGTTCGTCGTCGGGTACGACGGCGCCGGACCCGGATCGCGATCCCAGATCGCCGCCGTCGCGGTCGCGGCTCCCCCGCCGACGAGCATCCCCGCGAGCACCAGGCCGATTCCCGCGCCGAGGCGCCGGCCGCCGCGGACGGGGCGCTCATCGACGACGTCGACGAGTTCGGCGCGGATCGCCTCGCTGCGGGCGGGGTCGAATTCTGTGGGTTCAGTCATGAGCAGCCTCCAGTCGGGCACGGGCACGCGAGAGCCGGGTCTTGGCCGCTCCGTAGGAGAGACCGAGGGCGGTCGCGGCGTCACGGACAGAGAGTTCGTCGAAGGCGACCAGCGTGATGAGATGCTGATCGGTCAGCCCGAGCCGGGCGAAACCGGCGAGCCGCTCGACTGCGTCCGCGCGGGAAGCCACGAGCTCGCCAGCATCCCGGGATGTCGCGGGTTCGGGGAGTCGCGCGAGGACGTCGCGGTAGCGACGGCGCGCGCGCGTGATGTTGCGGACGACGTTGGTGGTGACCACGAGAAGCCAGGGCAGCACCGATCCCTCGACGACGCGGGCGTCGACACGACGGCGCCAGAGTTCAAGGAACGCCATCGCCGTCGCGTCTTCAGCGTCTGAGTGATTGTCGAGCAAGCGCTGGGCGTGCCGCAGCACGCGATCGCGGTGGCGATCCCAGAGTTCGCCGAAGGCACCGCCCTCTCCAGAGAGCACCCGCTCCCAGATCCCCTGATCGGTCTCCACACTCAGTAGTGTCCGCGATCCGCTCATGGTTACACCCGAGATTCGGGAGGGGCGCCCGCGGTTCCTACTCGATCACCGAGAGCCGCCTCCTCAACAGCGTGCGCTCCACGAACGTCCAGGTGGTCGACACGGTGAGGTAGAGCGCGGCGGCCAAGGGCACGAACGCGGCGATCAGCACGGTCGTGAACGACAGCCAGGAGAGGGTTCCGGTCATCCCGGCGAGCGGACCCTCCACCGCGGGGGCCGCGGCGGCCATCCGCAGCGTCTGCCGTCGCGTGAACCAGGCGACGACCGCCATCACGGCGAGGAGTGCGACGGGCACGAGCACGGCGAGCGTGGGCGAGGCCATCAGGGCCGGGAGGGACGACCCGAGCGGCGCACCGGCGAGCGTCTCGGTGAGGAGCTCGTTCGGGCGCCCGTTGAGCTGCGCCGACACGGCGACGCCGTAGAGCACCGACACGATCGGCACCTGGGCGAGCGCCGGCCAGATCCCGGCGAACGGCGACACGCCCTCGTCGCGGTAGAGCTTCAGCGTCGCCGTCTGCAACTTCTCGGGGTTCGTCTTCCAACGCCGCTGGAGTTCGGCCAGTTTCGGGGCGAGCCGTCGGCGGGCGAACTCGGCGCGCACCTGGAGCACGCCGAGCGGGAGGAGGACCGCTCGAACCGCGAGGGTGACCAGCACGATCGCGAGGGCCGCGGCGGCGGAGCCGGCGAAGGGTTCGAGCAGTGCGGCGAGGCCGAGCAGGGCGGAGTGCGCCACGTCGAGAAGCGCGGCGAGGGGCGGAAAAGCGGTGAAGTCCACGGAAGAGTCCTTTGCGAGTCGGAGGGATGCGGTCACATCTGGCCGCTCCTTCCTCGCTGGACGAGGACTATGCGGCCGGTGCGACCCCTCCGGGGGCACGCGAGCGCACCCGGCCCGCAGTGCCGGGGTGCGTGGGCGCGGCGATGCGGTCGAGCGACTCGCGGTGCTGCCGGGCGCGGTGACCCACCCGCAGGGCGGCTTCGGCCGGCGCGAGCACGAACTCGCGCAGGGCGACGGTCGCCACGACGGCGAGCGCGGCGGACGCGGCGAGAGCGGTGAGCAGAGCCCCGGGGTTCGGCCCGACGGCGGCCGCGACCACGACCGCGAGCGCACTCGCGACCAGCAGCAGAGCTGCGTG
>NZ_JBIIAW010000091.1:0-12266 GCF_044239695.1 Pseudolysinimonas sp. | reverse complement strand
GTCGTCGCGCAGTACCGCGGCGACGCGTCGAAGGAGGGTCTCGCCGGTACCCCCGAGCAGATCGTCGAGATCCTCCGGGAGCGTGAGGCGCTCGGGCTCGGCTACGCGATCCACTACTTCCCCGAGTCGGCGTACGACCGGTCGGGGATCGAGCTGTTCGAGCGCGAGGTCATGCCCGCTCTCGGCTGAGGGGACTAGACGCCGGACGCCACCATCCGGCCCACCGTGAGCCCGTCGGCATCGAGGTCGACGCGCACGGTGTCGCCATCCCGGATGTCGCCGGAGAGCAGCGCGCGAGCGAGCTTGTCGTCGATCTCGTGCTGCATGAGCCGGCGAAGCGGGCGCGCCCCGTAGATCGGGTCGTAGCCGCGCTCGGCGAGCCACGACCGGGCTTCCGGTGTGACCGCGAGCGACAGTCGACGCTCGGCGAGGCGCTTTTCGAGACGATCGATGTAGAGCGACACGATCTGACCGAGATCGTCGGTGGTGAGCGGCGAGAACACCACGATGTCGTCGAGCCGGTTGACGAACTCCGGCTTGAACGCCTGCCGCACGAGATCCTGCACGGCCGCCTCGCGCTGCTCCCACGGCAGCGCCGTGTCGACGAGGATCTGCGAGCCGAGGTTCGAGGTGAGGATCAGGATCGTGTTGCGGAAGTCGACCGTGCGGCCCTGGCCGTCGGTGAGCCGCCCGTCGTCGAGCACCTGCAGCAGCACGTCGAAGACCTCCGGATGCGCCTTCTCGACCTCGTCGAGCAGGATCACCGAGTACGGGCGCCGACGAACGGCCTCCGTGAGCTGCCCGCCCTGCTCGTAGCCGACGTACCCGGGAGGGGCACCGACGAGCCGCGAGACCGCGAACTTCTCGCCGTACTCCGACATGTCGATGCGCACGAGCGCCTTCTCGTCGTCGAAGAGGTAGGCGGCGAGCGCCTTGGCGAGCTCGGTCTTGCCGACGCCGGTCGGGCCGAGGAACATGAACGATCCCGTAGGCCGATCGGGATCGGAGATCCCCGCCCGCGTGCGCCGCACCGCTTCGGAGACGGCGCGCACCGCATCCTTCTGCCCGATCAGCCGCTTGCCCAGCTCCGCTTCGAGATGCAGGAGTTTCTCGGTCTCGCCCTGCTTGAGCTTGTCGACCGGGATGCCCGTCCACGCGGCGACGACCGCGGCGATGTCCTCGTCGGTCACCTGGTCGTTGACCATCCGAGGGCCTTCCGGCTGCTCGGCCTGCTCGGCCACCTGCAGCCGCTTCTCGATCCCGGGGATGGTCTCGTAGTTGATCTTCGACGCCTTCTGGTAGTCGCCTTCGCGCATCGCCCGGTCGAGCTGGATGCGGGCCTCGTTGAGCTGCGTCTTCAGGTCGCCGACGGAATGCAGCGTGGCCTTCTCGGCCAGCCACCGCGTCTGCAGGTGCCCGAGCTGCGACTCCTTGACGGCCATGTCGGCGCGCAGCTTCTCGAGCCGCGCCTTCGAGGCGTCGTCCTTCTCCTTCTTGAGGGCGAGTTCCTCGATCTTCAACCGGTCGACGGCGCGCTTGAGCTCGTCGATCTCGACCGGGTTGGAGTCGATCTCCATCTTCAGGCGGCTCGCCGCCTCGTCGATGAGGTCGATCGCCTTGTCGGGCAACTGCCGCGACGTGATGTAGCGGTTGGAGAGGGATGCCGCCGCCACGAGCGCACTGTCGGCGATCGTGACCTTGTGGTGCGCTTCGTAGCGCTCCTTGAGTCCGCGCAGGATGGCGACGGTGTCCTCGACGCTCGGCTCGCCCACGTAGACCTGCTGGAAGCGGCGCTCGAGGGCGGCATCCTTCTCGATGTATTCGCGGTACTCGTTGAGGGTCGTCGCGCCGATCATGCGCAGCTCGCCGCGGGCCAGCATCGGCTTGAGCATGTTCGCCGCCGCCAGCGACCCCTCACCGCCGCCGGCGCCCATCAAGGTGTGCAGCTCGTCGATGAAGGTGATGACCTGGCCGTCGGAGTCGTTGATCTCCTTGAGGACGGCCTTGAGCCGCTCCTCGAACTCGCCGCGGTACTTCGCGCCCGCGACGAGAGCCGCGAGGTCGAGACTCACCAGTTGCTTGTCCTTGAGCGAGTCGGCGACGTCGCCCGCGACGATGCGCTGGGCGAGCCCTTCGACGACGGCGGTCTTGCCGACGCCGGGTTCCCCGATCAGCACGGGGTTGTTCTTCGTGCGCCGGGTCAGCACCTGACTGATGCGGCGGATCTCCGCGTCGCGCCCGATGACCGGGTCGAGCTTGCCGCTCTTGGCGATCTCGGTGAGGTTGATGCCGTACTGCTGGAGGGCGGACTTCTGCTCCTCCTGCTGCCCCGAGGTCGGGGCGCCCTGCATGTTGGCCACGAAATCCTTCCAAACCTGAGTTGTACTGACTCAAGTTTAGCGCCCCGGCGTGGCCGCACGCTAGGAGATCGAGGACGTGACCTGCCCGGATGTCTCAAGTGTGGGGAGGCCCATCCCCCGACGGACCTCCCCACTGCGGTGGATGCTGGGACTGACTCCACCGCCTCCGGGGCCCCCAATGCTCCCCGGAAGTTCTGCTACGCCTTCGTGACGCGATCCCGGCTCGGAATCTCCCGCCGGCGACGCCCGCTCGCCAGGACGAGGACGACGGCGACCCCGAGGATGATGGCTCCTCCGCCGAACCAGAGGTACGGCGCGGCGTCGACGCCGGTCGCACCGAGCGAACCGCTGTCCGCAGGCCGCACGATCGCCGCGATGGACAGCGAGTTGGTGAACGTCCCCGACACGGCGCCCGTGCCCGTCCCGGTCAGCGTGTAGGTGCCGGTCACCGGGAAGATCGCCTTCACCGTGACGGTGCCGCCGGTCACGGCGTACACGCGAGTCACCAACCCCGAGAGCACGGCGTCGCCCGGTCCGTCGATCGACACCGAGACGTCCGTGATGTCGATCGGGATGTTCTCGAAGACGTACTCGCCCGAGCCCCCGGTGACGACGGTGTTGGGGCCGGTCGGCTCGCCGTAGGCGAAAGCCGCAGAAGGGACGGCGAGCATCGCGAGCACCGCGAGCGCGATGGCAGTCGACAGCCGTTTCATGATCGTCCCTTGGCTTGGCGGGTGAGAGAGGGGGCACTCCGTCGTCCGATTTGACGGTAGCGAGCGCGCGGGTCGCGCCGGAGCCCGCTGTCATCCGAAAGGTGACGGGAGTTCTCTGTCGCGGGCGACCGGCACTCCGGGGGTCGCGGTGGGGCACGTGCGGAGAAGTTCCACGTCGACCGGGGTGTCCCCGACCATCGGGGTGCTGTCGATCGTCGTGGCGAGCGGAGCCCGCGGCGGGCCGAGCACCCGGAAGGTGACGACAGCTCGCTCGCCGGGGTCGAGGGTGACGGTGAGGCCCGCCACCTCGTGGTCGCCGTAGCCGCTCGCGATGAACGCTCGCGACGAGCCGTCGAGGACCACATCCCACACCTCGGAACCCTCCGGCGCGAAGACGAAGACCGTCGTCCGCACCTGACCCGCCGCCACCCCCAGACCATGGCGCCCGCCGAGCACATACGGGGGAAGCGAGTGGGCGGCATCGAGCGGCGCCGTCGACTCCAGCGCGACGGCCACCTCGAAGTCGGGTCTGCCATCGGCGCGGCAGCTAGCGGCTCGCACCCTGATCTGCGAACCGAGGTAGAGGCTCATCTTGCCCTCGGTGTTGTCGACGAGGTAGACCCCGAACCCCGAGGTCGTGCCGTCCGAGACCGGGACGGCTCCCGCCACCGCGGTGCCGGAGATGACCTCCTGCTCGACGGCGTCGGCGCTCCAGACGAGCAGGCGACGGTCGCCCGCGGCCTCGGCGAGTGCGGCGAGGAGTGCCCGCGAGGAGTAGCCGCCCGCCACGACCCGGTGGAAGACGGCCGCCGCCGCAGACGCGAAGAACGCATCCTGGTCGGCCGTGACCGGAAAGCGCTCGTAGACGTCGCCGAGCAGGGTCTGCACGACGCTCGACGGATCCAGAGTCGTGCCGTCCGGCAGTCCGATCGGGCCTGTCGCCTCGAGGACCAGGGCGAGAGCCACCGGATCGACGGCGACGACCCCGTCGACAGCGAGCCCCGTCCGCCGCTCCCACAGGGTGCGCGCGAGCTCTCCGGTTCGGGCGAAGTCCGGCGTCATCGTGACGTTCTGGAGATACCGGGTGAAGTTCTCGCCGTAGAGGATCTGCTCTTCAGGGGTGGTCTCCGCGACGGGTCGCGGGAACGAGAACGCCGTCGACTGGGTGCCGAGGCTCAACCGTCCGTCCTCCACATGCACGATCGCCACGGCTCCCGGGATCCCCCCGGACGCTCGGAGCTCCGCATTGTTCTGGATGATCAGCAGGTAGTCACGCGGTCGGTCGGCGCCGAGGATGTCGGGGAGGATGACGACCGCATCCGCGGCCGCCGAGACCGGCACGGCGACGCTCTCGACGAGTTCGCGCATCCGAACCACCGCGTCGTCGACCGGCGCCACGAGGCCGGATCCGGCGGCCCCGCGAAGGAGGTCAACGGCCTCGGAGAGGGCCGCGTCGGCGGCGACGATCGCGGGCGTCGCGGCCTCGACGGCGGCGAGATCGATCTGCCCGGCCCGCGGCAGCAAGCCGCCCGACTCGACCGCGTCCGCGAGTTCCAGGAGCGGGGGGATGGCATCCCGCGCGACCAGATCGGCGCCCGCCGCGACTCGCCGGACGGCGGCGAGGTCCGCGCCGACGACCGGCACATGCTCGACCAACCGCCAGATCGGGTCGGAGGTCAACTCGACCGCGGACCCGGTACGTTCCAGGATCGCCGCCACGGTCGGCGCGGGGTCCTCCTCCGAGGAGCCGCTCATCGAATCGCTGAGCGACGCGAGCAACGGCGCGGCTTCGAGGAGGGCGTCGCGGGCGAGAACGCCGCGAACCAGCACCCAGGCGGCGAGCACGGCGCCGACCAGCACGACTCCGCCGACGACGGCGACGAGGACCCGCCTCCGTCGGCGACCCGCACGACGCGCCGCCGGCTCACCCCGCACCGAGAACCACCTCGACCGAGGCGCCCCAGACCCAGACGGCGTCGCCGGACACCGAGAGCGCGACCGCGGCGGAGGCGTCGACGGAGGTGCAGACGTCCGCTCCCTCGCGTTCGCCGCGCGACTCGAGCCGCACCAGGAGGATGCCGTCGCAGTCGGCGGCGGCGGACGCGACCCAGTAGCCGTCATCGCTCGCGGCAAGCGCACGAGGCTGCTCGATGCCCTCGGGGCCGACCCAGGTGGCGCCGGAGTCGCTGGTCAGCCGCATCGTCCCATCGACGCAGAGCACCGCGGCGTGCGAGGAATCCACGGCGGCGGCGCTCGCCACGTCCCCGCACGGAGTTCTCACCCAGCGGCCCCCGGGCATGTGGACCCGTCCCGCGTCCGCGGGATCCAGGTAGACCGCCGCCGCAGGCGCGACCTCGTCGGCGCGCCAGAAGGAGCCGCTCGAGAACGACGTGCGGCTCACGGCGGTGCAATCGGCACTCGCGAGCACCACGCGCAGCGTCTGCGCATCCGCCCCGGGGACGAGCGCGAGCACTCCGGCGGCATCCGGGAGCGCGGTGGCGGTCCAGGTCGCGCCCGCGTCGACGGTCCTCTCGACGGTGACCGCCCCTGCTCCGCAGCCCACCGAGGTGCTGCGCCAGGCGACGCGATCATCGAACGCCGCCAGCAGACGGACGGTCGCCGGAAGCTCGACGGGGGTCGTGGTGGGGGTCGGGCTCGCCACGGGCGCGACGTCGGTGTCGATCGCCTCGATGACGAGCGCGGAGTCGTCGGGGGGTGGGGGACGGAGCGCGTACGACAGAACGGCGGCGTCGCCGAGCGCGACGAGCACGAGGGCGATCGCGATCGCCGTGTGCCAGCCATCCGTCCGGCGGGGTGCCGCGCGTCGCGTCATGAGCGCACCGGGCTCTCCACGCTCAGCAGCATGACCGCCTCGACGACGCGCTCGGTCTCGGCGACGATTCTGGTCACGGCCTCGGCATGACGACGCGGGAGTCGCCCATAGGGGTCGGGGACGTCGTCGTCGCGCAGGTCTCGGGGCCCCACCGCGAACCCGCGCCGGGACGCCGCGGCCGCGACGATGCCGTCAGGGGCGACCGTCGTGCCGGACGCGACCAGGTCGGTCACGAGGCGCCCGAACTCGATGAGGGTGAAGCTGTATCTGCTCGCCCGCGGGACGAGTTCGACCGCGGCGCGTCGGCCGTCGCGATCGAGGGCGAGCACCACATGGGCGGCCTGCACGTCCGCCGCCGCGAGCTGGCGGGCGCGGTGCGTGCGCGGGGTCAGCCCCGCCTCGCGAGCGGCTGCCTCGGCGAGCGGATCCGGGGACGCCCCCACGAGCGCCCCGTGGCCGGCGGTCGACACCTGAGCCGTGACGCCGCGCCCGTCGAGCGCACGCTCCCACGCCCAGGCGGCGACCGGTGATCGGCAGACGTTGCCGGTGCACACGAAAAGCACGGGCAGGCGCGAGAGCGGATGCCCGGGGGCGTCCGTCGGGACGGCAGTGCTCACCTCAGGAAGCCGCCGCTCGAACGACGCGTGCCGGACGGGGGCTCTCGAACTCCGCGTACCGCACGTATCCGTAGCGGCCGTACGTGTCGGCCCCTTTCGTCGGAAGCATCGTGATGACCACCCCGGAGAGACGTGCGTCGACGTTCTCGATGGCGCGCACCGCGCTCGTGAAGTCGTCGCGACGCGTGCGTCCGGCGGCGACGAGCAGGAGTGCCCCGCGCGTCTGCTTGGCGAGCAACGCGCCGTCGGTCACCGGCAGGAGCGGCGGGGCGTCGAACAGCACGGCGTCGAACTGCGTCTCGAGCGTGCGCACGACCATCGCCATCGCCTGGGACCCGAGGAGTTCGCTGGGATTCGGCGGGCGTGTTCCGGCGGGCAGTACGTGCAGAGGCAGGTTGCCCCACTGCTGGAGGGCATCCGCCAGCGCGACTCGTCCGATCAGCACGTCGCTGAGGCCGACCGCGCCCTCCAGCCCGAGCTGCTCGGCGAGGCGCGGGCGCCGGAGATCGGCGTCGACGACGACCACGCGCGCGCCGGACTGCGCGATCGTGATCGCCAGATTGGCGGCGGTGGTCGTCTTGCCCTCCTCGGGAAGCGCCGACGTCACGACGAAGCTGCGCGGGCCGCCCTCGACATCCAGGAACTGGAGATTCGTGCGCAGCGAGCGGAACGCCTCGGCCCGCGCACTCGCCGGCTCCGCCTGCACGACGAGCGGCCGCCGCACCGTGTCCTTGTCGAAGGCGATGCCCCCGAGGATGGCGGCGTCGGTCAGGGCGCGGACGTCCCGTTCCGTGCGGATCCGGGTATCGAGCACCTCGATCAGCAGCGCGATGCCGAGACCGATCACCAGGCCGGCGAGGAAGCCGAATCCGACATTGAGCGTCGTGTTCGGCGAGACCGCCTTCGCGGGCTCGGTCGCGGACCGCAGCACCGACACCCGCACGGGCGAGGCGTCGCCGTTCGCCGGTCGGGTGATCTCGGCGATCACGTCGCGGAAGCTCGCCGTGACGGCGTTGGCGATCGCGGCCGCGTCGACCGCGGAACGCCGGGTGACCGCGATCTCGATGTTGACGGTGTCGAGGGGTGCCGATGCGTCGACCGACAGGGCGAGCTGTTCGGCGGACTCGTCCAGTCCGAGCTCGTCGATCACCGCATCCAGCACCCGCGGGGTGCTGACGGCCTCGGCGTAGGACTTGACCTGACCCTGGGTGAAGTTGTTGCCCTGCGCGAGCTCGTTGACGGCGCCGCTGGATTGAACGGAGACGAAAACGAGCGTGCTCGCTCGGTAGAGCGGCGCGGTGAGCACCGACGCCGTCGCCCCTCCGCCGACGCCGACCAACGCGATGAGCAGGATGAGCATCCATCTCTTGCCCAGAATCCTGACGTAGTCCCTCAGGTCCATGACCCGTCCCCCCTCGATGCCGGCCCCTGATCGGCACCGGGCTCCACCAGCGAAGACCCAGGCATGCCTGGGCTCCTCCCAGTGCGACGCTAACCACGGCTGATCGGCACGACGCCCGCTGGCGGCGCGCCTGTCGCCTGCCGGACGACCCCCCTTTACGGGCCACGGACCGGGCGCCCGCATCGACCTAGACTCGGCGGATGCCGTCGCCCGAGGACCGTTCCACGGGGGCATCCGCTCGGCATCTCGCGGCGGTCGGCGTGATCGCCGCCGTGATCGCCGTGCTCGTCGTCGGGTGGTGGCCCGCTCCCGTGGATGCTCCCGTGCGCGGCGAGCTGGAGGACGTTCTGCGCGGCGCGCGGGATGCCGGGGTGCCTGCCGCCGTCGCCAATTACTCGGTCGTCGAGGCGCTCGCCAACGTGGCTCTGTTCGTTCCGGTCGGAGCCATGCTCGCGGCCGCCGTCCGACCCGCACGCTGGTGGATCGCCCCGGTACTCGGTCTGGCCGTGTCCGGCGTCGTCGAGTTGGGGCAGCTGGTCGGTCGCCCCGCCCGCATCGCCACCGGAGCCGACCTCGCCGCGAATCTCTGCGGCGCGCTCCTCGGCGCGCTGCTGGTCGTCGTCGTCCGTGCGGGCCAGACGGTCAGGCGCCGACGCGCCCGGAGCGCAGCTCCGCGCGGGCCGCGATGAACTCCTCGAGCCACGGCTCGAAGTCAGGTCCGAGGTCCGACCGGTCGACGGCGAGCTGCACGACCGCCTTGAGGTAGTCGAGCCTGTCGCCGGTGTCGTAGCGTCGGCCCCGGAAGATGACACCGTGCACGCCGGGGGCGACGTGCACGAGCTCCTGGAGGGCATCGGTGAGCTGGATCTCCCCGCCGCGGCCGGGAGCGACGGTCTCGAGAACCGGGAAGACGCCCGGGTCGAGGACGTAGCGCCCGATGATCGCGAGGTTCGAGGGAGCCGTCCCGAGCGGGGGCTTCTCGACCAGGCCGGTGATGCGCACGACATCGTCGTCCCGCGTGCGCACCACGGTCGCGATGCCGTAGCGGTGAGCGGTGAGCGGGTCCACCTCCATCAACGCGACGACGCTGCCGCCTCGCGCACCCGCGACCCCGATCATGCGCTCGAGCAACGGGTCCCGGGTGTCGATGAGGTCGTCGCCGAGCAGCACCGCGAAGGGCTCGTCGCCGACATGCATCCGGGCGCGCAGCACCGCGTGACCCAGGCCGCGCGGATCACCCTGACGGACATAGTGCATGCGGGCGAGGTCGGTGGAGTGATGCACGGCCGCGAGCCGGTCGATGTCGCCCTTCGTCTCGAGGAGGTACTCGAGCTCGGTCGCTCGGTCGAAGTGGTTCTCGAGCGCGTTCTTGTTGCGGCCGGTGATCATCAGCACGTCGTTCAGTCCGGCCGCCACCGCCTCTTCGACGACGTACTGGATCGCGGGCTTGTCGACGACGGGGAGCATCTCCTTCGGCATCGCCTTCGTCGCCGGCAGGAACCGGGTCCCCAGACCGGCGGCCGGGATCACCGCCTTCGTCACGCGATCACTGGTCATGGTCTCCCCATTCCTCGGTAGGTCCATCCCGCGGCGCGCCACGCGGCGGGGTCGAGCACATTGCGGCCGTCGATGATCGTCCGGTTGCGCACGAGCCCGCCGACGATGACGGGGTCCAGCGCGCGGTACTCCGGCCACTCGGTGACCAGGACCACGGCATCCGCGCCCTGCAACGCGTCCTCGGGCGCCGCGGTGAAGCTCAGCTGCGGATGCAGCCGACGTGCGTTCGGGACCGCCTCCGGATCCGTCGCCACGACGTCGACGCCGAGACCGTGCAGCCGGACGGCGACGTCGAGAGCGGGTGAGTCGCGCACGTCATCCGAGTCGGGCTTGAACGCCAGACCCAGCACGGCGACCCGGGCGCGATGCGGTTCGCCGCCGACGGCCGCGAGGGCGAGCTCGACGACGCGGTCACGTCGGCGGCGGTTGATCGCATCCACCTGCGTCAGGAACGCGACCGACTCTCCGCGGCCGAGCTCTTCGGCCCGCGCGACGAATGCACGGATGTCCTTCGGCAGGCACCCGCCTCCGAAACCGACGCCGGCGTTGAGGAACCGCCGGCCGATGCGCGCATCGTGCCCGATCGCGTCGGCCAGGTGGGTCACATCCGCGCCGACGACCTCGGAGATCTCGGCCATGGCGTTGATGAAGGAGATCTTGGTCGCCAGGAAGGCGTTGGCCGCCACCTTCACGAGCTCTGCCGTCGCGTAGTCGGTCACGACGACGGGGGTTCCCGCGGCGACGGCGTCTCGGTAGACGCGGTCGAGGGTGGCACGTGCCGCGACACCGCTCTCGCCCTCGGGCACGCCGTACACCAGACGGTCCGGCGTCACCGTGTCCTGCACCGCGAAGCCCTCGCGCAGGAACTCCGGGTTCCACGCCAGTTCCGCGCCGGTCTCCCGGATCTGGTCCGCCAGCCCGGCCGCGGTTCCGATCGGCACGGTCGACTTGCCGACGACGAGCACCCCCGGGCGGAGCATCGGGACGAGCGCGGCGACGGCGGCATCGACGTACGTCAGGTCCGCGGCGTACGCTCCCCTGCGCTGAGGAGTTCCGACGGCGATGAAATGCACGTCGGCATCCGCCGCCTCGGCGATATCGGTCGAGAACGCGAGCCGGCCTGACGCCAGCCCGCTCTCCAGAATCGCCGACAGACCGGGCTCGAAGAAGGGGGCCCGACCCGCACGCAACGAGGCGATCTTCGATTCGTCGACGTCGATCCCCACGACGTCGTGACCGAGGCTCGTCATGCTCGCCGCGTGAACGGCTCCGAGGTAGCCGCAGCCGATGACCGAGAGCTTCATGCGCGCCCCGTTCCCGCCGTCGCGTGATCCGCGCCGACCCCCTGAAGCGGCAGTCCCGCGAGGTTCTGCGCCGCGAGCCGGCGCACGCGGGGAAGTGCGGCCGAGATCTCGGCCCGCGCCCGGGCCAGCCTCGGGCGGTCGCCGGCCAGTTCCAGAACCCGCACCGCGAGTCCCGGCGACGGTACGAGAGCGAACTTCGCGAGTCCGAAATGTCCCAGCAGCCCCTCGACCTTGCCCTGCGTGGCGAAGACGATCGCCGGGGTGCCGACGCTCATGGCGAGCACCGACAGGTGCATCCGCCCGGTCACGACGAGGTCGGCCTCGGCGGCCAGAGCCTTGATCTCCCGCGGGGCCAGCAGATCCTCGACGAACGTGATGTCGGCGGAGTCGCCCTGCACCCCGAGTGCGACGCGCGCCGCCGTTCGGTCGTCATTGCCGTGCCCGCCGACGTGGGGCACCACGACGACGTGATGGCCTTCGGCGACGAGCCCCGCCACGATCGCGCGGTAGTCGGCCGCGAGGTCCACGCGTGACGCGATCAGGGCGCTCACGTTGAGCAGGCACACCGTCGCCCCGCGTTCGCGGAGATCGGCGACGTGCGGTGTCCAGCGCTCGTCGGGCACCGGCTCGGCGAGCAGGAAGGCGAGGTCGGCCGTCACGACCGCCGAACCACGCGACGGCTCGGGGAGACGGTCTGCCGACAGGTGCTCGCGTGGGAAGAGTTCCACTCCGGCGCGAGCGGCCCGGTGCAACGCACGCACCGCCGCCGAGCTCGGCTCGGCGCTCCAGCTGAAGCCGGCGATCCGACTCGGGACCCCGAGTCGTCGCGCGATGATCGCACTCGCCCACTCGGTGACGGCGAAGTGATCGCCGTACCCGCCATCCATGTTGTCGGCGCCGATCACGACGAACGCCCGGGCGCCGCGGAGCGCGGCGCCGAACCGCACGAATGATCGGATGCGGTGCACCCGGGACCCCCAGATCATCGACGTGCGCTCGACCTCGACCCGGGAGCCCAGGTCGGCGATGAAGGGATAGCTGGCGGGATCCCGGGCGATCACCAGGACGGGCCCGCCGACGGTCGAGACGAACGCCTCGAGGAGCGCGACATCGCCGATGTTGGCATCGCCGTTCGACGCGAGCACGACAGTGCGCGCCCGTGCCGAGCCAGCCCGCAGGAATCCGATGCGGGCGAGCAGCGTCTGCCCGAACAGCCGCACGGCGGATGTGACCCACGCACGGAACTCGTGGCCGTTTCGATGGTTCTCAGGATGCGAAGCCGTCGGCATCGATCCTCCTTTCCTGGAAGCGCTCCGGGGCGCTGATGCCTCGACGCACCGCGCGGGCGAGCGCCCGGACGATCGCGCTGCGCCGAACGGCGAGCCCGATCGCGAAGTGCGCGGCATACAGCGCCGGAGCGTGGCGGAGCACCGCGCCGACGACGGCGGTGCGGCGGTCGGTGCGGCGGAGCGCCGCACGC